>AP024676.1:1867444-2178685 GCA_025998955.1 Candidatus Roseilinea sp.
TGAGCTGCGCGACCAATTGCGCCTTAGCCGTCTCGGCATCGGGCGCGTTGCGGATGATGCGAATGACTTCGTCGAGGAAGTTCAGTGCAATTCGCAGGCCTTCCAGGATGTGCGCACGCGCCTTGGTCTTGGCCAGATCGAATTCGCTGCGCCGGCGGATGACTTCGCGCCGGTGCTCGATGAAGATGACCAGCGCGCGCTTCAGGCTGAGCAGGCGCGGTTGTAGCCGGCCGTTCTCGTCGGCCACCAACGCCAGCGTCTGCACGCCGAAGGTGCTCTGCAACGCGGTGTACTTGTAGAGCCGGTTCAACACGCGCGTCGGTTGCGCGCCGCGTCGCAGCTCGATCACCACGCGCATGCCGCGCCGGTCGCTCTCGTCGCGGATGTCGCTGATCTCCTCGATGCGCCCGTCGCGCACCAGGTCGGCGATGCGCTCAATCAGCGCCGCCTTGTTCACCTGATAAGGCAGCTCGGTGATGAGGATCTGGTGGCGGCCGCCGCGCATCTCCTCGATCGAAGCGACGCCGCGCATTACCAGCCGGCCGTGGCCGGTGGCGTAGGCCGCCGCGATGCCCTCGCGCCCGATGATCAGCCCGCCGGTGGGGAAGTCCGGCCCGGGCACGATTTGCATCAAGTCGTCCACCGACACGTCGTCCAGGCGTTCCCAGTTGTCCACCAGATAGCCGACTGCGTTGCACAGCTCGGTCAGGTTGTGCGGCGGGATATTGGTGGCCATACCGACGGCGATGCCGGTCGCGCCGTTGAGCAGCAGATTGGGCAACGCCGACGGCAACACGCTGGGCTCCTGCAGCGTGCCGTCGAAGTTGTCCATCCAATCCACGGTGTCTTTGTCTAGGTCAACCAGCAGCTCTTCGGCGATGCGCGAGAGGCGCGCCTCGGTGTAGCGCATGGCTGCCGGCGGGTCGCCGTCCACGCTGCCGAAGTTGCCCTGCCCGTCAATCAACGTGTAACGGATGGAGAAGTCCTGGGCCATGCGGGCCAAGGCTTCGTACACGCTGCCGTCGCCGTGCGGGTGATACTTGCCGAGCACGTCGCCGACCACGCGCGCGCTCTTGCGATAGGGCGCTGTGGCGCGCGCACCGGTGTCGTACATCACATAAAGGATGCGTCGCTGCACCGGCTTGAGGCCGTCGCGTGCGTCGGGCAGCGCGCGCGACACGATCACGCTCATCGCGTAATCGAGATACGCGCTGCGCATCTCGCGATCAATGTCCGCGTCGCGAATCCGGCCGAGGGCCGAGGCCGGCTCGATGATCCCGGCGTTCGCCTCGGGCATGGGGAGGGCGCCGTCGTTGTCCGTGCTGGTGTTGATTTCGCTCACGTCCGCGTACTCAGCTCCTTGCCGCCTCCGGTTCGGGGGCGCACCGGGAGGCAAACCCACTTCGCGCAGGCCGGTAACCTGTGAAGTGCTTTATGCAATTATACCTTTCTGCAGGTCAGTCTTCCTCGCCGGTCACCGGGTGCATTCGTGCATGGGGCAAAATTTGCATGGTCGGGCGCGGCCTCCGTTCCACGCCTATCTATACCGCGAATGGGGCAAGGCGCGCCTAGCGAATACGTCTACCCCCGATGGCGAATGCCCCTCCCTCACCTGCGCGCAGCGCCTACAACGCGCGCCGAGCCTATAATTCCACCCATGCTCGGCGCGAAGTTTCACCGGCGGCAGGGCAGCGCGCGGGCAGTGCGTTACGCACTGTGCACCGCGCTGTGTGCTGCTGCGCTTGCAGTTCCCGGCGCGGCGCGCGCCCAGGGCAGCGGGTCGAACCTGCTGAAGAACCCCGGCTTCGACTGGCCGGCGCAGACCAACGGCGACGTGTGCGCCCCCGGCTGGGCCAAGGACAACGCCATCACTCCGCACGAGTGGATGGCGTTCTGGACGTGCAAGAGCGGTGAGGAGCTGAACCAGGACCTGGTCAACCGCGCGCCGGAGTTCCGCGTGATGACGGTGGACATCGCCGCCGACCGCGTGCGCAGCTACCCGACCAGCGCCAGCTTCTTCACCTTCCGCTCGATCAACCGCTCGGCCGGCCTGTACCAGATCGTGCGCGGCGTCACGCCGGGTGCGCGGCTGCGCTTCAGCGTGTGGGTAAACCTGCTCACCACGAACTCCGACGTGCTGCCGCTCAGCTCGTCGCGCCAGCCGGGCGGCCTGCAGGCGCGCGCCTGCATCCACACCAGCGGCGCGGTCTTCATCGTGCCCAACCTGAACGACCCGGCTGTGGTCTGCGGCGCATGGGTGCGGCCGTACGACACGTGGGGCGAAGCCGTGGTCGAGGCCACCGCCGCGTCCGACACCGTCGCGGTCATCATTGACACCACGGCGGAGTATCCGGTGATCCATAACGATGTGCACGTGGACGACGCTTCGCTGACGGTGGTCGGAGGCGCGCCGGCTCCGCAAGCGCCGGCAACCACGCTCGGTGCGCAACCGGCGGCTGTAGCGAATGCCACGACGCCGGGCGTGGTCGTGAAGACGGCGACGGCTAATGTGCGCGCTGCGCCCAGCTTCAACGGCGCAATTCTTGCCTCAGCCCCGCAAGGGACGATCTTTTCGGTGCGGGCCTACACCGCCGACCGCCAGTGGTGGCAGATCGAGTTCAAGGGCGCACAAGGCGGCCTAGCCTATATCCACAGCTCGGTGGTGACGCCGAATGCTGCTGCGCAAGCCGCGCTGGGCGGCAGTCCTGCCACCGCTCAACCACCGGCAACTGCGCAGAGTATCGTCGGCGCGCCGGCACAGGTGGTGGTGAACACCGGCGGGAGCCGGTTGAATGTGCGCGCCGCGCCCGCGGCCAACGCGCCGATCCTGGGCCGTGTGCAAAACGGCGCCAGCCTGGAGGTCAAGGGCGTCTCGCCCGACAAACAGTGGTGGCGCATCGCCTACGCCGGCGGCGCAGACGGCACGGCATGGGTGATGGCGCAGTATGTTGTCCCGAACGCAGCGGCCAAGCAACTGGCGGGATTGCCGTGAGCGACACGCAGCGATGGGGATCGCGCGCTATACAAGGCAAAGTCGCCCCTCGGCGACCGGCATGCCCAGCCCGCGGGGTCCGATTTTGCCCTGAGTTGCCTGCGACTTCGAGCCGCCAGGCTGGGTGATTGGTTTGGCCGTATACACCCCTACCTCCACGCCGCGAAAGGTCCGCCGGTCGAGCGGCATGAGCGCCTCGTCGAACCAGCGGCGCACCAGGCCACGCTGATCCCACATCGCTGCCTCGGATTCGAATAGCCAGACCCGCGCCGCCGGCGCAACCAGTGCGCGCATCGTCCGCGCGACATCGTCTGGCGACATGCCATGGTTGGTGAACGGCGCTTCGGCCAGTTGCACGTGCGCCAGGGAATAGCCGAACTGCTCGGCGTAGTAAGCGAAGCTGTGCTGCATGTAGGGGATCTGGAAGACGACCATGTCGCCGGGCTGCGCGTGCTGCAACGCGTAGGCGACCGCGCCGCGCAGGTCGGGGCGGATCGGGTGGACGATCTGCGCCGCGACGCCGGCCAGGCTGACCAGGCTGACGGCAGCGAGCGCTGCGCGCGCGACGATGCGCTCGGCGTGCCCACCGGCGAACAGCCGGCCTAGCCCGACGCCGGCCAGTAGGTAGAACGCCGGCGCCGACCACAGCACGTAGCGCGGCAGGAAGAGCGGCATGCGCAGCGAGATCAGAAAGATCAGCAGCGCCGGCAGTACCAGCCAGCCCAGCGTCGCCAGTTGCAGGCGCAAGGCCTTCGCCTCACCGGAATCGCTCGACGCGCTTCGTGCGGTCACCACCAGGCCATACGCGATGAGCGCCAGGCCGAGCGCGAGCACGGCCCGGCGGGCAAGCGTCACAGCTTCGCCGGTCGCCGGAAGCGGTAGCGGGGCGTGTCCGTTCAGGCCGAATAGCCACTGCGACGCGAGCACCCAGGCGATCTGGTCGAGCGGGTAGAAGCGGTGGCCGATGTCACCGCCGCGTAGCAGGACGGGCGCCTGCCAGGCCAACAGCGGTAAGTATGGCAGCGTGAGCAGCGCGAAGGCGACCGCGCCGCCGGCGAGGTGCCGCCGCGAGGCCGGCCACTGCGCAAAAAAGAAGAGCAGCGCCACCGGCAGGAA
This sequence comes from Candidatus Roseilinea sp., assembly GCA_025998955.1. Taxonomy (NCBI): domain Bacteria; kingdom Bacillati; phylum Chloroflexota; class Candidatus Thermofontia; genus Candidatus Roseilinea; species Candidatus Roseilinea sp. The sequence goes on from AP024676.1 coordinate 1,871,553, forward strand.
CAACGGCGACAAGACGTGGATGTAGAAGCTGAGGCTGACGGCGAGGACGAAGATGGCCCACCAAGTGAGTAGCCGGCAATCGGGTAATTGGGAATTCGGTAAATGGTGATTGGGCGATGGATCGGTGGCGCGCAGGAGCGCGTAGAGCGCCAAGGCGAGCAGCATCGGCTGCAGCGAGTACATCTTGCCCTCGCCGGCGTACCAAATCAACACCGGCGAGACGGCTGCCAGCCAAGCGGCGATCGGTGCCGCGCGCGCGCCGAACATGCGCCGCCCCAGGACATAGACCAGCGCGACGAGCACGACACCGCAGACGAGCGATAGGTAGCGCAACGCAAAATCGCCCACGCCGGCCAACGAGAGCCAGCCGCGCACGATCAGGTGATACAGCGGGCCATTGAAGCCGATCGTGGTGAATCGGGCGAGGAGCGCGCTCAGCGGATCGAACGCAAAGCGCACCGAGTCCACTTCGTCGCGCCACAGGCTCTCGCCGGTCAGGTTGGCGATGCGCAGGACGAATGCGACGAAGAGCAGACCGATGACCGCCGCGCGCGAATCAAACCATCTCACTCGCCGGTCATTTTAGACCGCTCAGCACGCAACCTATTCAGTCCCCGAAGGCGGACTTTGTTTTGAGTTGCCCATAACTTTGAATCGCCGGGCAGAGTTGCGCGGTCTGCCGCGTAACCTGCAACCTGCAACCCGCAACCCGCAACTCGCAGCCTACAATCGTGCCATGTCTATCAAACTCCTCCTCGACACCGACATCGGCTCGGACATTGACGACGCCGTATGCCTGGCGTATCTGCTGGCTAAGCCGGACTGCGCACTGCTCGGCATCACCACGGTGAGCGGCGAGCCGGAGCGCCGCGCGATGATGGCCAGCGCGTTGTGCAAGGTCGCCGGCAAGGACATTCCGATCTACCCCGGCGCCGCCGAGCCGTTGCTGGTCGAGTCGCACCAGCCCAAAGCGCCGCAGGCCGATGCGCTGGTGCGCTGGTCGCATGAATCGCGCTTCCCGCACGGCGAAGCTATCGAGTTTCTGCGCCAAACCATCCGCCGGCACGCCGGCGAAGTCATCTTGCTCACCATCGGCCCGCTCACCAACATCGCCCTGCTGTTCAAAGCCGACCCAGAGATTCCATCGCTGCTCAAGGGCATGGTGAGCATGAGCGGGATGTTCGATCCGGCGCACACGCGCTACTGGCGCGGGAGCCAGTGGGAGTGGAACGTCTACTGCGACCCGCACGCCGCCGCCATCGTCTATCGCGCGCCGGTCGTCGCCCATCGCAGCATCGGCCTGGACGTGACGACGCAGGTGACGATGGACGCCGAGGAAGTGCGCCGGCGCTTTCAGGCGCCGCTGCTGCAGCCGGTGCTCGACTTCGCCGAGGTATGGTTCCAGAGCGCGGAGAAAATCACCTTCCATGACCCGCTGGCGGCGACGACGATCTTTGATGCGCGCATCTGCGGGTTCGAGCGCGGCGAAGTACGCGTTGAATTGCACGAGCCGGATGCCTTCGCCGTCACGCGCTGGTCGCCAAGCGCGCAGGGCCGGCATGAAGTCGCCATGACCGTGGACGCCGAACGATTCTTCGCCGAGTATTTCGGAGCGTTCGCCTGATCGGTAGGCGCAGGCTTCATGCCTGCGGCCAGCGCGCTTGACCATGTTTTACCCGACCACGCGGGTGCATTCGCCAACGAGGGGTAGACGTAGACCCGCCCCGGCGTAAACGCCTGGGCTGAAAGGGGCGGGATGCGCGCGGCTTGCCCGTATGGTCAGCGCTGGGATTTATCCCAGCGCGACTGAAGCGAATACTGCTGCGGGCCAGTTCGCGCTCCCCCATTTTGAAATGCACCCGACGACCCGACCCGCTTCGTATAATCGTCGTGATGACAACGTCACTCACATCGCTCTCGCTGGATGAACAAGTCGCGCTGCTAATGCAGGGCACCAACTACGGCGATGAGACGCTGGCGCGCAACATGGCCGCCGAGCTACGCGAGCGGCTACAGGAAGGCCGGCCGCTGCGCGTGTACTGCGGCTTCGACCCGCGCACCAGCGACTTGCACCTTGGCCATACCATTCCGATGCGCAAGCTGCGCCAGTTCCAGGAGCTGGGGCACGAGGTGACCTTCTTGATCGGCAACTACACCAGTCTACTGGGCGACCCATCGGACAAAGACCGGTTGCGCCCCATGCTCACCGCCGAGCAGGTGGAAGTGAACGCGCGCACCTACGCCGAGCAAGCGTTCAAGATCCTCGACCGCAATAAGACCCGCGTGCGCTACAACGCCGAATGGCTGAGCAAGCTATCCTTCCTGGACGTGATCCAGATCGCGCAAAACTTCACCGTGCAACAGTTCATGACGCGTGAGAACTTCGCCCTGCGGCTGGAGAAGGGCGAGCCGATCTACCTGCACGAGACGTTCTACGCGCTGATGCAAGCCTACGACGCCGTCGCGCTGGAGACCGACGTGCAAGTGGGCGGCAGCGACCAATTGTTCAATATCATCACCGCCGGCCGTAAGCTGCAAGAGGCGATGGGCCAGCGGCCGCAGATCGGCATCATCTTGGGCATCTTGCCCGGCACCGACGGCGTGGTGAAAATGTCCAAGTCGCTGGGCAACCACATCCCCATCCTGGCCCCGCCGGAGGACATGTATGGCAAGGTGATGTCCATCCCCGATAGCGCGCTCATCCCCTACTTCGAGTTGGCCACGCGCTATACGCCGGCGAGGGTCGAGGACGTCAAGCGCCGGCTGGCCGGCGGCGTGAACCCGCGCGACGTGAAGATGGAGCTGGCGCGTGAGATCGTCAGCATCTTCCACGACCCGCAGGCCGCCGAGCGCGCCGAGGCGCACTTCGTCTCGGTCTTCCAAAAGAAGGGGTTGCCCGACGAGATGCCGGATTTCGCCGTGAGCGACGGCATGAATGTCGTGGACGTGATCGTTGCGCTCAAGTTCGCCGCATCCAAGGGCGAGGCCAGGCGGTTGATCGCCGGCGGCGGCGTGTATCTCGACGGGCGCACGGTATCCGACGCGAACGAAACACCCGCGCCGCCACAGATCCTACAAGTCGGCAAGCGGCGGTTTGCCCGGCTGGTCAAAGCGTGATCCCCACAACCTACGCCCATTCCAGCTTCGCCAGCCTCATTGGCGTCGCCCGGCGCGACATCACCCCGCCCATTGGCATTTACAACCGCAACTGGGGCGCGGCGACGGGTGAGGTCGCGACCGGCATCCATCGCCCGCTCACGCTCACTGCGCTGGCGCTCGAGCGCGATGGGGGCGACGCACAGCCGCTCGTCTTGCTCTCGCTCGACCTAGGCTGGTGGCGCACGCGCGAGGACGAGTGGGAGGTGCGCAGCGCCATCCTGGACGCACTCGGCGTGGACGAAAGCCACGTGCTGCTGCACCTTACCCACACCCACGCCGGCCCGAGCATCTGTCGCGAGGATGCCGACCGACCGGGTGGGCATCTGGTCGGCCCATATCTCGATCACCTGAAAGCGATGTGCATCGAGGCTGCGCGCGAAGCAGTGCGGCGCGCCGCGCCGGCCGTGCTCGACTGGGCTTACGGCAAATGTGTGCTGGCGTACAACCGCGATCTGCCCGATCCGGATGCTGACCGCATCGTCTGTGGTTTCAATCCGGCCGTGCCCGCCGACGACACGCTGCTGATCGGCCGAGTCACTGCCGGCGGCCAGACCATTGCGACGCTGGTGAACTACGCCATGCACCCGGTCACGCTGGCCTGGCAGAACACGTTGATCTCGCCCGACTTCGTCGGCGCGATGCGCGAAGTGGTCGAGGCGCACACCAACGGTGCGCCATGCTTGTTCCTTCAAGGCGCCTCGGGCGAGTTGGCGCCGATGGAGGAATATACGGCCGATATCGCCATCGCCGATAAAAACGGCCGTGCGCTCGGCTTTGCTGCGCTGTCGGTTCTAGAGCGCATGCTGCCAACGAAGCGGCGGTTGCGCTACGCCGGCGTCGTCGAATCCGGCGCGCCGCTGGCCACCTGGACGCACGAAACCGCCGCACCTTCGCATCGCCTCGATGCCCGGATGCTGGCGGTTGAAATTCCATTGAAACCCGAGCTTCCCTCGCTGGCGGAGATCGAAGCGCAGCTCGCAACGACGAACGAACCGTTCATGATCGAGCGGCTGCGCCGGCGACATCGGCTGCGTCGAGCCATAGGCGACGGCGCAAGCACATTGACTCCGATCTGGGTCTGGTGCATGGGCGATGCGCTGCTCATTGCCAACCCCAACGAGGCCTACTCGCATCTGCAGATCGAGTTGCGCCGGCGCTTCCCCAATCGGACGATCGCCGTATTGAACATCACCAACGGCGGCTATGCCTATCTACCGCCGCGCGAGATGTATGCGCGCGACCAGTATCAGGTGTGGCAAACGCCCTATGCGGCCGGCTGCCTGGAGCGGACGATCGAAGCCTGCATCGGCGCTGTCGTCGAGATGACGGGGGAGTGAACCCCGATCGCGGGCCGGCCAGGTCAAACGACGAACAACGCAAGGTGGATGTGAGGCAATTAAGGTGTCTGCGCCTTGAGGGGAAGTTGCATCAGTGAGCATTTATCTATCCGTCGTCATCCCTGCCTACAACGAAGCTGCCAACATTCGATCAGGATCGCTGACTTCTGTGTACGATTACCTCTCCATCCAGCCCTACGCCTACGAGGTCATCGTCGTTGACGACGGCAGCGCCGACGAGACGGCAGCGCTCGCCGAAGACTTTGCGGCACAGCATCGCAACTTCCGCCTCATTCGCAACCCACACCGCGGCAAGGCCTTCACCGTGGCGACCGGCCTGCGCGCTGCAAGCGGCGAGATCGTGTTGTTTACCGACATGGACCAGGCCACGCCGATCCGAGAGACGGACAAGCTGTTGCCCTGGTATGCGCGCGGCTACGACGTGGTGATCGGCTCGCGCGGCACCTACCGGCGCAACGCCCCGCTGTGGCGCAAGCTCATGTCGCGCAGCCAAATCCTGCTGCGCAATCTCATCCTGGGCTTCAAGGACATTACCGATACACAGTGCGGCTTCAAGTCGTTTCGCGGCAGCACGATCACGCCGATCCTCGATCACCTTCACCTCTACAAATTCGCCAACCAGGCGGAGGTGCACGGCGCGACGGTGACCGCCGGCTTCGACGTGGAAGTGCTGTTCGTCGCGCAGCGGCTCGGCTATCGCGTCAAAGAGGTGCCGGTGGAATGGGACTACCGGCACTCGCGGCGCGTGAACCTGTTGAAGGATAGCCTGCGCGGCGTGCGTGAGTTGATCGAAATCCGCGCGGCGGATCTGCGGGGGGCGTATTCGGGGAGGTTGGTTAGTAAACGGTGATTTGAGGTTGGAGGTTTGAGGTTGGATGACTTGCTGATCTTCTGACCGGCGACCAATCACCAGCGACCAGCAACCATCATGATAGACATCCTCGGCCTGGGCGCGACAGCGGTAGATCACCTGATCTACGTGCCGGCCTATCCGCCGCCCAACGTCAAGTCATATGTGCTGCGCAGCGAGCGACAATGCGGCGGGCTGACGGCCACCGCGCTCGTAGCAGCGTCGCGGCTAGGTGCGCGCTGCGCCTATGCCGGCATGCTCGGCCACGACGACGCCTCGCAGTTCGTCGCCCAGACGCTGCGCCGCGAGGGGATTGACCTTTCGCATTTGGTTACCCGCGACGACGCCGGCCCGATTCGCTCGACGATCATCGTCGGTACCGACCGCGGCACCCGAAACATCTTCCCCGAACATCCGGCGCAGTGCGGCGCTCACCCCACCCTGCCCTCGGATGCCGTCATTCGCAGCGCGCGTGTGCTGTTCGTGGATCACGTCGGCGTCGAGGGCATGATCCGCGCGGCGCGGATCGCGCGCGAGGCCGGCATCCCGGTCGTCTCCGACGTGGAACGCGACCTGCCCGGCTGCCGCGAGCTGCTGGCACTGGTGAATCACGTCGTGATGAGCTGGGAGTTCGCGCAGACGCTCACCGGAGCCGACTCACCCCAGGAGGCCACCCGCCGACTGTGGGCATCTGGCCGCGCGCTCGTCGCCGTCACCTGCGGAGAAGACGGGTGCTTTTTCAGTGACGATGGTCAGACGGTACATCATCAGCCGGCCTTCCGCGTCGAGGTGGTAGATACCACCGGCTGCGGGGATGTGTTCCACGGCGCATATTGTGCAGCGCTGGCGAAGGGCATGTCGGCGGCAGCCCGCATTCGCTTCGCCTCGGCAGCCGCGGCGCTAAAAGCAACCCAAAGCGGCGGGCAAGCCGGCGCGCCCACGCTGGAGCAGACGTTGCAGTTTCTGGGCGCACAAACCTGACCGCGCCAACGCGAGCCCAAGCTCAACAATAAATGGGCACATTGCGCTCAAACTTTGAGGGGGGACTTGCGGCGGAACGGAGGCGAGGGGGAGGCGTCTCCGCCCCGCCGCAAGCGTCAGTAAGCACGGTTAGGGCCTCATGACGGCCGGCAAGTAAGTGACGCTAAAAGTATAACTGCGTGCCGGCTCGCGCGCAATACCCATCCACTGGGCCGGAGGCGTGTATCCATTCGGAAAGATGGTGGATAGGTTCTCGACCTTGTTCCCCAGCCGCGTTACCAGCAGCTCGCTGAGCACGTGGCGGTAGTCGGTGGTGATCCGCAGGTCGCGCCCGTCGAAGAGCTGGTCGCCGGCCAGGCCCGGCCACGTACCGTAGATCTTGCCGCCGTTGATGCCCCCGCCCATCACCAGCATGATGTTGCCGTGGCCGTGGTCGGTGCCGTTATTGGCGTTTTCGCGCAATGTGCGCCCGAACTCGCTCATCACGACGATGGTAGTGCGCCGGGTGTATGCGCCCAGGTCCTGGAAGAACGCCAATAGGCCGCGCGCCATCAAGTTGAGGAGGTCGTAGAAATACCCGCCGACGCCATTTTTGTCCCAGGGGTACTGCTGGTTCTCGTGGGTGTCCCAGCCGCCGAGGTCCACCGTCGCGGCGCGCAGCCCCACGTCCATCTTGATCATCTGCGCCACGGTTTTCAGGCTCTCGCTGAAGCTGTTGTGGGGTGGGTACGATACGCCGGGCGCGGGCGCGTAGTCACCCGTGCCGACGATGTCGAGCGCGTTGAGCGCGTTCTCGCCGGCTTCGTGAATCCAGATGCGCGCCGGATCGCCAGCATCCAGGCCATACATGTTGCGCAACGCCTGCTTCTGCAGGTTGGCATATTCGCCCCATGTATACAAGTTCAGGCTGCCCGGACTGGTCAGCGCGATCGCGTCTTGCCTGCCGGCCAGCGACATCGCCAGACCGCTGCCGGCGGAGAGCGCGGGGAACTGGGCCACGCCCATGTTCAGCGTGTTCAAGTGCCGCGCCAGCCAGCCGCTGCCGGTCGTCTTCACGTCCGGCGTGCCGGTCTCCATGAACTGCATCGAGTCGAAGTGGCTGCGGTTGTTGCTGGTTAGGCCGGTGGCGTGCACCACGCCCAGGTAGCCGGATTGATACAAACCCTGCAGCGGCGCGAGTGCCGGGTTGAAGCCGAACTCGGTCGTTTGGCCGGTGCTCGGGTTGGTCAGGCTGCCGATCGGCAGGGCTTTGTATTGGCCGCTGCTCGGAATCCGAAGGTTCTTGCGCAGGTCGGCTTCGTAGTAGTAGCGGTCGTTGCTGCTGCCGCCGATGGGCACGACGACGTTGATGCCGTCTATGCCGCCGCGCAGGAAGACCACTACGACGATCTCGCCGTTGGTTGCATCGGGCGCGTTCGGGCTGGCGAAGGCCAGGTGGGTGATGCGCGAGCCGGCCAGCGCAGCAATCGCCGCCGAGCAGCCGACCATGAACGAGCGGCGCGTCAGTTTGCGGGTCAATGCCATGGTTTACTCCTGTCGAGTGTGTGGGGCGAGGTTGCAGATCGTGAATTGGGGGTCGTGGATCGAGTTCTGGGGTCGTCAGGTCATTCGCAAGTCGTCAAGGCGTCAGGTCGCCGAGCAATCATCATCGCAACTGGAAGTCCGGGCTCATCAAGATGAGCGCCACGGCGTCGGGCACGCGGTCGCGCAGTTGGTTGTCCGAGAGCGAATAGGTGCTGGGGTTGGCGCCGCGCGCCAGCATGTCCACCACCGCCTTGCGGCTCTGCGCGCTCATCATCGGACGGCCGAGGAGCCGACCAATCCACCAGTCGGCGACGCTGTTGGGCGTGCGGTTGATCGTCCCGCTGTTGATGGCGTTGATCGTCGGCGCGAACACATCCACCTTGATGTCGCTGCGGTCTTGAGGCACGCCTTCTTCCATCACCCAGTTGCACCAGCGCCAGCGCATGAGGATGGATGTGGTGTTGTTCCACGCCTGCTTCACATCGGGGTAGCCATCGGGCGGGCGCCGGCTGAACAAGTCTTGCCCCATGGACTCGTAGATCCAGCCGAAGTCCCAGTGCTCTTTGTCGGGGCGAAAGTCGGCGCCGATGGCACGCAGCATGCTGATCGCGGCTTCGAACGGCCGTTTGATCTTGTCGCCGAACGTGGTCTTGAAGGGCGACTTCGGATCGGTGAGCAGCTTCAACACCACCTTGCGAATCTGCTGCGGGTCTTGCCACAAGCTGGTCCAGTAGGCCGCACATTCCTCGAGGAAGTCGTGGGTCGGATTGACGCCGGGGGCAGGCGGCGGATCGTCCGGCGGCCCCTTGTAAGGGCGCGGCGCGCTGTCGCCGATGAAGCGCCGCCACAACTTGCGCACGATGTAGCGGCCGGTGCCCGGATGGCTGGCCAACTTGTCCAGCACGACCCGGCCGTCCTTCTCCGCTTCGTTCGCCCACGTCTCGGGAAAACTGGTGCCCAGCACGATCTTCTGAAAGCGGTCATGCCGGCTGGCGTCATACAGGAAAGTGCCATCGTCCTTGAACGTCGGATCGCCTTGCTTCTTTTCATCGTTCACGCGCCAGCCGGTGAAGCAGCGCGTGGCTTCATACACGTCGCCGTCACAGTATTTGACCGGCGCCGCCGGATAACCGGGCACCGACTCGCGCGGCACGACGCCGGCGTAGTTCTCCGCGCCCAGCGCGTGCAGCTCGAACAGCTCGCGCGCCCAGTTTTCGTTCGGGCCGGCCACGGTGTTGATGTAGTTGTCCAGGTAGAACAACATGGCCGGGCTCTTGGCCACGGCCTCCAGCATCGCGCGGAAGTTGCCCAGCGCGTGAGCACGGATCACGTCGCGGTCGTAATGCACCCAGGTGGCCATGGCATACGACCAGTCCCAGGCATACACGTTGAAGTGATTGTGCCAGAAGTCCACCAACAGCTCGAACAGCTGCCACTTGCTATAGGTGGCGCGGATGAACGTGGCGATGTACACGTCGTCGGCCGGGTCGTGCCGCTTCAGATTGGGGTTCTGCGTCGGATTGCGCATGTGATCCGTCCACAGTTGCGGCAGCGACTTGTTCAGCGTGGGCAGATTGGCCGCGGTGATGCGCGCGTTGCACCCCGTGTCTGCGTTGAAATCAGGATTGAGTTGCTGGTTGACCCAGGCAACGAAGTCGGCGTCGGGGTTGCCGGTGTTCGGATACTCTTCGCTGTTGTTGAGGCTGGGGCCGAAGGCCAACCGCGTGAGCGCAATCACCCGCAGCGGCGGCATCGGCGCGTTCGCCGCGCGGGCGACGCCTACTTCGGGCACGAAAAACCCGTCGTTCACCGGCGCGGGCATCGGCGGCGGGCCATCACTGCCTTGCATCGCTCGCCACCCATCGGCTTCACCCTCGCCCATTGTTCTGTATCGTGCCGCCCCAGGCGAGTTGTGTTTCACGATTTCCATCACTGGCTACTCCATTCACTGCTCATGATCTGCGGATCAAAGGCAAATACACGGGTCGCGACACCAAGCAGCTCGCTGCCGGCGCAGCACCGGCGGGGTGCATCAAGCCCAAGTCAGGCTGGGGCGTATAACCCGGGAAGATGCTGGCCAGATGCGCCTCGGTGCGGGCCATGCGCACCCGCAGGATTTCGCTCAGCACGCGGCGGTAGTCGGTGGTGATGGCCAAATCGGCACGCTGGTAGAGCTGGTCATTGGCCAGGCCCGGCCATCGGCCATACACCTTGCCGCCCTTCACCATTTTGCCCATCACCAGCATCACGCTACCGTGGCCGTGGTCGGTGCCGGCGTTGGCGTTCTCGCGCAGCCGCCGGCCAAATTCGCTCATCACCACCACCGTCGTGCGAGCGTTGAAGTCGGGCTGCCCGGCGCACGCTTCGAGGTCGGTGTGGAACGCCTCCAGCCCGCGCGCAAGCGTATTCAGCAGCGTGCCCATGTAGGTATTCGGTGCTGCGCCCTGGTTCTCATGCGTGTCCCAGCCGCCCAGGTCTATCGTAGCTGCCCTCAGCCCGACACCGGCTTTGATCATTTGCGCGATCAGCTTGAGGTTGTTGCCGAACCCACCCTGGGGGTACTGTGCGCCGTTCGCCGGCGTGTAATTCCCGATGTTCTTGCTCTGGATGACGTCAATCGCTTGGATCGTCTCCAAGCCGGCGCGGTCTAGCCAGTCGGCGGCGGAGCCGTACATACTGCGCAGCGCGTTCATCTGCTGGCCGCGATACTGTGCGTTGCCGCCCAAGCTGAACGTGCCGGGGCTGGACATGGCGATGGCCGGGTAGCCAACGAGCGAAGCGGGCCGCGACGAGCCCGAGGCGAGCGCAGGCATCACTGCGCTGGCCGGCAGCGCCAACGTCTCTAGGAAGCGGGTTAACCAACCGGTGCCGTTCTTGGAGCCGAGCGTCGCCGTCTCCATATACTGCATCGCGTCGAAGTGGCTGCGCGTATCGTAAGTGAGGCCGGCGGCGTGCACGATGGCCAACCTTTGTGCCTGGAATAGGCTGACCAAGGGTGCCATGGACGGATGCAGCCCGAAGAAGCCGTCGAGGTCGTAGGTCGAGTTGAGGCCGCTGGTGGGCAGCTTGAGCGTTGGACGGGCTGCTTCGTAGAACCCGCGATCCGGCCCCACAGCAATAGGCGGCACGACGTTGAGCGCGTCCCAGCCGCCGCGCAGGAACACCACGATGATGGCTTCGGCGACTTCCTCGCCGATGGAGAATGCCATGTTGGTAATTCGGGAGCCGGCCAGCGCAGCGATCGCCGCCGAGCAACCCATCATGAAACTGCGTCGGGTGAGTTTTTGTGTGAATGCCATGCTGTGTGTTTCCTATGACCCACTCCCACTCCCGACTTCCGGTCAAGTGAGGGCGTCGGGAGCAGGGAGCCGGACTTGCGATCATCTCCACTGGAACTCGGGCGACATCAAGATCACGGCGATCATGCGCCGCAGCCGGTTGCTGATATCGGTCGCCGCCATGACGGCGTTCGGATCGGTATAGACAGGCTTGATAGATGTAGCGTTGTTGCCGGTGTCCCAGCCTTGCATCATCCTGACCACCTCGGCACGATGCGCCGGGTCGTCCATCGGTCGGCCCAGCAGCCGGTTGATCCAGAAGTCGGCAATGGTGTTCGGTGTGTTCGCTCCGCCCATCGAGTTGATCAACGCGTTGTTGTCCACCTGTACGCCCGTGTTACTCGATGTGCTGTAATATGCGCCTTCCATCAGGCTGTTGAACATGCGCCAGCGATACAGCATCGAAGTGGTGTTCGTCCAGGCGTCGCGCACGTCGGGATAACCGTCGGGTGGGCGGCGGCCGAAGTGCTGCTGGCCGATCGCGTCGTAGCCACTCCACAGCGAACTCAGACCGCCGGAATCCACGATGATCGCGGCGTTCACCGCGCGCAAGGCGCTGTAGAGCGCTTCGTGGGGTCGCTTGATCTTCTGGCCCCATGTCGTGGCGAACGGCGACGGGATGGCCGGGCTCGTTCCCGAAGCCGGCACGCCCAGCAATAACTGCTGCACCACCAGCCGGATCTGATTCGGGTTCTGCCAGTTGTCGGTGAACGTCTTGGCGACGGCGTCAAAGAAGGGATCGGCGACGCCGGGCTCGGGCGCGTTGTCGCCGATCAACCGCCGCCACAGCTTGCGCACGATGAAGCGGCCGGTGCCGGGGTGGCGCGCCAGCATATCGAGCACCTGCTTACCGTCCACCTCCGGCCCTTGGTCGGCCGGGATATACACGCCCAGCACGAATTTGTTGGCCCGGTCGTGCCACGGCGCGTGGTAGTAGAACGTGCCATCGTTGCCCGGCGCGCCGGACTGGCCGTTGTTCACGCGCCAGCCGGTGAAGCAGCGCGCCGCATCGTACACATCGTTGTCCACATAGCCGACGTGCAGCCCGCTGGCAGGGTCGGTTGGCACACCCATTGGATCGGCAGTGCCGAGATAATTCTCTGCGCCGAGCGTGTGCAGCTCCATGAGCTCGCGCGCCCAGTTCTCGTTGAAACTCGCGCCCTGGCTGATGAAGTTGTCGAGGTAATACAGCATGGCCGGGCTCTTGGCCACCGCCTCGAGCATCGCGCGGAAGTTGCCCAGCGCGTGGGCACGGATCACGTCGCGATCGTAGTGCACCCACGTCGCGCTGGCGTAGGCGCCGTCCCAAGCGAAGATGCTGAAGTGGTTGTGCCAGAAGTCCACCATCACCTCGAACAACTGGCGCCGGCTATAGACCGCGCGCAGCAGCGTCGCCACGCGCACGTCCCTTATCGGCCGGCTACGGTCGGCGTTCTGCGCCTTGAAGTAGGTCTCCCACAACTGCGGCAGCGTCATGTTCAAACTGGGCAGGTGGGCCGCCGCAGCGGCAATCTGCGCGTCGCTATCATCAGGCGCTGCCAGGAACGCCGGATCGAGCTGCTGATTGACATACGCCGCCAGGCGAGCAGTGTCGTCGGGGCCCAGCGCGTTGAACGCCTCGATGCTGGTAAACGGATCGCCGGGCTTCGGCCCCCACGCCAAACGGTTCAGCGCGACGACGGCCAACGGCGGCAACGCGACGTTCGCTTCGCCGGCTTGGCTGGCGCTGAACGAGAGAGGGGCTTCGTCATCGGCGCGCACGCCATCATCGGCTGCGCCGACGGCCAGGGCGCCGCCGATCACTGCGCCCAGCTTGAGGATGTCGCGCCGCGAGGGTAACGCCGGTCGCGTGTCTTCTCGCTCCACAACTTCTGCAGAAATGGTCATGGCTGCTTCATGTGTGTAAAAGCTGATTCAATGGGCACCACGCTTCACAACCGCAGCGCGCCGTGCTTCCTCGCCAGCACGGTGCAAGCGCAATCTGCGCAGGTACGACCTGCATTGCGGAGTAGTGGTGGCAGGCCCTGCGCAGCGCGGGTGCGAAGTCGTTGTGTCGCCGTGCGCGATTGTAGGAATCGCTGAGGCCGGCGACTATGCGCTCGTCCGACGAAGTGAACCAGCGACTGGTCTACCGGATCACGCGTTGGCCTGACTGCAACACGGGGCAACAAAGTTGTTGCCCGACGTTTGACGGACGCCGAGACGAAGACCTAGGCGCGCGACCGGACGGCGTCCATGAACTGGTCGAACAAATAGCCCGCGTCGTGTGGGCCGGGGGAGGCTTCGGGGTGATACTGCACGCTAAAGGCGTCGAGCGATGGCACGCGTAGCCCTTCGACGCAGCCGTCGTTCAGGTTCACGTGAGTGATCTCTACCTCAGGCGGCAAGCTGTCGGCGTGCACGGCGAAGCCGTGGTTGTGGCTGCTGATCTCGACATGGCCGTTCGCGAGCACCGGCTGATTGCCGCCGCGATGGCCGAATTTCATCTTGTAGGTGCGGCCACCCAGCGCCAGGCCGAGGATTTGATGGCCCAGGCAGATGCCGAAGATCGGCGTCCGGCCGAGCAGCCGGCGGGTCGCCTCGATCGCATAGGTGCATGCCGCCGGGTCGCCAGGGCCGTTGGAGAGGAACACGCCGTCCGGCTGCATCGCCAGCACTTCGTCGGCCGTCGTCGTTGCCGGCACGACTGTGATCCGGCAGCCGCGCGAGGCCAACAAGCGCAGGATGTTGCGCTTGATGCCAAAGTCGAAGGCGACGATGTGAGGTGGCATCGTTGACGAGTCATCGGGTAGTCCGGTGACCGAGTTGACTGGCCCGACTTGACCGAACCGACTGACCTGCTGCCCTGGCGACTTGCCGGCCAACTCGACATACCATTGTCCGTCCACGCCGCCTACCCAGTGATATGGCTCGTCGCAGGTGACCTCGCGCGCCAGGTCGGCGCCGTTCATGTCGCGGCTGGCGCGTGCCATCTCGATCAAACGCGTGGGGTCGGGGTTGACCGACGAAATCGCGCCGCGCATGGCGCCCTTCTCACGGATGTGCTTGACCAGCGCGCGCGTGCTCAGGCCCATGATGCCGACCACGCCGTGATCCTTCAAGTATTCATCGAGCGGCTTGCGGCTGCGATAGTTGCTGGCGATTGGGCTCAGTTCGCGCACGGCGAACCCGGCGACCCACGCGCGATGCGATTCGTCGTCGTCAGGGTTGGTGCCCACGTTGCCGATCTGCGGCGCAGTCATCACCACGATCTGGCCATGGTATGACGGATCGGTAATGACCTCCTGATAACCGGTCATCGAGGTGTTGAAGACCACTTCGCCGGTGGTCTCGCCGATTTTGCCAAAGCCGGCCCCGGGCCAGATGGTGCCGTCTTCGAGCGCGAGCAAAGCAGAGGGGGGCGTCATCTTCGATCTAATGCGACAAGGATGGCGAGCGTTCGTCTGCAGCTGCGCCGTTGCGCAGCAATGTGCGCCATGCTTCGGGCAGCCGCGTAGGCGCATTGAGCGCAAAGTTAAAACACACTTGCACCGTCTTGCCCGTCGCGATCAACGCGCCATCGCTCCGGCGTGTGATGCGATAGCACAGCTCATACGAGGTGTTGCGAATCTCGCCTGTGCTCACCTCGATATCAAGTTGATCGCCGAGCTGCGCCGGCGCGCGATAGTCTATCTCTGCGTGCGCAATGACCGTGCTACGTTCGCGAGAGAACAGGCTGCGCATGCCGATGGCGGTGATGAACGCGATGCGGGCTTCCTCGAAATACGTCAGATACACCGCGTTGTTGACGTGGTTATAGGCGTCCAAGTCGCGAAAGCGCACTTGCAACGTATGCACGAACATCGGACTCACATTTTGACAGGATGAACAGGATTCAACAATCTAACGAACCGATGCCAATCCTACCCAATCTCCAACCTCGATTCTCCATTCTCCATTTTCAATTCTCAATTCCTACTTCCTCTCCTCCACGGTCACCGATTGGATCACGTCGGCTTTAGTGTCGCCCTGAGCCGCAGTCAACGATTTGACCACGTCTAGGCCGGAAGTGATTTGGCCGATGACCGAGAAGCGTCCGTCCAGTTCCAACGTCGGCGAGTAGGTGAAGATGAACTGCGCGCTGCTGGTGTCGCTGCTGCCGAAGAGCGCAACCACGCCAGGCTTCGACATCGCCCCCGGTGTCAGCTCGACGCCACATGCAAAGCCGGGATTGCCGGCTACTGTGGGATTGCCCATCAGGATGGCACCGATCTGCTGGTCGTTCAGGACGACCGGCGCGCCGTCGAAGTAGCCCTGTTGTACCAGGAATACCGTCGCGTTGACGTTGACCGGGGCCAGCGACGGGTCGAGTTCGGCCACGATGTCGCCGCGGTTGGTCTTGACCGTCATCACATACTTGGCATCCTTGTTCGTGACTTGTTCGGGCTTGGCGAAGTCGAAGGTCTTGGTGCTGAGGCCGGCGGCGGACTTCGTCCGGCGGTCGGCGTAGTTACGCAGTTGTTCCGCCGTGTCCGGCTGCTGGAACGCCTGCACGGGAATTTCGCTGCCGTCCAGGAAGAGTGAAGGCGTGCTGCTCACATTCGCTGCGTTGCCCGAATCCACGTCGCGCTGCACGCGCGCAGCGACGGCGTCGCTGGCCAAGTCGCGCTCGAACTGAGCGACGTCCAGCTTCAACGCCTCCGCGTAGGTTTTGAGCGTGGCCGTAATCTCGGCCAGCGGCTTAGCCGACCACTCGCTCTGCTTCTCGTAAAGCAAGTCGTGCATCTCCCAGAATTTGCCCTGCAGCGCAGCTGCTTCGGCAGCGCGGGCGGTGGGAATCGCTTTGTCGTGCTGCGGCAGCGGGAAATGGCGGAACACCAGGCGAACGGTGTCGCTCACTGTCCCCATCAGCGTCTTCATTTGGGGATGGAACGCGGCACAGGCCGGACACTGGAAGTCGCCATATTCGATGATCGTAGTTGCAGCCTGCGGATTGCCCTTCACGTGATCGCCGGCGTTCACGTTGAGCGGGAACGGTTCGCATGTCACCGGTTTGGGCAGCGGCGTGGGCGCTGGGATAGCCGTCGCCTGCGGCGCCGCAGCAGCGACGGCGCTGCCATCCGCCGTCGTAATCTCGATGCGCTGGATCACATCGCCGACCTGAATGGCGCGCACCACATCCTGGCCGCGGATCGTCACGCCGAAGACGGTATAGTTGTTGTCCAGGTTGGGCTGCGCGCCGATGGTGATGTAGAACTGGCTGCCGCTGCTCGGCGTGCTCTCGGGCGGGCCGCCTTGGCGTGCCATGGCAATCGCGCCATCCACATGCGGCAGCTTGATCTCCGGCGGGATGTTATAGCCAGGCCCGCCGGTGCCGTTGCCGAGCGGATCACCGCCTTGGATGACGAAGCCCGGCTCCACGCGATGGAACGTCAGGCCATCATAGAAACCGTTCTGTGCCAGGTAGACGAAGTTGTTGACGGTTTGCGGGGCGGCCTGGGCATTCAGCTCCACGACGATGTCGCCCTTGGCCGTCTTGATGGTGGCGATGTACTTCTGCGCCGGGTCAATGGTCAGCGGCGGGGGCGCGCTGCCCACGCGCGAGCGCTCGCTGGGCGAGAGCTGGGCGAACGGCCGTGCCGCGCTCGAGGTCGCAGGCGAAGTGGCAACCACCGCTTGTGGCTGACCCACAACCACGTTGCCGGGCGTCGGTGTCGCCGAGTAAGGCGTCGCAGTAGGTAGATTTGCCGGCTGAGCATCACAAGCAGAGAGGACCAGCGCTGCAGCGATGCTCAAAGCCACAGCGGCGCCCATACGTGTATTCACAGAAGCCTCCTCGGGGAAAACTGCACGGCACTTGCGTTATTTTGAAAGCGATGTAAAGTGCCCATATCTCGATATCCACAGGTTTATCCACAAAATGTGGTAGTCTATGCACATCCTGGCAGCAAGGATGCACGAAGTTCGGACAAGACGCGGCATTATACCCGTCACGCCCGGCTCACCTTTCCATTATGCGCATCGTTGCTACAATCCCTTTTACAAGTGACGAGGTAAGAAGCATGAGTCAACAAGCGAACGACATCAAGCCGCTGAGCCCGCGGCGCGTCTTGGCACTGTGCTTGAGCATAGTGCTCGGCTTCTTCGCCTTCGGCATCGCTACGCCGGCCCGAGCCGCGTCGCCGGAGCGCGCTGAAGTCAGTTCTTACACCTGCTTGTGGTATACCGTTCGCCGGGGCGACACGCTGGGCGAGCTGGCCATTCGCTACAACACGACGGTGCTCACTTTGCGCCGCGTGAATGGTCTAAGAACCACGCGCATCTTCGTTGGCCAGCGCTTGTGCATCCCGCGCTTTGCGCCGCCGGTTCCACCCCAACCTCCGGCCGGACCGTGGTTTGGCGAATATTGGAACAACACCATCCAGTCCGGCCCGCCGGCCCTCACGCGCAACGATGCGGCGATCAATTTCAACTGGGGGTTTGGCTCGCCGGATTTGCAACGTGTGCAGCCTGACTTCTTCTCGGCGCGCTGGACGCGCAAGATGAACTTCTCGGCCGGCGTGTGGCGCTTCTCGGCCGATGTAGATGACGGCATCCGCATCTGGGTGGACGGCCAGGTCGTGCTCGACACGCTCAACTTCGTCGGCCGGCAAACGCCGAGCGTGGATGTGCCCCTGACCCAAGGCACGCACGAAATTCGCGTGGACTACGTCGAGCAAACCCAACTGGCATTCATCAAACTGAGCATCACGCGCGTTGGCCCCGTGCCGCCGCAACCGCCACTGCCGCCCCCGGGCACCGGGTTCAACAACGGCCCGTGGACGGTGGACTTCTTCGCGAACCCGAACTTCGCAGGACCACCGACTTCCACCTCGGTTGTGTGCTGCCTGCGCTTCGATTGGAACGGCGCGTCGCCGGCGCCCGGCGTGCCCGGCGCGTTCTTCACGGCGCGCTTCAGCCAGGTGCGCTACTTCCCAGCCGGCGTATACCAGTTCGTAGCGCGTGTGGATGACGGCATCCGCCTTTACTTGGACGGCAACCTGATCATGAACGAGTTCCGCGAGCAATCCACGCGCACCTTCACGGCCAACGCGAACCTGGGTGCCGGCAATCACTCGATCGTGATCGAATATGTCCAATACGGCGGCACGTCGAACCTATCACTCTACTGGGACTTCCTCGGCGACCCCGGCGGGCCGCGCGCAGCGGCCATTGGGCCGGTGCCATACTTCCCCCCACTGCCATGACGGCGGTGAGCGAATCACAGAACGGCGGGCGATGCGCCCGCCGTTCTTTTTAGCGTAACCAGACCAACCGTTCGACTTGCCAGTAGGGGTGTTGGCTGCCCAGGTCAATCAGTTTGACGAGGTTGCTGCCATCGGCATTCATGATCCAGATCGCCCAATTGCCACCATCGCGATTGGAGATGAAAGCGATGCGTGAGCCATCCGGCGAAAAGGTGGGCGCGCCGCTGTTCGCCCCGAAGCCGGTCAGTTGCTGGAACGTCCCCGAAAGCGAAACGGTGTAAATCTCCCACGAGCCGGAGAAGTTGGACATGTAGATCAGCTTGTCGCCGCTCGGCGACCATTGCATGTTGATATCGCCGCTCGACGTGGTGAGTCGTCGCACGCTGCTCGGCTGATCGGGATTGATCAGATGGATGCCGCACTGGTCAGTGCACGTCTGGTAGGCAATCAGGCCAGCGGGCCCCCACACCGGATAGCTCCCGCTGGTCAGGATGGAGGGCGTGCCCGAGCCATCGGCGGAACTGATCACCACCTTCCAGCCATCTTGATAGATCGAGTACACCATGCGCGTGCGATCCGGTGACAGGCTCGCGCGGTAGCTGGGCTGCGGACCCGACCCGATTTGATAGGCTTTCGACGCCGCGCTGTCGTATACGTTGTAGCGGTACTGGTAGGTCGCGGGATCATATTGACTATAGAACAGGCGTCCGGTGATGCCGGCCGTGTTGAGGACGGTCACGGAGGAGCCTGTGTTCGCCTCTCCATTACCGATCGAAGCCGTTAGGCAACGCGCATCGGCGTCGCGTTGCTTCTCGGCCAGCGAAGTGTTCCGGTTGAATTGGGCAGCCCGTTCGTATTTCTTGGCAGCGGCGCACCAATCCCCAGCGCCGGCATAGGCATCGCCGGCGCGGACATATGCTTCCAGCAACTTGGTGCCCACGTCGCGATAGCTCGGCGCACTGTTGTACAGGCTTTCCAGTTGGGCGATGCTCTTCTCCCAATCGGCCCCGAAATAGTAGATGGCGGTCTGGTAAGCTGCGGCGAGGCGTCGCTCGCCCTCGACGCGGTCGCTCAACGGACGGATCGCCGCGGCGCGATCGAGGTCATATAGCCCCGACTCGATCTGGCCGGCGCGCAGCCGACTCAACCCGCGTTCCACCAGGGCCCGATAGCGCAGATCGCTCACCATCGCCACCTCGAAGCTGCTATCCAGGGCGATGAGCTGATCGGCCAGGCGGATGACCCCGTCCCAGTCCTGCTCCTCGCCGGCAGCCACGAGCGTTTGAAGCAGTTGGCGCTTGTCGGTGACAACCGGCGTCGGCGTGGGCGTCGGCGGCGGGGGGGTGGGCGTTTGCGCCGCGATGGCCGTCGCAATCATGCTGCGCACGCCGTAGTTTTCGGGTTGATACTGCAAGATGTAGGCGTAATTCGCCTCGGCCAGGGCGTATTTACCCTCGCGCATTAGGGCGTTCGCTTTCTGAAGGCGATCGAGCAGCGAAGCCGAAACCGTCGCCGTGGCGCGCGCGGCTGCCTCGCGCTGGCCGGCTTGCGCGCCGGCCAGGCCGGCAGCCGTCACCATGGCAAGCAAGCCGCAAGCGAAGAGCGACACAAGCGCAACGAGCAGCACGGCGCGGCCGGTGCGGCGCCGGCGCACGGCCGGCGCGATGATGGTCGTTCGAGACGATGCAGCGTCAGCGGAGACGTTGGCAGAGCTATCGGTCATGATCAACTGTTGCGTGTTGCGATTATAGGCAGCACGAACACATCCAAGCGCACGTCCGAGCGACGGCCGGCATTCAGATTCCAGATCCCAGATTTCAGATTCCAGACACCGGAGAGTCCAGAAGCCAGATCACGGAGGCACATCCTTGACAGCGTCACCGCGATGAACGCGCGGGGCGTCCGGATTCGGTCAGAACCGAGCAGCGAGGGCGCTGCGGGGCACTTACGAGACGGAGAGCGAACCGGCAACCGACCGGTCTCGTGGGCGAAGTAACCGTTACGCTGCGGCTGCTCAGCTTCAGCGACCCTTGACGCTTTCTGGAATCCCCGTAGAATTGGAGTTGCCAATTAAAACGCAAACCGTCTCTTTCGTCAACTTGAGGTTCTAGCGCGAGCGATAACGTCGTTCGCGCCGTTTTGTCTTATCCAGGGGTGTAGATCACAAATGGAATTGAAAGATTTCAAGGCATTGCGCATCAGCCTGGCTTCCCCCGAACAGATTCGTTCCTGGTCCTACGGCGAAGTGACCAAGCCGGAGACGATCAACTACCGGCGCCTGCGACCTGAGAAGGACGGCCTCTTCGACGAGGCGATCTTCGGTCCGACTCGCGATTACCAGTGCTATTGCGGTAAGTACAAGAACATTCGTTACAAGGGCATCATCTGCGACAAGTGCGGCGTCGAGGTGACGAAGGCGAGCGTGCGGCGCGAGCGCATGGGCCACATCAACCTAGCCGCGCCGGTGGCGCACGTCTGGTACACCCGCCGCGTACCGAGCTTCCTCGGCACGCTGCTCGACATTACCCGCCGCAACCTCGACCGCGTGCTGTACTTCGCTCAGTACGTCGTCACCTACGTGGACGAGGACGCCCGCCAGAAGGCGCTGAAGCGCCTGCAGGAGGAGCACGAGAAGCGCATCGCCGAACTCGAGGCCAAGACACGCGCACAGGAAGATAGTGCGAGCGGCAAGTTGCTCAAGCAACTGGTCAAGCTGCAACAGACGCTGGACGAGACCAACCAGAAGTACGACGACCTATTGCAGGACGAGACCGAGGCCTTGATGAAGGCTGCGCAGCGCGTGCAGCGCGAGATCGAGGCGAAGACCAACAAGACCATTCGCACGCCGATCGTCTTCGAGCCGACCAACACCGTGATTGCCCAAGAGGGCGAGACCGTTGGCCGCGTCCACCTCACCGCGCTCAACCGCGTCGTCAAAGAACAGCTCAACGTCATCGAGCAGCGCATCAACGAGGAGCGTGAGACTAGCACCAGCAAGATCAAAGGCGAGATCGAGATCTTGCAAGGCAAGGTGGACGACGACGCGCGCCAGCTCAGCGAGCGCCTGGCCGAGGAGATCCAGCAGCTCAACGCCCGCTACGCCGCCGATAAGGAAGACCTGGAGAACCTGGCCGTCTGTCAGTTCATGCCAGAGAGCCGCGTGCGCGACCTGCGCACCCGTTTCGGCAACGTCTTCAAGGCCGATATGGGCGCAGAGGCGTTCTACGAGATCCTGCGGCGCATGGACCTCGACCAGCTTGCTAAAGAACTATGGCGCGAGGTGCGCCATTCGCTCAGCAAAGTCAAGAAGAAGAAGGCGATCAAGCGTTTGCGCATCGTCGAAGCGTTGCGCAAGAGCGGCAACCGGCCGGAGTGGATGATCCTCACCGTGCTGCCGGTCATCCCACCCGAGTTGCGCCCAATGGTGCAACTCGACGGCGGGCGCTTCGCCACGTCCGACCTGAACGACCTGTATCGCCGCGTGATCAACCGCAATAACCGCCTGAAGCGCTTGCTCGAACTCGGCGCCCCCGACGTGATCGTGCGCAACGAGAAGCGCATGCTGCAGGAGGCGGTGGACTCGCTGATTGACAACAGCCAGCGCGGCAAGGCACTCAGCCGGCGCGGCCGCCGCGAGTTGAAGTCGCTCAGCGACATGCTGAAGGGCAAGAAGGGGCGCTTCCGCCGCAACCTGCTCGGTAAGCGTGTGGACTACTCCGGCCGCTCGGTGATCGTCGTCGGCCCCACCCTCAAGTTGCACCAATGCGGCCTGCCGAAGACCATGGCGCTGGAGTTGTTCAAGCCCTTCGTCATCCAGAAGCTGGTGGAGTTGAACTACGCCAACAACGTCAAGGGCGCCAAGCGCGTGATCGAGCGCGAGCGGCCGGAAGTGTGGGAGGTGCTGGAGGACGTGATCAAGACGCGGCCGGTGTTGCTGAACCGCGCGCCGACGCTGCACCGACTCGGCATCCAGGCCTTCGAGCCGATCCTCGTCGAGGGCAAGGCGATCCAGCTGCACCCACTGGTGTGCCAAGCGTTCAATGCCGACTTCGACGGCGACCAGATGGCCGTGCACGTGCCGCTCAGCCGCAAGGCTGTGGAAGAGGCCCGCAAGCTGATGATCAGCACCAACAACTTGCTCAAGCCCAGCGACGGCGAACCCATCGTCGGCCCGACCAAGGACATGGTGCTCGGCGTATACTACCTTACGCTACTCGACCCGAAGCCGCTCAAGGGCGATGGTCGTGCTTTCTTCAGCCTCGACGAGGTAGAGATGGCGTATGAACTCGGCCACGTGCACATCCACGCCAAGATCAAGCTGCTGGTGGAAACGTAT
Source organism: Candidatus Roseilinea sp. (assembly GCA_025998955.1). Lineage (NCBI taxonomy): Bacteria > Bacillati > Chloroflexota > Candidatus Thermofontia > Candidatus Roseilinea > Candidatus Roseilinea sp. The sequence continues at coordinate 1,894,325 of AP024676.1, forward strand.
TTCGACGAGAACAACGTCCGCTACGCAGATGGAAAGCCGCGTCGCCGCGTGATCGAGACGACGGTCGGCCGGGCGCTGTTCAACCGCATCGTTCCAGCCGAGATGCGCTTCGTCAACCGCGTGCTCGACAAAGGCGATGTCCAGCGCCTGGTCAACCAGACGTATCAGGTGCTCGGCAACGACCGGCAGCACGAAGTGGTGGCGTTCGTGGACGACATCAAAGACATCGGTTTCAAATACGCGACGCGCTCCGGCGTGAGCATCGCAGTGAGCGACATCGTCGTGCCGCAGGACAAGTTCGCCATCCTGGCCGAAGCCGATGCTAAGGTGCAGGAAGTCGAGCGCCAATACCGCCGCGGCTTGCTGACCGATGACGAGCGCGAGGCACGCACCATCGCCATTTGGTCCGAAGCAAAGGACGCCGTCGCCAACGCGGTGAAGAAGTCCATGGATCCGGTGGGCAACCTCAGCTTGATGGCCACTTCGGGCGCGACCAAGGGCGGCTTCATTCCGATCACGCAGCTCGCCGGCATGCGCGGCATGATGGCCGACCCGTCGGGGCGCATCATCGCACTACCCATCCGCTCCAACTTCCGCGAGGGCCTGGACGCGTTGGAGTTCTTCATCAGCACGCATGGCCAACGCAAAGGTCTGGCCGACACAGCCATGCGCACGGCCGACGCCGGCTACCTGACCCGCCGTTTGGTGGATGTGGCCCAGGACGTGATCATCAACGCGCACGACTGCGGCACCCAGGCCGGTATCTGGATCCGCTCCACCGACGACGTGGGCGGCCAGAAGATGAAAGATCGCATCTTGGGGCGCGTGGCAGCCTCGGACGTCGTACATCCCAAGACCGGCGAGGTGCTCTGTCCGCGCAACGAGATGATAGACGAGGCCGTCGTAGCAGCCATCGAAGCCGCAGGCATTCAGGAAGTGCACGTGCGTTCACCGCTCTCGTGCGAGTTGGAGCAAGGCATCTGCCAGTTGTGCTACGGCCGCGACCTCGGTCGCGGCAAGATGGTGGCGGTCGGCGCGGCGGTCGGCATCATCGCGTCGCAGTCCATCGGCGAGCCGGGCACGCAGCTGACGCTGCGCACCTTCCATACCGGCGGCGTGGCTTCCGGCAGCGACATCACGCAGGGTCTGCCGCGCGTGGAAGAGTTGCTCGAAGCGCGCAAGAAGCCCAAGGCCGAGGCCTTGATGGCCGACATCTCCGGCCGGGTGCATATCGAGCGGTTGGAAGGCGGCCTGCGCCGGGTCGTGATCACCAACCAGCAGTTGCAGCGCGACGTATATAACGTGCCCGGCAATTGGTCGTTGAAGGTCGAGGATGGCGACGAGATCAAGGACAAGGCAGTGATCGCCACACGTGGCGAACAGGAGATGCGCGTCGAACGTGGTGGGCGCGTGGTGCGCGATGGCATGACCATCACGGTGGTGTACGAGAAGAAAGACGAGGTCGAATACGACGTGCCGCCCGCGGCGCGCCTGCTCGTGACCGAGGGCCAGGAGGTGAACGCGGGCGACCCGATCACCGAAGGCACCAAGAACCCGCACATGTTGCTCAAGGTGCTCGGCCGCGAGGCGTGCCAGATGTATCTGCTCGGCGAGGTGCAGAAGGTGTATCGCTCACAGGGCGTGAACATCAACGACAAGCACTTCGAGATCATCATTCGCAAGATGACCAACCGGGTGCAGATCACGACGGCCGGTGACAGCGATTACCTCCCGGGCGACCTGATCAACCGTCTGGAGCTGGCGCGGGTGAACGAGAAGCTCATCGCGGAGGGCAAGCGCCCCGCTGTGGGTGTGCCGATCTTGCTCGGCATCTCGAAGGCGGCGTTGGCCACCGAGTCGTTCCTCTCGGCGTCGTCCTTCCAGCACACCATCAAGGTGCTTGCCGGCGCAGCCATTGAGGGTAAGCGCGATGACCTCATCGGCTTGAAGGAGAACGTCATACTGGGCAAGCTAATCCCGGCGGGCACCGGTTTCAACCCCAACGTCATCCAAAGTTACGAGGGCGTGCCGCTGTTGGCTACGGAAGCGCCGCAGAAATCGTCACTGACACAGCGCGCCGAGATGGCGCTGCTCGGCCTCGGTGAGAGCGAATCTTTGCCCGCCGAGAACCTGCCTTCGCTAGAGGACTTTCTCCCCGGCGACGCCAACGGCAAGAACGAAGCGTGAACGCCACACCATAGCGTAACGCCCCCTCCTCCACACAACACAGGGCAGCCGTAATGGGCTGCCCTGTGTTGTATATCGCAGCACAAACAGCCCGAGCAACGCTGCGAAACCTCACGAATATAAACGTGCTCTTAACTGTCAGTTAACCAAAGCCTTGTATCTTCTGAATTACTGAATACACTTATTTGACTAGCGACAAAAGGAGTGTGTGACGTGAGGAATGCAAATGCAACTTTGTTGAGTGGCCTGTCCGCCATCGCACTCTTGATGGCGTCGTGCGCTACGGCAATGCCGGCACCGCCCGCCGCACAGCAACCCCAGGCGACTGCCGCGCCGCCCGCTGCCCCTGCGGCGACGGAGGCGCCGGCACCTGCGGCTCCTGCTGGTGACCGCGCCTCGTTAGTAGTGGCCTACAACAGCCCGGAGAAATGGGCGAACTGGGGCGGCGTGCTCAAGGCCTTCAGCGCCAAGACCGGCCTGCAAGCGCCCTCCGACCCGAAGAATTCCGGCCAGACCCTGGCGGCACTGAAGGCCGAGGCGGCTGCGCCCCAGGCCGACACGGCTTACTTCGGCATCGTGTTCGGCATTCAGGCCGGCGACGCCGATCTACTGGCACCTTACAAGCCGGCTGGCTTCGATGAGATCCCAGCAGGTTTGAAAGACCCAGAGGGCCGCTGGATGACTATCCACCAGGGCACAGTGGCTTTCCTGGTCAACACGAAGGTGCTGGGTGACACACCGGTACCGCAGTGTTGGGCCGATCTGCTGAAGCCGGAGTACAAGGACAAGGTCGGCTTCCTCGACCCAACGCAAGCTGCAATCGGTTACTCGGTCGCCACAGCTGCCAATCTGGCACTCGGCGGCACGCTCGATAACTGGGATCCGGGCATTCAGTATCTGGCACAGTTGAAGGCCAACGGACTGCAACTGCCGGCGCAGACCGCCACCGCGCTGGTTCAGCAGGGCGAGATCCCGATCCTGATTGACGCCGACTTCAACGGTTATCAGCTCAAGAACAACAACGACGCTCCGGTTGAGGTTGTCATCCCATGCGAAGGCTCGATCGCGATCCCGTACGTGATTGGCCTGGTGAAAGGTGCGCCGAACCCTGAGGGCGGCAAGAAGCTGCTCGACTTCGTCCTATCGGACGAGGGACAGGCGCTATTCGCCCAGAGCTACCTCCGCCCGATCCGGCAGATCGCCATGGACCCGAAGCTTGCCGAGGGGATGCTGCCGGCAAGCGCTTACGAGAAGGTGATCGTGCCCGACTACGCTAAGATGCGCGCCGTGCAGGAGCAATTCAACGAGCGCTGGAAGGCCGAAGTTGTCCAGTGACACTGTGGCGAAACAATCGCGTCAATCAGCATCGCGAGCGATGACAATGACATCGCTCGCGATGCCTGTGCTCGTCTTGTTAAGCCTGGCGCTCATCGCGCCGCTGGTCGTCCTGCTACGCCAGAGCCTCACAGGAGAAGGGGGTCAGCTCACCCTGGCGAACTATGCTGCACTGGTCACGTCGCTGGCCTACCGCCGCGCGCTGCTGAACAGCGTGCTGATTGCCGTGTCCTCTACCGCGCTGGCGCTGGCGCTTTGCCTGCCGGTGGCGATCTACATTGAGCGCTCGGTCAGCCGCTACCGGAACGCCCTAGCCGTCGCGCTGACCATTCCGCTCAGCCTGCCAGGCATCGTCATCGGGTTCTTCGTCATCTTGCTCTTTGGGCTGACCGGCATCGTCCCGCAGATCTTCTTGCTGATTACCGGTGAGCGCCAGTTCAACTTCGCCTATACGTTCTGGGGCATGTTGTTGGGCTACCTGTACTTTCAGATCCCACGCGCAGTGCTGGTGTTGCGCGGCGCGGTATCGGCGCTGTCTCAAGACGTGATTGACGTGAGCCGCACCCTCGGCGCGACACCCTGGCGCGTTTATCTGGATGTGATATTGCCGGCGCTGTCTCCCGCGCTGCTCAGCGCGGCAAGCGTGAGTCTGGCAACCGCGTTCGGCGCTTTCGGGACGGCCGCCACGCTCAGCCGCGGCTTTCGCGTGCTACCACTGGAGATCGCGTCTTTGTTCACCGAGAGCTTTCAAGTCGAACGCGCGGCAGGCTTGAGCATCGCGCTGACTTGTCTCACCGTCGCCGTGCTTTTCGGCCTGGGACGCGCTGGTGAGCGCGCGCAGCGGTGATGTGCTGCACACAGCGAGGGGTAAATGACAACACTACCAGATTCAGCTTACGGGTCGCAGGCTAACGTGAGCGCACGGAGGGAACAGCGCCGGCAGGCCCCCAATCCGATCATGGCGATTGGTCGCGGTTTTACATGGTTCGCCGTGCTCTTGTGCCTTGCGCCGATGCCGCTGTTGATCGTCGTAGCAACGACGGCCAATTGGCCGCTAGGCTTCTGGGCCGGCGGTTTTACCCTGGCCTGGCTGCGCGAAGGCTGGGCGACGGTGCATCCGTATGCGCTGTTCAGTTTGCGCCTGGCGCTCATCGTGTTGGCGATTGATCTAGCGGTAGGCATGCCGGCCGCTTGGTTGATCGCCCGGCACACCTTTCCCGGCCGGCCAGCGCTGTTAGCGCTGATCAACGCGCCGTTAGCCGTCCCCGGCATTGCCATCGCGCTGGCGTTGATTCTGGCTTACCCGTTAGCGCGCGCCAGCGGACTGTTGCTCATCGCCGGGCAAGTGGTGTATACGCTGCCGTTTCTCGTAGCAACGCTGGCGCCGGCGCTGGCGCAACCTGCCTTGATCGAGCGCGAGGCAGTGGCGCGCACGCTTGGTGCATCCGCCATGCAGCGGCTGCTGTACATTACACTGCCGGCGATTCGCAGCGCATTGCTGGCCGCGCTGATTCTGGTGTTTACGCTTTCTATGGGCGAGTTCAACGTATCGTTCTTTTTGTTCACGCCGCTGAACAAGACGCTGCCCATCGAGCTGTATTCGGCCTACATCACCAATCGGGTCGAGGTCGCTGCAGCGATCACGCTGATTTTTCTGGCCTTCGTCGTGCCGGCCGCCATCGCCATCGAGCGGCTAGGCGGCAGCAAGATAGGACAAGCATGACGGTCGCGGCATCCCTGGCGTTCGAGCACATCTCTTTTGCGTATGACGCCACTCACCCGGTGGTGCACGACATCTGTCTATCCGTCCAGCCAGGTGAAATCGTGGTGTTAGTCGGGCCGAGCGGCTGCGGGAAGAGCACGCTGCTCCGGTTGACGGCCGGCTTGTTGTTTCCCACTGCCGGTCGCTTGCTGATGGACGGCGCGGACACCAGCGCACTCCCACCCGACCGCCGACAGGTCGGCTGGGTACCGCAGAGCTACGCCTTGTTCGATCACCTGAACGTGCGAGACAACATCGCGTTCGGCTTACGGATGCACCGTGCGCCCAAGCAGGAGATCGCCCGGCGCGTGCGCGACATGCTCGAACTTTGTCGTATCGCGGAACTGGCCGAGCGCCGCGTCAGCCAACTTTCGGGCGGCCAGCGCCAGCGCGTGGCGATCGCCCGCGCGCTAGCGGTGTCGCCGCGGGTATTACTGCTCGACGAGCCGCTCGCCGCGTTGGACCCACAATTGCGCACAGCCATCCGCGCGGACTTGCAGGCGTTGCTGCGCACGAGCGGCGTGACGACGCTTTTCGTCACGCACGATCAAGCCGAAGCGATGGCCGTGGCCGACCGCGTCGCCGTCCTGCGCGCCGGTCGCGTCGAACAATTCGGCACACCGCAAACGCTGTGGCGCTCGCCGGCTAACGCGTTCGTCGCCGAGTTCTTCGGCGGCGCTACTGTTTTGCCCGCTCAACGCGTGAGTGAACGCTGCGTTCGGCTGGCGCCGGGGGTAGACGCACACACGACATCGGCCGTCGCGTCTGCGATGTGCAGCATCGCGGTCCGGCCAGGTGACTTGGAGATTATCGCGCAGGACGGGCTGACCGAGAGCACCGGTCAACTCGTCGTCAGTGCAAGTGAGTTTACCGGTGATGGCTTTAAGGTCACAGGGGAGTTACGTGGCGCCGGCACAGTGACGCTCGTTCATGACCAGCCGGTCGTTCTCGGTCAGACTTATCCTGTGCGCGTGAAGACTGGTCGGTTGCTCAGCATTGTCGGCCAGGACGCGCACGTACTGCAAAGCGACACATCGAATCACACTCGGGGAAGGAGATCATCTTGAACAAAGCTGCCACGGAGTTCATCGTGCTGGGTTGCCGGGCCGGATCGCCGGGCGAAGGCGCAGCCGCATCCGGCTATCTCATTCGGAGCAACGGGAAGACCATCTTATTGGACTGTGGGCCTGGAATTGTGTTGGAGCTGACGCAGCGCGGCCTGGCCGATCCTTTGGACGCCGTCATCATCACCCACGCACATGCCGATCACTGCGCCGATCTGGTGGCGCTGGCCTACCACCGCCTGTTCCCGGTTGCGCGGGCGCCCTTGCCACTTTGGAGTACGCCATCGGTTGGGCACATGCTGAAGGCACTCGACGAAGTATTCGGCATCCCCACCCTGCCGGCGCTGGCCAATCCGCTGAGTCGTGCCTTCGACTTTCGGCCGATCACGCCGGGGGGGACTTTTTGCGCGGCTGATCTGACGGTCGAAGCGATGGCAACCGCGCATCCTACGCCTACCTTCGCAGTGCGATTCCCTGAGCTTGGGCTGGTCTACACCGCCGATGGCGCGCTCACCGATGCCCTGGTGACCTTTGCACAGTCGGCAGCGCTGCTGGTAGCCGAGTGCACTTATCTCACCGCCGACAGTTACGATTTGAATGGACACGGGCACATGTCGGCTGCACAGGTCGGGCAACTCGCCTCGCGCGCCGGTGCACGTCGGCTGCTGTTGACGCACTTTGCCACCTGTGCTGAGGCGCAGCGCAGCGCGCAGATTGTCGCGGAGCACTTCGCGGGTGAAGTTGAGACGGCACAGCCGGGTATGTGCATGAATCTGTGAAGTTGACGGATGTACGCTCCGCTTGCCCGAAAGACACGATCTGCGGCACAATAAAGCCTCGATGAGCGACGCCGTTGCATCGAAGCCGAGGCCAGGCCGGCGATGGGCCAGTTCAGCTAAGCTTTTGACGACGGGCAAGGTCAAAACGCTGCGCCTCAAGTCCGCCAAAAAACCGCAACAACGCGTCTACAGCCAACTGCGTGAGATGATTCTGACGAGCAAGTTGCAGCCAGGAGAGTGGCTGCGGCAAGAGCAACTCGCGGCGTTGTTCGGCGTGAGTCGCACGCCGGTGCGCGAAGCGCTGCGCATGCTCAGCCAGGAACAACTCGTCGAATTCGTGCCGAATTATGGCGTGCGCGTTGTGCCACTCAGTTGGGAAGAATTCGAGGAACTTTACGCGCTGCGCATTGGGCTGGAAGGGCTGGCGGCGCGCCTAACCGCTGAACGGGCGACGGAAGAAGACATCGCTGCCCTGCGCAAGTCGCTAAAGGAAATCGCCGCGCTGGCCGAGCAAGGCAACCTGCGCGAGTATCTGCACGAGGAGTGGAAGTTCCGCCTGAAGTGTTACGCTATCCTCAAGCGCCCGCGCCTAATGCAGAAGATCAAACATTTGCGCGAACATGCCGAGCGATATCTGCGCCTGGCGTACACCGTCGAGGGCAAGATACACGAGTCGTTAGACTTCCATCGCCGGCTACTGGAGGCGATCGCCGATCACGACGGTGCAGCCGCCGAGCGAATTAACCAAGATGCGTTACGCTGGACGTTGCAGAACGCTGGGCCGGTGGTGCGTAAGCTCGAGGGTGGGCCGGCCACGTAGGCTCGTTGCATAAGGCTCAGTTTTAGCAAGGCAGGACATGCTTTCACAGCTTAATAGGCGCCAGCGAGCCTATGTTTCCCGCCCCTTTGGCCAGCATGTCCTCCCACATCACTGCGTCCAAGTCATCCGAATGGCGCTGACGGGTCTACCCCCGTGGCCAACAGGCTGTCCCATCGCTCATGACGCATGACAATCGCTCCGTCTGTCCTCATTCCGGCGCGTGACGGCTGGAAGCTAAGCTTTTCCACACGCCGCCTGGCATACAGCATCCAGCACATTCCCTGATAGGGTGCAGTGCACCTGACCGTGCGCCTGCACCCACACCACCCCACCAACGCCGGGTCACCGACCGTCGTGATGCAAGCCTGGTATTTCGGACGTTCCTAGCCACAGCCGCTGGTCTTGGGAACTACGTTGACGGTGATCCTGAGCATAATGGGGCGTTCTTGATTTAGGGCACGGGGCTCAATCAGGCCCGCATCGTATGCCCGGCCCACAATCCTCAACTCATGCTTGCCAAATGTTGGCCTGAGCGCAGCGCCAGAAGCTGATAGAAACTGACCATCCCACATGAGTTGCACCGGCACAGAATTTTTCAGCAACCAGCCGGATGCAGGGATCAGGCGGCCAGAAACTGAGACGGTCTCACCTTGACAGATGGCAATTTCATTGCGTCCGTCTATAGTGGGCATTGTGACTCCTCGGATAGCAAATTGGGCACGATCGGCTCCGACTGAGACCAATCGCGGCTTCACGTTGCTATGTTGGTTATGCTGCATAACCACATCGAGCTGACCTCCGCCTTGTACCAGGGCGCTCACGGTTTTTTGGCCGACGAGATATGACTTGTAGTAAAGGATATTGGTGTAGTGTGGCGTCTCGTAAGCTGGCTTCATGTATGGGACAACCTCAGTCTGCTCAACGATGAGCATGTCTGGGTTAGTTGGCGATGGTTCGAAAGGCAAGATCAACCAGCTGTCACCCGATGTGGTGTTAGGCGTGATAGGAAGTGGTTTGCCGTCCAGGGACAGCGTCGCAATAACAGGGTAGGCCTCATAGTTGCGGATCACTATTGCCCGTGCTTCTTCACGAGGAAGCGAGATCCTATGAAGGGGAGCCCAAGACGACTTGTCCCCATTACGAATCAACAGGTCATCTAGGATGTCCGTGAGGAAGAAGTCCAGCTTGCGATCTATCGCTGTCTGGTTAGTGCCCTGGTTTTGTGAACCCGGTATCAGCGTATAAGCTACTACTCTCAGGCCGCGGCGGCGGATGTACTCAGGAAGGGGCTTGGATTCGACAAGGGTGTCGGCCACGGCCAAATCAATCGCCACGCCATCATATCCCTTCGCCAACCAATTGTCGATTGCACTCACCCAATTGATGAGAGAAAGGCGCGACACAACGCGCAACTTATAGATACGATCGTCTACTACTCCGTCTAGTGCGCTATCTTCGAACGAAGTCACCCAGACATTCTGACGGCGGCTGGCGCAACGTTCCACCACACCACTTTGTAGCAGAATGGCTTGAACGGCTTCGCCTAGCCGCTTATTTCGCTGGGCCTTATTTTCTGTAGGGTGCTCGCTATTCTTCATCTCGACGAACCAGCCACAATAGTCTCTGTAGCGAGCATCCGTAACGACATTCTGCAGGAGCAGGTAGCGTTCCCCCTTAAACTTAGGCAACCAACTGGCGCCTTCAGAAGCCAGCGCCATCTGGGTGCCGATGTCACAATTCCCCGTAAGGAAAGGCGTGACATCAACCTCCATGTTCTTGTTATGGCATGCTGCAGTTGGTCCATACACCTGGGTGGGCACATCCGGTGTGAAACCCTGATGCGGCTTATAGAGAGAACCATGGGCGATGATTACCTTCCCATCACTGGCAAGCTGCGTATCTACCTCGATATATCTCGCCCCTTTCTCCATGGCACGCTTGATCGCCTCGTTCGTGTTGTCAGGCGAACTCACGCGGTCGCCCCGGTGTGCGATAGCCTCGGTCTTCGTCCATGCCAGGGGTTGAGAGGTCAGCGTTAGATCCCGGATGGCGCTACGTATCGCGTTCGGATCAATATTGTCGAATGTGTCATCCGTGTAGACGATGCGTCGCGACGTGAAATATCGGATGGGTTTCGGGCGCACACACAAAACGTCATAGACGCTAAAAAGGTAGCGTCTTTGGACGATGAAAGGCCGATAAGTCACGGATCCAGGTTCAATAGTGAGGATGGTGTCCATTTGGAGTGTCCACTTAACCGCACCCGTGGTCACGCAACTATTGGCCGCGTTTCTGAGAGCAGATACATTTGCCGATAAGTTCAATGGGTTCATCTTTAGCTGCCTGCATATTTGGCTTGAACCTGCTCCTGCAATTGCCTTTCGCCAAAACTTTTCGATCCAGGCTGAGGTGGCAGGAGGTTGGCTAAAGCCATAAGGTCGCAGCATCAGCTCGCAGTTCCAGCGATTCAGAGCTCCCATCAATTCGAGCTCACTGGCGAGCAGGTTCAGACACTGTACCGGCCCAGCATAGACCCACATCTCACGGTCACGCTTTTGGGTAGGCGTGTCCTCCAACGTGTAGATACGGTATAGCAGGTGCTGTACTAGTTGCCGACAATCAGCAGCGGTCGACGCGGGCTGCATCACCTGGCTACCAGTATCTAGATCTAGGACGGTCCCGTTCAGAAGCTCGAGCGAGACAACGTTCGATTCACGACTTATGCCTTGTGACGTGATGGCGGCAACTGAGAAAGTCGCGACACCGGCGTCAGCGACGAATAAGCTATCACTGACCCACTGGTTATCCGTCAATTGCATTGTTTCCGACCGGTCACCAACGCTATATTTCAAGTTATAGAAGATCGCATCAGGCACAGCAGTCCATGCAAGATGAACATGGCCGTCCAACGTCATTGTCAGACTCAGTGTTGGGCCGTCGAACTCGCCCAACGACGCGGACGGATCACTCGACGGTTGCAAGGTCAGAGGCAGATACATCCGATGGCCGAACTCTGCACAGCAAGTCGTGCTTTTGTCGGAGTCTCCTTCCGAAGTGACATCGGGAGAGGTTGCGTCTGCTTCGGGCGCCGGTTCAGGTATCGAATCACTCAGTATCGTGTCTGAGTTGGAAATCGGCTCCAAAGCAGGAGGGACATTGGACTCATTCGCGGGTATATCCTCCAGTGTGGGGATAGCACTGCTGATTAGTCGCAGGTCATCTACAAAGAATGTTGGCTGAATTGCACCAGTGCCCTCTTGGATCGCGATGGCAGAAATACTCTCTGGATTACCAAGCTGGCTGAAGGGCACAATGACCTCCCTCCAAGCGCCACCCGGCACAGTCAACTCAATGGCAGAGGTGTCCTGACCCGTTGAGCCGTGCTTGGCAAATACCCGAATATGCGTGACCGGCGCTGTGCCATACATCCAGAAGGCGATCGCCGTGTATCCCGCCGTAGCCATCGGGCTGTTCGTGCCAAACAACGCGCCAGCCCAGGGCTGGTCGTAGGTGATGGCGATAGACGCAGCACTGCCGTCGAGTGCCGGCGCTGCGTTCGCAAAGTCGATCGTGGTGTTCCATGACCAGTTTTGCCAGGGATCTGCTAGATGATTGCCGTAGATGAGAAAGTCACCCAGCGACTGAGCGTGAGCTGCATGATGAACATGCCCAGGAACTAATACGGAGATGGTAACAACGATGATCGCCATAACACGCTGTAGCGCTGGCGTACCGTCGTAAGCACGTGACGAGGTGCAGTTAGGCTTATTTCTCTGCATGATATTATGTAGCTCCTAAACTCAGACGTTTGTTCGAAACAGATTGGCGCGCATAGCCCGGGGCGATGCGCAGCCACAATTACTGTATACACTTACTTGGAGAGAATAGCAGAGCCTTTTTAAGGCTTCGTTATCCAAGGGTGGTCAGCGTGTTGTTATTGGGGAACACGAACCGATACAGCACTTGAGCCGACCAGGGGAAAGTCTATTGGGACAACGGTTCGGGGATGTAACGCGAGGGCAAACCACTAGCGATTCGGCAACCAGGCATGCAGGTGGTTCACAACATGGAGCGCGTCCTCCGGCTTGCCAGGCACGACGCAATCCAGCGCGATCCGGCGGACATAGCCGGGCAGCGAACTGCCGTTCGAAGCTCTCTTCAACGTCTGCTCCAGGAAGTACACAAACTCATCCCAGGCCTGGCCAGGCGCGCCGCCTCGACGAATCGCTTCCATATCCGTGACAAAAGCGTGAGGCTGACTGTCGTACACGGTGATCTGATGCGGCACACCGGCGGCCTTCAACCCCTCCTGAAAAGCGTTCACGATGCCGATGGGAATAGATGCATCGGCGCCGCCAAAGATGCCGAGCACCGGCCCACCCAGCCCTTTCAACCGCTCCGGATCGGTCACCGGCGTGCCATAGAACACGATCGTCGCCGCTACGCTGGGATTGGTCACGGCGTAGCGAATGGACGTGCCCCCACCAAAGCAGAAGCCCATCAGCGCGATGCGATCGGCCTGCACATCGGGCTGCGACGCCGCCCAGCGATAAACGGCGTCCAAATCGCCATCTACCTGTGCCGGAGGGTTGGAGATCACGTTGAAGATGGCGCGCGGAATCCAGCTCGTCGTGATGCCGCGAAAAAGGTCGGGCGCGACAACGATGTAGCCCTCCTGCGCCAACGCATCGGCCTTGCCGAGGATCTCTGGCTTTAATCCCCAGAACTCGTGAATCATGATCACGGTTGGATGAGGACCCGGTGCGCTCGGTCGGGCGACATAGGCGCGGATTTCGGGGCCGTTCGGGTTAGGGATGCGCATATTGGTCAGCGCATCCAGGCGACCGTGGCTGAGCAGCGTGTCCACGAGGACCGAACCCACGAGCAGCGCCATAAGGGCAAGTAGCACACCGCCTAGGCCAAGCAAGATCCGTTTAAGCCAATGCATGCGCGAGAAGTTCAGAAGATCGTTTTGCCGAACAACGAGGCGGTCAGTTCCACGGCCAGCTTAGCCGTGCGGTTGCGCTCGTCCAAGATCGGGTTGATCTCAACGATGTCGAGCGAGGTGACCTTGCCGCTATCGTGCAGGATCTCCATCAGCAGGTGCGCTTCGCGGTAGGACAGGCCACCTGTCACCGGTGTGCCCACGCCGGGTGCTTCGGCCGGGTCGAGCGCGTCCATGTCCAGGCTGACATGGATGCGCCGGCAACTTTGCAGATATGCCAGTGCGGTATGCGTAACGGCGGCGATCCCGCGCTCGTCTACATCGCGCATGGTGAGCACGCGCACGCCGTGCTCGCGCAAGGCGACTTTCTCTAGAGGGTCGAGGTCGCGCGCGCCCAGGATGACGGCCTGTTCCGGCTTGATCTTCACGCCCGGCCGGCCAATGTTGGTGAGTTCCGGCGCGCCGAGTCCCATCAACGCGGCCAGCGACATGCCATGCACGTTGCCGCTGGGCGTGATCTCCGGCGTGTTGAAGTCGCCGTGCGCATCCACCCACAGCACGCCGATGTGGTCCTCCTGCGCGGTAATGGCCGACACGGTGCCGATGCTGAGCGAATGGTCGCCGCCGAGGAAGAGCGCGATCTCGCCGCGCGCGTTGATATCGTGGGCGGCGTTATAGATGTCGCGGCACACGCCGGCGATGCTGTGCAGGTGGCGCGCCTTGTCCGAGTCGAGCGGCACGGTCTCTGGCAACGGCACGGCGATGTTGCCGCTGTCGGTGATGGTGTGGCCAAGTGCGCGCAACTGTTGGTGCAGGCCGGCGTAGCGGATGACACTCGGCCCCATGTCCACGCCGCGCCGGCGCTGGCCGAGGTCCATCGGCACGCCGATGATGTGAATGTGATGCGCCATGATCGCGCCCAACGCAGGAACTATACACCGGCAGGGTACGACAAGACGCCCCGGCGTGAACGCCAGAGCTGAAGCACGGGCGACGCAGCACATCGTTGCGCAGCCCGTAGTCAATGTACCTTTACACTTGCGCTACAAAGCGACCATGCACATCTCAGAACTCGACTACGAACTGCCGCCGGAGCTGATCGCGCAGCACCCGGTCGAGCCGCGGGATGCATCGCGCCTGTTGGTGTGCGACCGCGCAACGCAGACGCATCAGCACCGGCATTTCTATGACCTGCCGGAATTTCTGCGCCCCGGTGACCTGCTCGTCGCCAACGATACGAGCGTGATCAATGCCCGGTTGCACGGCCGCAAGCCAACCGGCGGCCAGGTAGAAGTGTTGCTCCTGCGCAAACTGGACGATGTGACGTGGGAGGCGCTGGTCGGCGGGCGCAACGTGCGGCAGATCGTCTTCCCAGCAGTCGAAAGCGATGGGGTACGAATCAGCGCCGAAGCCGTCGCGCGTCCCGGCGAGGCCGTCGTCACCGTGCGCTTCAGCGAGCCGATCGAGCCATACCTCGATGTCTTGGGCGAAACGCCGTTACCACCCTACATCCATGAGAAGCTGAGCGATCCATCGCGCTACCAGACCGTCTATGCGCGCGTGGCCGGCTCGGCGGCTGCGCCGACGGCCGGCTTGCATTTCACGCCGCAATTGCTCGAACGCATACAGGCGATGGGTGTGCAGATTGCCTTCGTCACCCTACACGTCGGCCTGGACACGTTCAAGCCGATCGAAGAAGAGACGGTGGAAGCGCACAAGATTCACACCGAGTGGTGCGAGCTACCGCCGGCCACGGCCGATGCAATCGGCTCAGCGCGCACGAGAGGCGGGCGGGTCATCGCCGTGGGAACGACGAGCGCGCGGGTGCTGGAAACGTGGGGCTTGGCAAGTCGGGAATGGGCTGCGGCAGAAAGACTCCCCACTCCCCACGCCTCACCTGCCTACCGGGGTTTCACCAGCCTGTACATCACACCCGGCTATCAATGGAAGGTGGTGGACGCGCTCATCACCAACTTTCACCTGCCGCGCAGCACGCTGCTGGCGATGATCGGTGCGTTCATGGGGATGGACTTCATGCGCTGCACCTACGCGTTGGCGATTCGGGAACGCTACCGCTTCTACTCGTTTGGCGACGCCATGCTGATCTTGTAACCCATCATCGGGGCTTGCCTATGCTTACCGGTGAAAGCCCGTAGAATGTAGGCCATTCGAAAAACTACAACCGAATAAGGAGAACACACATGGCTGTATCGAAAGCTGAAGCGACCTGGCGCGGCACGTTGAAGGAAGGGGCCGGTGAGATGTCCGTGGGCACGGGCTTCATCAAGCAGGCGCCGTTCACGTTCGCCTCGCGCTTCGAAGGCGACGCCAAAGGCACCAACCCGGAAGAACTGATCGGCGCGGCGCACGCCGGCTGCTTCTCGATGTTCCTCTCGGCGCAGCTCACCAACGCCGGCTTCACGCCGACGCGCATCCACACGACCGCGACGGTGCACTTGGAAGCCGGCCCGACGATCGCCAAGATCGAGCTGGAGACCGAAGCCGAGGTACCCGGCCTGGACGAGCAGACTTTCATGGAGAAGGTGGAAGTCTCCAAGCAGAACTGCCCGGTCTCGAAGGCACTGGCTGCCGTGCCGGAAGTGACCGTCAAAGCGCAGCTGGTCTAACGCGATTCACGAGGGCGCAAGGGATCGGCGACTTGTGCCCTCTGTCACACTGGCACGCCGATCTATTCGTCGCACTCCACGAAGAGACGAGATGAACCCCACTCGACATCCATCCTCATCTGAAATCGCGAGTTTCTTCAACGAGCATGGCTACTACCTCGCCCGCGGCGTGTTCTCGCCGGACGAGGTGGCCGAGCTGGAACGCGACTTCGACCGCATCGTCCAGCAACTGATGCGCAGCGAGGAGCAGATCAACGCGCGCTGGAAAGGGCCGGAAGTGGAGAAGCTCGGCGCGCTCGATACGATCGTGTATCACACCCATCAGGTGCAGCAGTACTCGGCAGTTTGGCATCGCGCCTTGCTGCACGACCGGTTCCTCGACATCGCCGAGGCGATCCTAGGTCCGGACATCGTGCTTCATCACACCAAGCTCTTTCACAAGCCGGCGGAGAAGGGCGCGCCCTTCCCGATGCATCAGGACTGGCCATACTTCCCGACGGAGAAGGACACCATGATGGCCGGCGTCATCCACGTCTCCGACGCCACCGACGAGATGGGCTGCTTTCGCGTGTATCCCGGCAGCCACAAACGCGGGCGGATGACCGGAACGTGGGGGCAGTCAGTCTCCGAGATCCTGCTGAACGAATATCCGATCGAGAAAGCGACGGTAGTCGAGGCGCAGGCCGGCGACGTGCTGTTCTTCCACTACTTCACCGTTCACGGTTCGATGCCCAACCGGTCGAACAAGGTGCGCAAGACGGTGCTGGTGCAAATGCACGCCGGCGACGACCGCGTGGAAGAGGGCAACATGCACCCGAACGAGGCGCTGGTGCTGCGCGGCTGGAACTATCACATGACGCGCGACCGAGCAAACCGCGCGGAGGTTATGCTGAACCGGTAACGTCGCTTTGGGGCATAGCGCTGGGGCAGTGTATAAGCTGTGGACGGAGCCGTTGCACTCGGAGCGAATTCGTGCGAGGGGGATAACGACAAACTTGGAGGTAAACACTATGAAACTGAAACAAAGATCGAAGCTGATTGCGCTGCCGCTTGCAGCAGCGTTGGCGTTGGCAGCGTTGATGCCATCGCTTGCGCTCTCGCCGGGCGCGCCGCCGCAAGCGGATCCGGCGCAAGCGGCGACAAGCACGCCCGTGCCCCTGAAGGCGGTCAGCACGGATGATCTTGCCAAGGTCAAGTCCACTGGCAAGCTACTCGTGGGCGTCTCTGCCGACTATCCGCCTTACGAGTATTACGACAGCAACTTTAAGATTGACGGTTTCGATCCCGCGCTGATCCGAGACCTGGGTAGGCGCATTGGGGCGAAGGAAGTCGAGCTGAGCGATTTCGCTTTCGAGGGGTTGCTCACTGCGCTGCGACTCGGCCAGGTGGATGTGGCGATCTCTGCCATCGCTGTGACGTCGGAGTGGATTTCACCAACGTGTACTTCATCGGCGCTGATGCTGTCCTGGCAACCAGGAGGTATCCAGCCGACAAACTGGGTTCGCTCAGCGAGTTGGCCAACAAGCGCGTGGCAGCGCAACGCGGCACGGTCTACGCTTCGTTCCTGCAGAAGAACCTAGTGGACAAGGGGTTAGCCAAGGCAACCGACATCTTCCTCTACCAGGACATTGACGCCGCTATCCGCGACTTGAAGGCCGGCAAGTTCGACTTGTTGATGATGGATCGTCTGCCGGCACGGAACTTCGCGAAGTCAGACGCCGGGCTCAAGGTCGTCGGCGAGGGGTTCACGCCGGAGCGCTTCGCCATCGCGGTGCGCAGGGGATCCAATCTGCGCGCGGCGCTGAACGAGGCGCTGACGCAAGCGCAGAACGATGGCACGGTGGCCAAACTGATTAGCCAGTATCTCAAACTCAAACCCGACGAAATCGAACCAGTCCCGACGCCTGATACCACGACTTCGTCTGTTACGCCGCTCGGCGGAGAAGTCACTGGCGGCTGTGTGTTCGGTGCGACATATGTGACGGACCTGAACGTGCCCGACGGGACGCAATTCCAACCCGGCCAGTCGTTCCAGAAAGGCTGGCGATTGCAGAACGCCGGCAACTGCGATTGGCAGCCTAACTTCTTCCTTGACTTTGCGTTCGGCAATACGCCTGCGGCGCGCATGGGCGGCCAGCCGACGCGCGTCGGCCGGGTCGTCAAGCCCGGCGGCACAGCCGATGTCAGCGTCAACCTAGTTGCGCCTGGATTGCCTGGCACTTACCAGGGCTTCTGGCAAATTTACGATGCGAGCGGTGTGCCCTTCGGGGAGCGCGTGTGGGTGCAGATCGTCGTGCCTGGCGCACCTACCCCCGTGCCGCCGCCCCTGCCCACGCCGATACCCGGCATCAGCTTCAGCGCCAACCCCACCGTCATCTCCCAGGGCCAGTGCACCACCTTCTCCTGGAGCGTCCAAGGCGTCCAGGGCGTGTGGTTCTTCCCCCAAGACCAGCCCTGGCAGAACTACGGCGTCCCCGGCGTCAGCTCCCAGCAGGCCTGCCCACAACAGACCACCACCTACTTCCTGCGCGTGCAGTTCAACGACGGCACCGTCCGCCAGCAGCAGATCACCATCACCGTCAACCCTGCCGTCAGCGGCCCGGTGATCGAACGCTTCACCGCCGACCCCGCCCAGATCACCCTCGGCCAGACCGTCAACATCCAGTGGCAGGTGAGCGGCGGCGTCACCCGCATCGCCATCCTGCGCAACGGGGCAGCCGTCTGGGACGGCGCGCCGACGACCGGCTCGTATAACGACGTGCCACAGAGCGCCGGCTCGGTGACCTACGCCATCCAGGCGTTCGACGCGGGCGGCCAGGCGGTGCAGACCTCGCGGACGGTGATCGTGGGCGATCCGGGGTCACAGCCGCCGGTGATCAACGCCTTCCGGGTGGAGCCGGCGCTGGTCAGGCCGGGGAGCTGCGTGCTGATCAGCTGGGATGCCGGCGGTGGGACGACGCTGGTGCGGATCTACCGGAACTACGTCACGGAGACGGAGCTGGCGATAGACGGGACGAAGGTGCAGGGCTCGGGGTTGCAGGACTGCTTGCCGCCCGACGCCATCGGCTCGGTGGGTTATCGCATGCTTGCGTTCAACGCTCAGGGCCAGTCGGTCAGCCGCGACGTCGTCATCACGATCGCTATGCCGATGCCGCGCTGAGCGATGTCATGCATAGTTCCAGACATTGAGGAGTTCAATCACAAGAAGCCGAGTGTGGACTCGGCTTCTCGTGTTGATGCAGCTTGGGTATAGCCCGCAAGCGTACTAACGAACGATAAACGGATCAACCGGGCTGCTCGCTCAACGCAGCAAGCGGCTGCAGCCGGTTGCGCGCCTATTCCATCGAGCGATTTGCCCGCTCGCTCGAGCGCCTGTGTCGGTTGGTGTTGTGTGAACTGGGCTGAGTGCTATGCAACGCAACCGATTACGCTCGCACATAGGCCGGTTTGCACACCAGCAACCCCTCGACGAGTCCGCCAGAGGAATAGGCCTCAGCGGAACCACTTGAACTCGCCGGTGTATTCGTGGCGGTGGACACACTTCGGGTCGGCGTTGGGGGTGAACTCGCGCAGCATCACCAGCGACTTCTCGTCCAGGAAGGTCACGGTCATCGTCACCACGCCGTCGTTGATCGAACTCGGACCGGCGAAGCGATACGTGTTGGGCGCAATGCGCGCCATCCCATACGGCCGAGGCTCCTGGTTCTTCCACTCCAGCCCATCATCGGTCGGCGTGATCTGTACTAGCCCGTACACCGGCAGGATGGCCCCGCCGGCGCATTCGCCGAGCGTCTCGCCTGGGCTGATCTTGGTGTCCCACACCGAGCGCTGACGCGGCAGGAGATCTTGCCCGGCAGGCGAGGCTGGCTGTGCCGATGTCGGCGTTGGCTCCGGCGTCGCCGTGGGGACGAGGGTAGACGTCGGCGCCGGTATCGCCGTAGGAGGCGGTGTCGGCGTCGGGACGGGCGTCGCAGCCGGCGCAGCGCTACAGGCGGCCAGACCGAGCACCAGGACGCTTGCCATCAATGCGCGTCGCGAAAGGCTGAACATGAGCGCGATTCTACTTTGGTAACACACGATGCGGCAGACCGCACAACGCCGCCTTACAGCTCAAAGTCACGGTCAACTTGGGTCAAGTCACCTCCGCAGACCGGACCACAGTCGCTCTTCGGCGACTGTGCTGTGCGTAGCGCGATTGCCAATCGCCGCGCGCGACATGAGTTTGGTAACATTCCCAAGTGCTGCCGATACGGCTGACGCCTGCCGACTTCGGCACATCGTTGAGCGTCAGGCAACTGAACGTCAAGGTCGCGCGATCACTTTGCGTTACAACCCCTGGCCTGAGCGCTCGAGAAAGCGACAGGAGAAGTGAAGACTGGATGAGTAGATCTATCGCGCATCGCGTCGTCGCTGCGGTCGCTGCGGTTGCCCTGGCGATCCCCGCCGGAGGGATCGCAGGCACGGCAACGGCAGCGCCACGCGCCATCAACTTTTTGTGCGGCGACTCGCAGACGCCACAGGTGATGATTGACATTGACGGCACATTCGCCCGCCGTGACAACAGTTGGCAGTCGCCTGAGATCGGTCGTATGTTGAAGTTCCAGTGCTACCCGGCACTAGGCCGAGATGCCGCGGGCGAGTGGATTCTTGTGCCCTATGGCAGCACGCGCGCCTGGGTAAACAAGAGCGCGGTGCGCTTTGCGGACGGCATGAGCATTGATCAGTTGCCACCGGCCAATCAAGCGCCGCCGGCCCCGCCGCCCAAGCGTTTGCGCCTGCCCGGCGTGCCCACCCTCACCCCAAAGGTGCAGCAGTTGTATCGCGACGCAGTGCGCGCCGGCCGGACGCCCGGCATGGTCGCGGTGATCGGCGACTGCAACTCCGAGCATCCCGTGTATTTCGGCCGCTTCGGGGCCGGCGCGTTCGACCTGACCCCCTACCCCGAGCTGCAGAAAACCGCGCAGGCCTTTGCGGCCTCCTTCAAGCGCGTCAGCGTCGCCACCAGCGGCAGCTTCAACGCCGCGATGGCGTTCGACCCGACCTGGTCCGACCCGAAGCAGTGTAAAAGCGACGAGGGACCATTGCCCTGCGAGTTGCGCCTGTCCAACGCCAGCGTGCTGCTGATCTCGCTGGGCACAGGCGACACGTTCACCTGGCGCGACTTCGAGGCGCACTACAAGGCCATTATCGAATACGCGCTGGCCAGAAAGGTCGTGCCGGTGCTGATGACCAAAGCCGACGCGCTGGAGACGAAGCAGGGCGGCGCGCCGGCCGACTACATCAACAGCGTGGTGCGCAGGCTGGGCGCGCAGTATGGCTTGCCGGTGATTGACTTCGCGCTGGCAGCGCGCCAGTTGCCCAACGGTGGATTGGCCATCGAGCACAACGACAACTTGCAGAAGATCGAGCCGTTCCATGTGAACGAAGTGGGCATGGACGCCCGCATCCTCCTCACCCTGCAAACGCTGGCGCAGTTCCCCGCCATTGCGCCGCCGGCCCGCAGGCGATGAGCGGCACATCGTTCGCCATGCATTTGCACAAGACATTCGCCCTGTGCCTTGGGTTCGGGCTGGCCATTGCGGCCGGTTTTGTCCCCGCCGGAGCGCAGGGGCCGGCGCCGGCCAAAATCACCATTACGGCGGAACAGGTGTGGCTGCGCCGCGCGCCGAGCCTGACGGCGGGCAACTCCCTGCCGGTGGACAAAGGCCAGTTCTACGACGTGATCGGACGCACGGCAGACAACACGTGGTGGCAACTGGCCGTGCCGGGCGCGGATAAGTCCGCAGGCACTTGGCTGCTGGCCAATCTCGGCGCGCTCTACGCCGGCGACCTGAGCGCTGCGCCGGTGATCAGCGCGGCGTTGAAGCCGGCCCCATCCACCACGCCTCGCAGGCGCGCAGCGCGCGCGGCGCCATTTCCGGCCTGGATTCCGCGCATCACCCCTCAGCAACGCGCCATCTGGCAGAACAGCGTGCGGGCCGGCAAAGACCTGAACACCTTCACCGTGGCCGGCGATTGCAACTCGCAGCCGTCGGTGTATCTGCGCCGGCTGGCCAGCGGCCAATTCGACGCCAGTGGGCTCGAGCCGAGGCTACAGGCGGTGGTGCAACGCTTCGCGCCGTCGTTCGGGCGGGTGAGCCTGGCAGCGCAGGGCGGGTTCGGCTCGCACTCGATGATGGATCCGACGTGGGCCGACGGCGCGCTATGCGGCACGACGAAGGGACCGTTCGAGTGCGAGTTGTGGGTTTCGCGCGCCAGCATCGTGTTCATCTCGCTCGGCACGCAGGAGCAATACTCTTGGCAAGACTTCGAGAAATACTACCGGCCGATGATCGAGCATGCCCTAAGCAAAGGCGTGTTACCGGTGCTGATGACCAAGGCCGACGACATCGAAACCGCCTCCGGCGCGCCCTCCGGCCACATCAACAGCGTCATCCGCAAGCTGGCGGACGAATACGGCGTGCCACTGCTCGACTTCTGGTCTGCCACGCGCGAGCTGCCAAACAACGGTTTGATTGACGAAGGCGACAAAGACTTCCACCTCAGCTACGCCGGCATGGACCGCAAGATCCTCGCCACGCTGCAGACGCTGGCCGCCCTCGTGGGCGAATGACCGGCACACCATCGCATCACACTCCGCATGCTTCGATCCTGTGCATCAATCTCGATCGCGTTGACGATGTGGATCGGATCGGCCCTCCCAGGGCCGATGCCCGCCCATGCCCAACAGGCGACCTTTCTGGCCACCTGGCAAAACGCCTGGTTTCGTGCTGCGCCCAGCGTGATGGCGCCGAAGGTTGTGCCGGTGATCCAGGGCACGACTTATACCAACTGCGCGGTCAAGCAGGGTTAATTCGGCGCAATTGCGCGCGAAAGTTGCATCCAGCGAACCAGAGTTAGCCCGACTTGACTCGGCAATTGGTATTACAACGTCATCGGCCGCAGCGCGGACGGCCAATGGCTGGCCCTGGCCGGCCCGAACTTTAAAGCGTGGCTACCGGCCGGCTTCGGTGAGATCACCGGCAGCCTGGCGGGTGTGCCGGTGATCAAGACCGCGCTGCCGCCCATGCCGAAGAACACCAACACTTCTCCGCTGCCCGAATGGATCGTGATGACGCCGCGCGGCAAACAGTTGTATCAGCGCGCCGTGAAGGCCGGCCGCGATCCACGCATGTTCACGGTCGCCGGCGACAGTAACTCGGCTTGGCAGCGCACCCTCGGCCGGATCGCCGCCGGCGTCTATGACTTCGGCGCGCACGGTTATCTCAGGCCGATCGTCGCGCGCTTCGATCCATCGTTCGTGCGGGTGAGCGTAGCAGTTCAAGGTGGTGCGGGTGCCGTGGACATGTTCGACCCGGCGAAGGTAACCTCGCCCGATTGTCGCCCCGACGAAGGCATGTTCGCGTGCGAGCTGCGGGTGTCGCGCGCCAGCATCGTGTTTATCCAGCTCGGCACCGGCGACAAGTTCGCCTGGCGCGAGTTCGAAGCCAACATGCGCCGGATGATTGATCACGTGCTGGCCAACGATGTGCTGCCGGTGCTGATGACCAAGGCCGACGATATGGAATCCATCCAAGGCGGCGCGAGCTTCAACTACATCAACGACGTTATCCGCAAACTGGCTGGTGAGTATCAGTTGCCGCTGGCCGACTTCTACACGGCTACCCGGTCGTTGCCCGTCATCCCCAATCCAGAGCTGCCCAAGCGACCCTTCACCCAGAACGGCTTGCTCGACGAATGGGGCTATTACTTCCACCTCTCCGAGGAAGGATTCGCGCTGAAGGTTTTGGCCAACCTAATGATCCTGGACGCACTCACGCGCGGGACGTGAGTAATGCGGGCGCGAAGAGAAAACGCTAGACGCAAGACGCAAAACGTAAAGAGGTGAGTGCATTCACCCTTTACGCATTACGAGTTCTGCACCGTAAACCGTAGCGTCGGCGTGTCGGGCAACGGGCGCTCCCAGCGATCCACCACGACGAGCTGCATCGTCCATGTGCCGTTGGGCAACACCACACCGTTAGGCAAGGGCTGGCGCGTGTCCCAGCGCCACAGCACGCCGTTCACCACGCGCCGGTTGAAGCGTTGCAGGAAGCACACGCCGCCCTCGCAGCGCGGATCGAGCAGCTCGAACTTGTAGTAGCCGAAGTTGTTGGCGGTGGCTGTGCCGCGAATGACGATCACGCCCTTGAAGGTGGCGCCGTCACGCGGCCAGGTGATGGCAGCGCGCCCGCTCAACGCCGGCAGCGGCTCCTCCCACGTCGCATCTATGCTGAAGTAGATGGCGTTGTCCTCAGATTCACGCTTGCGCCAGCTCCCAGCGCCGGCGTTGGGGTCGCCGGTGGCGATCACCTCCATCACGTACTCGCCGGGTTCGACCGGCCTGCCGCTGCCGTAGGCGTCATCGCTATCCGGCCAGGTCGGCCGGCCGTTGACGACCGGGATCGAGTTGCACACGCCGTTCGCGTCGCCGAACGGACACCAGGGCGGGTTGCGCTCGACGTGGCGGTAGACCTCCACGCGGCCGCTCGGCGCGTTGGGATCGCGCCGGTAGATGCTGAACTCGACCGCGGCGATGGGCGATCCCTCGATGCGCCGGAACTCGAAGCCACGCCCGTCCCATACGCCCTCCGCCGGCAACAGCACCGTCGCTTTGATGCCCGACCCCGCGCCGTCGGGCGAGCGCGTGTTCACGCCGCGCAGCCGCATCACCAGGCGGGCGCGGGCGCTGCGCGTCGGCGTGACGGAGGGCGTGAGGGTGACATTCACCTGAGCTTGCGCTGGTGCGCCTGCCGGCGGCATCAGCGGAGTGAGCGCAGCGGCCAGCGCGACTGCAACCGCCGTCAGCACGGATAACGAAAACGATTGCCTTCCGATCATGACTCCCTTCCTATCGCGTTGCGAGACGCCTAGTGCGTTCGGTCAGTTCTGTATTCGAATGCGAATACGTGGCGGGTCGGGCAGCGTGCGGCCGAACCGATCCACGACGACCAGTTGCAGCACGTAGTTGCCGTTGGGTAGGGTGCGCGTGTCCCAGCGCAAGAGCAGGCCGTTCGAGACCGGCCGCTTGCCGTCGGCTACGAAGCACACACCGCCCGCGCAGCGCGCATCCACCAGCTCGAACTTGTAGAAGCTGAAGTGGTTCGCCGTGGCCGTGCCGCGCAGATTGACGATGCCCCTCAACGTGGCGCCACTGCGTGGTGCAGTGATAGCAGCGCGACCAGCGAGCACCGGTAACTCGATTACCTCTTCGAACTCAATCGTAAATCGGGGCGAGCTGTTCCAGTTGCCGAAGAAGTTGCCCTCGTCGCCGTCCACATAGGCGAAGCCGTTGATCTCGAGCGTGTATTGGCCCGGCTTCACCGGCGAGCCGCTGCCGGGCTTGCCGTCGCTGTCCGGCCAACGATAGACGCCATTCACGATCGGCATCGGGTTGCAGCGACCATTCCGATCGCCGAAGGCGCAAAACGGTGCGTTCCGCTCAACGTGGCGATACACCTCGACCGGGCCGTTCGTCGTCTCATCGAAGAAGACGAACTCGGCGCGCAGCCGGCCGCCCTGCTTGTCCCTCGCCAGCTTCACCGTCTCCGGGCTGGGCAGCCACTCGAACGTGGCGCCGCCCCGTACGCCGTCGTCCTGCGACCGGAACTGCGCGGTGATCGTGCCGACGCCGTCCGGCGAGTTGCGATTGACGCCCTTGAGCGCCAATCGCAGGCGAGCGCCCGGCCGCGGCGTGGGCGTCGGGGTAACGGTCGCGGTGGCGCCTTGGGCGCTGGCTGGCGCCGAGGGCGGTTGCACACCGAACGCAGTTACAGCGCCGGTCACGCAGATCGCGACGAGCATCCAGCGGGCAGCACGAGCGATTCGTCGCATGTCCCTCACTCCTTCAGCGCCTCGGTCACGTCGGCCAGGGCCGGTGCGCAGTTGGTCTCGCGGTAGTCCTTGAGCGTCTGATCGAGCACCAGTTTGCTCTGTGGGTCGTCGAACTGTTGCAGGCAAGCTTCGAAGTCCGCCTTCGCTTTCTCCAGCAGCGCGTTACCGCCGGCGGCATCTTCCGCCAGCAGCCTGCGCGCCAAGCCCATGTTGAACTGCGTCACACCGCGCACGAAGAAGGCGTTGGCCATCGAGCGCGCGTCGCGCGCATCTATGAGCGGGAAGGCGCTGTTGACCAACGCCAGCGCTTCAGCGAAGCGGGCGTCGGCCTTGGCAGCGTTGGCCGGGTCCAGGTCTACCTTGACCAGGTCGGCGAAGCCGGCCAGGCGGTGCGCATTGGCCAGCGAGGTGCGGATCTTGCCGGCCAGCGCTTGCTGCCGCTCCACGTTGATCTTGGTCAGCGCAGCGGTGTAGGCCTCGATCGCTTGCGCCAGGTCGGTCTCGGCAGCAGCGAACTCCGGGCCGGCGACATCCACGGTGTCCGAGGTGATCACCGGCTCGGCGCGCTTAAGCAGCGCCGTGCCCAAGCCCCAGAAGCCCAGCGGCAGGTTGGGGTTCAGCTTGGTCGCGGCGTCGAAGCCGGCGCGCGCATCCTCCAGCGCCTGCGCCGTCGAGCCGAAGATCGCCTGAGCCTTGTCGGGGTTGCGCAGCAGGAACAGCGCCTCGCGTCCCAGGAAGAAGTTCAGCACCGCACGCTCGTCATTCTCGGTCCACGCGCCGCGGATGCGCCGGAAGTCGTCCAGCGCCTTGTCGTGCAAGCCGATCAGGTCGAACAACAGGCCGCGCACGAAGATGGCGCGCGATTCGAGCGAGGCGCTCACGCCCAGGCCGATGTCACCTTTGAGCGGCAGTGGGATGCCGACGGGCGCGCCGAGTCGGTTGCTGCCCACGATGTCTTCGGCCTCGCTCTCGCGCTTGAGCGAGGCGGCCGCCGTCGCGACGTAGAACTCCGGCTCCAGCTCGGCCATGGTGCCGCTCTTCTTCAGGTTGCCGTAGATCACCAGATGTGCGCCGATGCGTTCGGCCAACGCGCGGGCCGACTCCTGGCGTTCGGCCGGCGTGGTGCCGGTGATGATGCCGATGACCGCGCCCTTCTCGGCCAGCGGCAGGCTGTCATGCCAAATCTGGGCCGCCGTCGTGTCCTTCAGCGCCGTTCGCAGGCTGTCGAACATCCATTCGCTCACGCGGTCGCCGTCGGCTGTGCGCGTTTGCCGGCCGTCTATGTCGGTCTCGGGAATTTGCGCCACGGCGATGTTGAACGCGCCGGACATGCGTGCCGGCCCGATCACCGGCGTGGGCGTCGGCGCGGTGACGCTCAGGACGCCCGCCGTGCCGACGCCGGCGACGACCAGCACGGCCACCAGCAACAGCGGCAGGGCGATGGCCAGCCAGCGCGGCACGTTCAGCGAGCCGATCTGGATGACGTTCCTGCTGCCCACTGCGACCTGGCCGGCGTTGTTCCGCACCTCGGCGATGCCGCCGATGTTGACCGCGCCGCTCACCCCCTCGACCTTGACCTGCACGCCGCCGTCCGGTGGCGCGTCGTCGTCCGGCTCGCCGGGCTGGCGCGGCGGCGGCACTTGCCAGTCGCGGTTGGGGAAATCCTTTGCACACTGGGCAACCAGCGCAGGTAACTTACCGTGGCGGTCGGCGTATTGCAGCAGTGACCAGGCTCGCGCCGGCAGCGTCTCCCCGCGTAGGTGCTCGAATGGGATGTCGAGCGTGCCGCACAACACGGCCAGCTCGTCCAGCGTATAGGACGCGATCAGGCGATTGTGAAGGGATGTTAGCCTGCCCATAGCGCTCCGGGACGGTTCGCGCTGCCGGCGCGAGAGCCTACGCTTATTTTGAGGGCGATGCATCCCTATGGCAATTCCACTTCGGCCCCATCCTGGCCGCGGGGACGAGACGAATGAGAGACGATTTGCGGATGACAGCTCGCAGTTTTGGGTGACCCTCGGCGCGTCCGACGTGCCCTCGCCGGCTACTGTCGGTGGTCAGCCCGGCGGTGGATCGCGTGCCCGGCGTGCCTCGTCACCCGCGATCAACGCGGCGTGGCTCGGCCATGCGGCCATCGTCATGCCAGGCGTCAGAGTTCATCCACCACGGTCCGCCCCCTGATGCGTGATGAGCGGCAAGACGGCGACCAGACTCGCCACGGAGTCCTTGACCGGGCGTGACGCGAACGCCGCTATGGCCTTCTGCCACGCCTCGAACGCCAGACCGTTGAACCCGTCAGCCCGTCACGCCCGCACCCCGGGCTGCTGCTCTCCACCCCCTCATCGCCGATCTCTCGTGCCGAGACCGGCCTCATCGTGGACGACGCGATCCGGATCGGCGCGCGGGTGGTGTGGATGCAGGAAGGCATCGAGAACGAGTCCACGCCCCCACTTCATGTAGCTACACTCGCTTGCTGCTGAGGCTTCGGATGTCTGTATTCAGGAGATGCGTTTCACGCGCCGGATGAACTCGTCCAGGCTGATGGGGGCGTCGCTGCCATCCAGTTTCAGTAGCTCCTGTGACCCATTGGAGACGCGCAGATTGTTGTTCCCATCAATCAACAGGCGACTCCACGGGCCGTAGTAGAAACCGTAGGTTTGGCCATCCGGGTTGCGCGTCAGGAGGAACAGGTGCCGATCCCCCGTGAAGCTGAAGGGGTATTCGCCGTTCGCTGTGATTTGCTTCATCTCCGGCGTGGCGTCTCCGCCCATGCGCAGAATGATCGGTTTGCCGCTGGCGATGGCGCCGTCGTCCTTCACGACCTGCTCCACCTTCAATTCGAAGTCGGTGATGGGCACCTTCGGCACTGGGTTGCCGTTGGCGTCGAACCCGTCCAGTAATTCGCCCTTCGGCCCGTAGCCGGAGTAAGTGCGGCGCTGAACCACCGGGCCGACTTCTCCCACGAACACTAACTCAGCCTTGCTCGCCAACTCTGCGAGCGTCTTCGGCGGGGGAACGGCAGCGGCCGCGCTGTGATCAGCGCGTGAGCGTGGCATTTGCGTCGGCATCATGTCGTAGCGTATGCGGCTTGGTGTTTGGCCGGGCTTGCATTTGCCTTGGTAAAAGTCCCACGAAGGACACTCCGTGTTATCCGGGAAGACACAGTAGCCCTCCACAAAGCCTTTCTCATCAGTGCGTGATCCATACCGTCCACCATGTTGCTCGCAATAACTAGTCGTGGGGTCGGCGGGGGCGCAGGCAGGGATAACAGCCATGCCAATTGTCAACGTAAATATAGTGAGTATGTGTGTTTTGCTCATGTTATTGCTGACTTGCAGTCATCAGAACTGATTTGAAGAATCAACTTTTCTTGCTCATTGTCGAGAGCATCTCCAGATTATTCGGCAATCGCATTACCGGCAAGATGTACTGCACTACGTTTGGCATAGTACGTTGCACTAATTTGGCCAGAACAATCTCAAATCCACCCCAAATGCCGCGCCCGATGCACCGCCTCCTGCCGGCTGTGCACGTGCAGCTTGCTCAGGATGCGCTGCACCTCGTTGCGCACAGTGTGCACGCTGATCTGCAACTCAGCGGCGATCTCCTTGGAGCTTTTGCCCGCAGCGATGCCTCGCAACACGCGCAGCTCGCATTCCGTCAACCGGTCGGCTTCTGCCTCGGGCGGCGCGGGCGGCAGCAGCGACTGGTTCATCCACGCCAGCTTGATCACGTCGAATAGATCGTCGAGGCTGACGTCCGCGGGCAGACACGCCCTCACCCCCAGCCGGGCTGCGTCGGTGAGCACCAACGAGTCTTCGCAGCGGTCGGTGATGAAGACGGCGCGCACCGGTGTAGACTGATCGCGCGCCCAGCGGCAGGCGGCGAAGCCGTCGGCGGTGTGCAGGAGCGGGCCAATAAGCAGCACGACCTTGCCGCTTACTTCCAGCTCGCGCCATCGCGCGTCCAGCTCCGCAACGCTGCTGGCTCGACCGATGATGTGGCAACCGCGCTCGCTCAGCGCATGAACGGCGCCCTCCAATACCAGCGGGGAACGATCTACGACCAGGAGAAGAAGATGTTCAGACGAGGAAGATGTAGATGAGGCGACTGGCGGTTTGTCACTCCGCTGCATGTCGTCCCTCCCCCCAGAAAATTTCCAGTTCACGTTCACCTCCAATCTTGTAAGATGGGATAAACGCTGAGCAGCGACGTGATTCGACGAGAGCAGAGCGACAAGCCAAGCGTCGGGCGGCTTTGCGTCAATGATACAGCCCACACGTTCAGGCTGCATAACGAGAGATCAACGCGTGATCGGAGCTTGCCATTGTCCGGAGTGCGACCAAGACTTTCCCGGACGTCGCGCTTTCAGGCGGATCCGTAGTGCATGCCAGCTTCGGCAACCGGCTGAAGCCTCGACGTCCGGCCGCGAACGGAATTCTTTTGCAGGCGCGCATGGCCCTCGGCGCGACGCAGCAAGCCGCCTCGCCGCCGGCGTCCATTCGCGCCTGCGCTGTCCGGCGCAAATGTCGAACTTGCTTTTGCAGAGTGACGTAGCGCCGACAGCGGCGGCGGTGATGCCGTCACCCGCGTGGCATTAACGGGAGTGCAGTGAACTACACCCAATCCTCCAGCGCCAACGCCGGCACGCGGCGAAAGTGTCGCTGGTTGTGCGTCACCAGGGGAACCTGATGCCGGAGCGCGACGCTTGCGATTTGCAGATCCAAGGCCGCTGGGCGTACTACCACGTCAACAAGGCATATCTGGCGCGCGTGTATCCAGCACTGTGCGGTCTATTCAACCCGGATGCGATGAGCGACGCGCGCGCAGTGTGCTGAGCAGTGTGCTGAGCACAGATGCATTTTTTATCCGCAGAGACAGATGAATCATGACTGAGACACCGAAGCGACGCGTGTTGATCCTGTGCACGGCGAACTCGGCGCGCTCGCAGATGGCCGAGGGCATTATGCGCTGGCTGGCCGGCGACCGCTACGCCGTCTTCAGCGCGGGCAGCAAGGCGACCAGCGTCAATCCGTTCGCCATCCGGGCGATGGACGAGATCGGCGTGGACATCCGCAGCCAATACTCGAAGACCTACGAACAGTTTCTCGGCCAGCCGTTCGACGCGGTCATCACCGTGTGCGACGACGCGGCCGAGGCCTGTCCGTTTCTGCCCGGCAACTACCGTCGCATGCACTGGAGTTTCCCCGACCCCGCCGCTGTGGAAGGCGATGAGGCCAGGCTGCAAGCCTTCCGCGACGTGCGCGATGGGTTGATCGAGCGATTCAAAGCGTTCGTTGCAAACGAGGAGGTTGAAGTTACCCATGGCCAAAGCTAACGTTCTATTTTTGTGCACCGGCAATTCGGCGCGCAGCCAGATGGCTGAGGCGTTCCTGCGCCACTATGCATCGGATTTGTTCAACGCCTACAGCGCCGGCATCGAACCGAAGGGCATGAACCCGTTCACCGTCAAAGTGATGGCGGAGAAGGGCATCAGCGTGGAAGGCCAATACTCGAAGAGCCTGCGTGAATACCTGGGCCGGCAACTGTTCGGTTACCTGGTGACGGTGTGCGCCGACGCCGAGGAGAAGTGCCCTTCGGTCTGGCCGGGTGTGCAATATCGCCTGCACTGGCAGTTCGACGATCCGGCTGCCGCACAGGGCACGGACGATGAGAAGCTCGCCAAGTTCCGCGAGGTGCGCGATCAGATCGAGGCGACCATCAAGACCTGGGTAGCGGAACAAAGGCAAAAGGATGCAGCCGCCGCGGCAAGCCGTTAGTCGTCGTCCCTGGCAGCGCTATCTGGCCGAATTCATCGGCACGTTCGCCATCGTCTTCGTTGCCTGTGGCGCAGTCATCAGCGACGCGGCCAGCGGCGGCGCGGTGACGCTGCTCGGCATCGCCCTTGCGCCCGGCCTGATGGTGTTGGCGATGATCTATGCGCTGGGGCCGGTGTGCGCGGCGCACTTCAACCCCGCGGTCACCATCGGATTCGCGGTGTCGCGGCGCTTCCCGTGGCGGCATGTCGCGCCCTACATCCTCGCGCAGGTCGGCGGCGCGCTGTTAGCGAGCGCGCTGCATCTGCTGCTGTATGGCCGCGACGTCGCCATGCCGGTGAGCTTTGGCGCGCACATCCCGCGCGTGGCTGCGCCGCAAGCAATTGGCTTCGAGATCGTCTTCGGCTTCTTTCTGATGTTCGTGATCATGGCGGTTGCCACCGACAAGCGCGTGTCGGCGCCCGTGCCCGGCCTGGCCATCGGCCTGACCGTGGCGCTGGCGATCATGTTCGGCGGGCCGATCAGCGGGCGCGTCCATGAACCCCGCCCGCAGCCTTGCGCCGGCCGTGTTCGCGGGCGGCGAGGCACTGGCTTTCCTGCCCATTTACATCGTCAGCCCGATCGTTGGTGCGGTGATCGCGGCGCTGGTCTACGAAGTGCTGCGCGATGGGTCGCTGCACGCGCAGTCCGCGCCGGCGGATCTGGTGTGACCGCAAGAAGTCGGACTCCTTTGAGGAGTCCGACTTCTTGAATCTGCCTCTTGACACATCGAAGATTGTCTATATGATCTCGTCAACACATAGACGCGCGTCTATATGACGAAAAAGACGAAGGACATGCCGGACGTGATCGAGTTTGCGAAGGCCATCGCCGACGAGACGCGCCAGCGCATCATGAAGCTGTGCTGTTGCCGGCGGCTGACGGTGAGCGAGATCACCGAACAGATCGGCGTGTCTCAGCCGACCGTGTCGCATCACCTGGCCATCCTGCGCGATGCCGGCCTGGTCATGGCCGAGCGGGAAGGGCGCGAGACCTATTACTCGCTCAACTGCGAGCGGATCACTGTGTGCTGCGGCCAGCTCATGCTGACGTTCGCGCCGCAGGAGCCGGCCACACAAGCTGTGCAGCGCGAGCTGTTGAATTCATAGAGTCATGGACAACCTTATTCCAGTCACAGACATTCATGCATCGGTCCGCGCGTTCTACGCCGAACGCGCGAAGAACAACGACGGCTGCTGTGCGCCCGGCACAGGCAGCGAGGCTGGATGTTGCGCGCAAAGCGTCAACCCGTTCCACGCCGCCGAGTTGCTGGATGGCATCCCCGAGGACGTGGCGGCGTTCACGCTGGGCTGCGGCGACGCCGTGTCGCTGGCGCGTCTGCAGCCTGGCGAGACCGTCATTGACTTGGGCAGCGGCGGCGGCCTGGAGTGCTTCATCGCTTCGCGACAGGTCGGTGCCGATGGCAAAGTCATCGGCGTGGACATGACGCCGGAGATGCTGTCGAAGGCGTGGGCCAACGCGGCGCGGCTGAAGACCACCAACGTGGACTTCCGCTACGGCTTTCTCGAGGCGCTGCCCGTCGCCGACGAGGCTGCCGACGTGATCATCTCCAACTGCGTGATCAATCTCTCGCCGGACAAGCCGCAAGTCTTCCGCGAGATGTTTCGCGCGCTCAAGCCGGGCGGTCGCATCGCCGTGAGCGATGTGGTGGCCGACGGCGAGTTGAGCGATGACGCGAAGCGTGACATGGCGCTGTGGGGCGCGTGCTACTCCGGCGCGCTTGACGTGCACCTCTACACACAGCAGTTGCGCGAGGCGGGCTTCGTGGATGTGAAGATTGAGCCGAAGGGCGGCGCTGCCGATAACCTCCCCGCGCTCAAGGGTAAGCTCTTTTCGGCGGCGATCACCGCTGTAAAACCGGCGTCTGCAGAGCGAATCTTTCCACTGCAAGAAGCGCTTTAGGCGATCCGACATTTCCAAACTGACGCCGGACTGACGCTGGCTGCGCTATATCGCATCGCATGGCGCATTCGAACAGCTCGCGGCTCTGCTCTCTCATCATCGGTATTGTCGCAGGCGCGGCTACGTTGCTGATTGTGGCGCAGCCGGCCCACGCCGCGACGATCACCGTCACTACCAGCAATGACGAATTCGACGCTTTACCGAACGGCGCATGCTCGTTGCGCGAGGCGATCCAATCAGCCAACCTCGATCAGGATTTCGGCAACTGTATGGGTGCGGGCAGCTACGGCAACGATGTGGTCGTCTTCGATGCATCCATCGCGCTGGTGACGCTTTCGCTTGCAGCTTCCTTCGGCGACAACGACGACAACGCCTTTCTCGATCTGGACATAAACGACGCTGGCGGCTTGAATCCAGCCGGTAACGATCTGGACATCTTCGGCGGATCGAAGAGCATCGCAGTGCAGCCCGCCCCGTTGATTGCGTGGAACAACCGGCTGTTCGACATCTCGGCCAGCAATCAGGGGAACATCGTCTTTGAGGGTACGGTGGCAACTGCAACGTCGCGCTGCTGGGCGCGGCCGCCTACAACTTCCCAGAAGTGCCGCGCGAATATGCCCTGGCACAGGCGCGCTACGCCTATCTGTGGAATCGCTTCGACGACGGGTGGGCGTTCATTCAGCCGTTCTTCGAGCTATACCGGCGGATGCGCATCCTCGACGATCACTTCCTGTATATCCGCGGGTTGCCATTCTTCGGACAGGCGTGGGGCTACCTGGCTGCGCTGGCGATCCTCTCGGGCCGGTTAGAGTTGCTCGAGACAGAGACGCGCTTCGCCGTCGAACACGGCCAAGACTACGACTTCGACTACTTGCAGTTGTCTTTGCAGGCATATCGCGACGACCGGCCTGAGCTGTTGCTCGGAGCCTGGGCGAACTCATGCGAGGAGACACCTTCCGGCAACGCTTGCCTGAACGTTGCGATCATCCGGGCGCGCGCAGCGGAGACGCTGCCGGCTGCGCAGGCGATCCTCAGTGCGGTGAGGCTGGATGAAGGCGACTGGCCGACCCTGGAAGACGTGCGCACGCTGGCGCTGGCCGAAGCGGCGTATCGCCATAGCGACGAAACCCGCGAGCGCGAATACGTCGAGCAGTTCATTGCGCGCCAGCCCTTGTTGCTGGAGCCGGACGTCGCGCTCTCCTTTCACCTGCTGCGCTATCAGGAACGGTTGAAGCCCGGCGTGTGGCACACAGATCGCTGAGCGATCTGCTGTCACCTGGTCTTTGGTGATGCGCTTCGCCGGGGTTTGGCGCGGGCCGAGCGGTGAGCCGGCTGCTGACCTTCCTCCATGCCTCGCACGATCGTCTCGCACTGGTCAAGCCACGTCAGATACGTCCGCTCTATCGCCATGCCCAGCTCCAGCGTCAGCCTCCAGAAGGTGCGGTTGCGGTCCAGGCTGGGGTCACCCAGCGGCGGTATCGGGATACCCTGATACTGCGCCAACCGCGCCTCGTGCCCTTCGCGTTGACGGGCGATGTGGTCGAGGATCGTCAACGCGAACTTCATGGCGCTGGGCGCGGGTGGCTTCGTCGGATACATCCTCAGCATCACGATGGGGTCCATTCTGCTGTCATGGATGTATCGGGGCAGTGGTCACAGCATCCTGATCGTGGCGCTGTGGCACGGGCTGTTCGACTTCGTGAGCGCCTCGCCCGTCGCGGAAGGCACGGGCAATGCCGTCATCAGCGGTGTGGTGATCGTCTGGGTGATCTTGATTCTGCGCACGGCGGCGCGTCGGCGGTGAAATCTATCTTGTGGGAGGTTCATCGGCAGTACAATCCGCTACGTGTCATCGGCGCAACGACGATCCCAGCGAGGGGGATCATCGAAGGCGACTGACCGGCTGGCTGAAACGTTCCTCTCGCCCCAGCCCCTGGGCGCGCTGCTTCGCGAGCTGGCCGGACATACAAGTGTGGTGAAGGCCGTGCTGTTCACACCGGACGGCTGCGGTTGATCACGGCCGGCAACGATGGCGTGGTGCGCTTCTGGGACGTGGCGGGATCGAGTTGAGCCTCTGGCCTGAGGGCGGGTGGAGCTGCTGGTCTCGGTGAAGCAGTTGATCAGCCGGCCCGGCGTGCGCATTGCACCTCGACCAGCACATCGCCGGCGATGACGTAGATTCGGTCGCCCGGCGCCGGCCGCACCGATGCCGATCCGGTGAAGCTACCGAAAGCCGGCAGGATCATGCGCCGCGGTCCAATGACGAAGCACGGCAGCCGTGCGCGCAAGCCCGCCCTGCCCCGAAGACGAATGCCGGGGTGCACATGGCCGGCCAGCACATAGCCGTTCGTCGCAGCATCCGGCGCATGACAGAAGACAAGAGGCAGCTCGACAATCGGCTCATCCTTGCAGATCATCTGCCATTCGAGCGGTGGATCGCCGGCATGTCGGTCGTGGTTTCCTCTCACAACCATGAACTGCCTATGCGAATGTTCAGCACGCCACGCAGCAACCCGCGCCGTGACGTGATCCACCCGACCCTGGCGCGCATGCAACAGGTCACCCAGAAAGATCACGCGCGCGGCATCGGTGCGCGCAATGGCCTGTGAGAGACGCTGCAGGTCGTCTGACAATCCACCCTCCGGCGCTGCGATCCCCGCGGCGCGAAAGGCCGCCGTTTTGCCGAAGTGTGCGTCGGCCACAAGCAACGTGCTGCGTCGCGGCCAAAAGACCACCCGCTCGGGCAAGAGCTGCAACAACTCGCCGGCCACCGTCACGGTCGCCATCCCAACTTCCGACTCACTACTCACCACCAGGTCACTCCACCACTCATCTCATGCTTCCAGCTGCGCCTGCATCTTGCGAATGCGGTCGAGCAACGTCTCGCTGCTGAGCTGTTCGCGCAAGCGGTCAACCATGAGCGGGAAGGCCAACGGCGTCGGCTTGGCCACGTCGAGCAGCGTGATGCGCCCGCGCGAGATGCGTTGCAAGGCGCGCGCCAGCCGGCTCTCCTCCAGTTGTCGCTCCAGCACCTCGCGCCGCGCCTGCATCAACAGCAGGTTATCAGGATCATATTTGCTGAACACCTCGTAGAACAGCGCGCCGGAGGCCTGCAGTTGCCGACTCGACTTGCGCCGACCGGGCAATCCCTCGAAGATCAGCCCGGCGATGCGCGCCACCTCGCGGAACTGTCGCCGCGCTAATTCTGCCGCGTTCAAACTGGCCAGCAGATCTTCGGCCAGGTTGTCCGGGCTGAATAAGCTGCGCAGGGGCGAGGGCGCGCATTCCCCATGGGCCGGTTCTGTCGTGCGCCGCTCCTCGACATCTCCGCAGACCCAATCCACGCGGTCGGGCGAGAGCAGCTCGAAGCCGTAGTCATTGACGGCGAAAGAAAAGGAGATCGGGCGAATGCGCGACAGGCGATAGGCCACCAGGGCCGCCAGCCCCTCGTTGACAGCGCGGCCATCGAACGGAAAGAAGAACAGATGATGCCCTTCGCGCGTCTGAACGCGCTCGATCAGCAATTCAGCCGGCTCAGGCAGCTTGGAGCGCTGCGCCTGTAGCTCCAGCAGCGGGCGGACGAGCGCCATCTCCGCATCTGCGTAGCAACTGCGACGCGCCTGATCGAGCTTCTCGCGCAGGACATGCGACAGCTCGGTGGAGAGCGGCATACGACTGCCCATCCAGCGCGGCACAGTCGCCCGCCTGCCTTCGGCGCGGCGCACCCAGGCGGTGTTGTCCTGTAGGCGCACAAACTCCAGCAGCCTTCCGGCGAAGCGGAAGCACTCGCCCGGCTTCAACCAGCTCACAAACGATTCTTCTACCGTGCCCAGCCGCCCCCCTCTGAGATATTGCACGTGGATGGAGGCCTCACTCACGATGGTGCCGATGGACAAGCGATGACGTTGCGCAATGGCGGGGTCGGCTACGCGATACACACCGTCGTCGCAAACGACGCGCCGGAATTCGGGATACGCGCTCAACGCGCGGCCGCCGCGCGTCACGAAGTCGAGCACCCATTGCCATTCGACATCGCTCAGGTCACGGTATGAATACGCCGTGCGCACTTCCGCGAGCAGCGCTTCGCTGCGAAAGCCGCCTCCTGCGGCCACGGTGACCACGTGCTGCGCCAGCACGTCGAGCGGTTTGCTCAACGGCAATCGCGCCTCGATGCGCCCCTGCCGGATGGCGTCGCGCACAGCGGCAAACTCGATCAGCTCCAGCGCGTGGGTCGGCACACAGATCACCCGGCTGGGCCGTCCGGGCGCGTGTCCGCTGCGGCCGGCGCGCTGCAACAACCGCGCCGTGCCCTTCGGGCTGCCCACCTGTAAGACGCAGTCCACCGGCGAAAAGTCCACCCCCAGGTCGAGCGACGATGTGCAGACCACCGCGCGAAGCCGACCTTCCTTCAACCCACGTTCGACGAACTCGCGCTCCGCCTTATCGAGCGAGCCGTGGTGAAGCGCGACCTGGCCGGCCCATTCGGGGCGCGCCTCTAGGATGGCCTGATACCACATCTCGGTCTGCGAGCGCGTATTGGTGAAGATCAGCGTGCTGGCATTGGCTTCGATCGCCTCCAGGACGCGGGGCAGCATCACCAACCCCAGGTGGCCGGCCCACGGGAAGCGCTCCACCTGCTCCGGCAAAAGCGACTCGATGATCACCTCCTTAGGCAAGTCGGCGCAGATTAGGGTCGCGTCGGTGCTCTGCGCGCCCACCAGCGCACGCAGCGCCACGTCCAAGTTGCCCAGTGTCGCGCTCAACCCCCAGGTGCGCAGGCCGGGCTGCCAGCAGCGCAATCGCGCCAGCGCAAGCTCGGTTTGGGTGCCGCGCTTCGTGCCGAGCAGTTCGTGCCACTCGTCCACGATGACGTAGCGCAGGCCGGCGAAACGTTCACGGGCATCCGGCCAGCTCAGCATCAGCGATAGGCTCTCGGGCGTGGTGACGAGGACGGTGGGCAAGCGCTCTTTTTGTTTGGCGCGCAGCGCCGTCGTCGTGTCGCCGGTGCGACGCTCGATAGTCCAACCCAAGCCCAGCGACTCCACCGGCTCGCGCAGCGATTGCTCGGTATCGGCGGCCAGGGCGCGCAGGGGCGTCACCCATAGCACGCGCAGCGGTGGCGCAACGGCGCGGGCAGCGCGTCGGGCCGACCGATGGCGCGACGAGGCGTCGGTGGCCCCCGCCTCATCGGAGGCTTCGCGCTGTTCGGCCAACGCCTCGGCCAGCGGCCCAAGCCATGCGGCGTAGGTCTTGCCGGCGCCGGTGGATGCGTGAATGAGGCCGCTGCGGCCCTGCAAGCACGCGCGCCAGGCTTGACGCTGATAGTCGAACGGCTGCCACCCGCGCGCGGCAAACCATGCTTCTACACAAGCGAGGGCTGCTTCCAATCCTGCACTCAACAAAGGTGCATGATAACCAAGCCGGGCTGCGGCTCACCGCTCCTCCGGCAGCAGGGCGCAAATCGCGTCCAGCGTATCGGCGTCCTCGATGCGCTTGTCGTCGCGCAAGCGCAAGATGCGCGGAAAGCGCACGGCGATGCCGCTCTTGTGGCGCGCAGAACGTTGAATGCCCTCGAAGCCCAACTCGAACACCAACTGCGGCTTGACGGTGCGCACGGGCCCGAACTTCTCCAGCGTGTTGGCACGAATAAAAGCATCCACACGGCGGATCTCGGCGTCGGTGAGGCCGGAATAGGCTTTGGCGAACGGCACCAGGCGGCCGCCATTGCGCGGGTCGCCATCCCACACGGCAAAGGTGTAGTCGGTGAACAAGCTGGCGCGACGGCCGTGGCCGGCCTGAGCGTAGATCAGCACGGCGTCGGCGGTGTAGGGCGCCACCTTCCATTTCCACCAATCGCCGACGACGCGTCCTACCCCATAGGCGCTGTCCAGCCGCTTGAGCATCAGCCCTTCGGCGTCTCGCGCGCGGCTTTGGCGCTGCCATCGCCCTAACGCCTCCCACGACTCAGCTTCGACGATCGGCGAGAGCTTCAAGGCGGGCAAGCTGCGCTCGCCGACTAGCTGCTCCAGTTGCGCGCGCCGCCATCGCAGCGGCCGATTGCGCACATCGTCGCCCGCGATCTCCAGCACATCGTATGCGAACAAGGCGACCGGCGTCTCGGACAAGACCTTCTTCGTCAGCGCTTTGCGACCGATGCGCGTTTGCAACTGAGCAAACGGCAAGATGCGCCCGCCTTTGAAGGGCATGATCTCGCCATCCAGCACGGTGCCGTCCGGCAGCGCGTCGCCGATGGCCGCGATCTCAGGGAAGCGCTCGGTCACCAGCTCTTCGCCGCGTGACCAGAGGAAGGTCTGCCCGCGCCGGCGGATGAGCTGAGCGCGAATTCCATCCCACTTCCACTCGGCTTGCCAATCGCGCCGGTCGCCCAGCGCAGCCTGGAGCGCCTCGGCGAAGGCCACCGAGTCGGCATCGAGCAATCGCCCGCGCTCATCGGTGGGCAGCTTGCTTTCCAGCGGGTAGGCGAGGAAGAACGGATAAGGCCGGCTGATGTCGGCATCGTCCACGTTCGACGCGACCAGCCTGCGAAAGAAGTCGGCCGTCGGTTGCCAATCGCCCATCAAGCGATGCGAGAGGGTCGTCTCATCCACGCCGCTCAGTTCGGCCAGGGCGCGAACGACGAGCTTCTGCGACACGCCGACGCGAAACGCGCCGGTGATCAGCTTATTCCATACCAACCGCTCGCGCGGCTCAAGCGACGCCCAGGCCGACACAACCGCGCGTCGCTTGTCCGTCTCATCCAGCGTGCGCAGCGGCAACAGCACCGCTTCGATCCATTCGGCCAGCGAACGCGATCCCGGCGTTGGGTCGGTCGCGTCCGAACGCACATCGAGCAGCGCGATCGTCTCGGCCAAATCGCCCA
The DNA here is from genome assembly GCA_025998955.1 of Candidatus Roseilinea sp. Lineage (NCBI taxonomy): Bacteria > Bacillati > Chloroflexota > Candidatus Thermofontia > Candidatus Roseilinea > Candidatus Roseilinea sp. The sequence goes on from AP024676.1 coordinate 1,934,336, forward strand.
CGGCGGCGTAACACTCCTCGAAGAGCCAATCGGGAATGCCGGCGGCCTCGGCAGACCAGGCGCGCAGGCTGGAGGTGGGCACGGCTTGGCGCGGCCGACGCCCGATGAGGAAGTAAACTGCCCACGCCGCATCGGCCGGCGGCGCATCGTGAAAGTAGCGCACCATTGCCGCAACCTTTTCGTTGGTTTTGTTGGTTGCGTCCAGATCGGCGTAAAGCGCAGCGAATTCGCGCATGGTCGGCTCCGGCCCGCATCATACGCGAGAGAAGGAGTGTCGGGGTGGCGGTGGGGTCGGGGCAACTCTAACTCTCAACTCAATGGCACAATTGGCGTCGAGATGACCACGCTTCCATCTTCTCTGGCTCAAGCGAAGTCTGCGCCCGGGCCGGTCGGCTTGATCAACGGCCTGCGCAACCTACGCGCTTTTCAGACCGACATTCTCGGTTTCCTCACGCGCCTCGCACGCGAGTATGGCGACTTCACACAGTTCAGCTTTGGCCCGTTTCGCATGTATTTTGCCAATCATCCTGACCTCATCCACCAGGTGCTGGTCGAAGACGCAGCCAAGTACCACAAGACAAAGCTGACCAAAGAATTGCTGCGACCATCGCTGGGCAATGGCTTGTTGGTCAGCGACGGCGAGCTATGGAAGCGCCAGCGCAAGCTCATTCAGCCGGCTTTTCACGCGGCGCGCATCGCGGCCTATGCCGAAACGATGACGGCCTACACCGAACGCGCCATCGGCGAATGGCAGCCGGGCCAAACACGCGACATCGCCCACGACATGATGTCACTCACGCTCGATATCGTCATCAAGACATTGTTCGGCGAACAGCTCACGCCCCAAGAGCGCGAAGACATCGGCCGCGCGGTGGACATCGGCCAGAGACAAGTGGGCCAAGCGTTCAAGACAATCATTCGCACGCCCAATTGGCTGCCCACACCAGCCCGTCGCGAAGGCGACTGGGCGATGGGGAAGATCAACGCCGTCATCGCGCGCTTCATTGCGCATTATCGCCAAACCGGCCAAGACCGCGGCGATTTGCTCTCGATGATGCTGGCCGCAGTGGACGAAGCCGGCAGCATGAGCGACGCCCAGGCGCGCGACGAAGCCTTCACGCTGATCGTGGCCGGCCACGAGACCACGGCGAACACGCTCACGTGGGCATGGTATCTACTCTCGCGACATCCACAGGCCGAAGCTGCGCTGCATGCCGAGCTGGATGAAACACTCGGCGGGCGCGCACCGACGTTCGAGGATTTACCGCGTTTGCCATTCACCGAAGCGATCATCAAAGAAACTTTACGCTTGTATCCAGCGGCCTATATCACTTCGCGCGAGCCGCAAGAAGATGTGCGCATCGGCGACTATCCCGTAGCAAACGGCAGCACCGTGTTGGTGTCGCCCTACGTCACGCATCACGACCCGCGCTGGTTCGACGCGCCGGAGCAGTTCATGCCAGAGCGCTGGCTTGGCGACTTGGAGAAGCGATTGCCGAAGTTCGCCTACTTCCCCTTCGGCGGCGGGCCGCGCATCTGCATCGGCAACGCCTTCGCGCTCATGGAGGCGCGACTGATCCTGGCGACGATCGCGCAGCACTTCCAGCTGGCGCTCGCACCGGGGCACCACGTGACGCTCGATCCGTTAGTCACGCTGCGCCCGAAGCACGGTATGCACATGGTGGTGCAAGCGCGCCACGAGTGAGCGGCGCACCACTGGCAAAAAGATCCGAGGCGACGCCGGAGCTTCCGCAGCGCCGATATCGCACACCGCAAGGCCATCGCCATTGCCGTCTGTCGGCCGCGCGATGCCGTTTTGCGATTGGTTGTTGATCGGAGGCGCGGCACACGAAATGTTGTCGCCGGCGTCGATCGCTGGGCTACTGGTGTTGAGTGGGAAATACGCCGGTGCGCCGGTCAGATTGCCCAAGTCAGGATCGACGCCGACTCGATTGCCGTTGCTGTTGGTCAAGTTGCAGGCATTTGGGCCGGTGCTTTTGATCAACGTATGGAATGCAGCGAGGCTTGAGGTTGGGCCGCCGCTTGCGCAGTCTTTGCCGGCTGCACTGTTGGCAATGATGGTGTTCTGAAGCGTTGCGCTGCCAGAGTTGCTGAGGCCGCCCCCACTAACATCTGCACTGTTGCCCGAGAGCGTGGCGTTGACGACAGTTAACGTTCCAGCGGCGTTGGCAATTCCCCCGCCGGCAACATTGGCGCGATTATCGGCAAAGGTGCTGTTGCCCACCAGCGCTTCACTCGACCCAGCGTTGTAGATGCCACCACCACTGTGAAGCGCGATGTTCGACACAACAGCGCTCCTGGAAAGGGCCAAACCACCTGCGCTGCCACTGTATATGCCTCCCCCAAACGTTGCGCGATTGGCGTCTACGATGCTGCGACTCACCGATGCTGTGCCTTCGTTGTAGAGCGCGCCGCCTTCGCTGCTGGCCTGGTTGCGATCGAACGTGACTGTGTTCACGGTCAGCGCGCCGAAGTTGGCGATGCCGCCGCCGTCTGCGGAGGCTGTGTTGGCAGAGATGGCGCTGTTGTTCACTGTGAGCGAACCAGCATTCCACAGGCTACCACCGTTGTTATCCGTCGTGTTCCCCGTGAAGGCGCTGTTATCCACGCTGACCACACCGCCGGCATAGTTCGCCAGTGCCCCGCCGCCGTTGGACGCACGATTCGACGAGAACGTGCTGTTGGCGATGTTCAGTGTGGCGCCACTGAAATTGGCAATGCCCCCGCCCGCTGCCGCAGCATTATTCGAGAAGGTCGCATTCCTCACCGTAAGCGTCCCAAAATTGGCCACGCCGGCGCCATCGGCGCTGATACTCGCGTCGGTGATCGTCAAGTTTTGCAGCGTTAGATTCGCGCCAACCCTCACCCACAGCAATCGTCCGGCACTTTGGCCGCTGAGGGTGATGTTCCCACCACCGTCAATCATCAGCGTGCCGGCTGTGCTCGCAGCCACAATTTGCGGCAAGCTGCCGACAGGTGCAATTGTCCCGCTCGCGCTGAAGGTAATCGTATCGTCTGCTGGCGTGTTATTGGCGACATGAATCGCATCGCGCAGCGAACAATGTGCTGCGTCACAGACAGAGTCGAACACATCATTCAGGCTGTTGACCACAAGCGATGCCGCGTTCGCCGGACGAACCGGTGCACCCATTGCCAGCGCGACACACCAGGCCAAAGCCATAAAGAAACGAAGGGCGAAATCTTTCACGTTTAGTCAAAAGGATAGATGGGTAGGCGAAGGCATTCCCTTCGCCTACCCTAATCAACGAACAACTAGCGGCAGTTGCGATTTCCACTGCGGGTCACCGTACCAAAAGCCGGCGATCAGCGAGAAGCTCCCGCCGGCGCTGTTGCCAGCCGAAGATTGGCCAATGGTACCGTGCAGGGTAAATGTGCCGCCGCTGCTCTGGCCACCTCCGGTAGCAATGACAGACCGGATTAACGCAGGCGCCTCAACCGCAGCCCGCACATTCGCCGAAACCGGAGCGCCGAGCACCATCAGCCCAATCAACAGCATCGCCAGAATGCAAATCGTTTTGGCAGACATGGGCAGCCTCCTGCACTAGTAGACCAGCACGACGATGCTGCCGTTTTCACGTGTGCCGTCTGTGAGAAATCGCCTGCACACCAGCTTTCTCGAGAAATCAGGCTCAGAAATAGGTGCAGGAACGCATGTAGCAAACCGCGGCTCGGATGTATTCGCCATCGCCACATAGTAGCGACTGTTGACGATAAAGCCAAAATCAATCACGCAGGCGTTGAAGGTGTCGCTCCACGCAATCGTCACCGAGGGCGGCGAGGCAGGCGATACGGGAACAATAGAGACGAAACTGCGTGAAATGGACGAGGCTGGCGAGCTGCAGTTTGCAACCACGCCCGCCTTGATCAACCCGTTCGCGCTGGCCGATTGGGCGATGCTATTCGTCTGCGCTTGCAACAGCGGTCGCGTTGCGACTGTGTTGTACACCTCCCACGTGCCATTATTCAGGTTAGGACTGGCCACATTATCCGGGTTCGGGTTATACGTCGTCCACGCGCGAAACGCTCCTGCGGTTGCGTAGCCGTAGAACGGCAGACCCGCCGGCGCAACGGTATTGATATACATCCCACCATAGCTTGTGTCGGCTGCGCCGAAATCGGCATTGATGCCGAAGACCTCTCTGCTGGAGATACTATACGTGCGGCCAATGCCGACGAACTGGCCGGCCTGATCGGTATACACACCGGGTAGCGCGTTGGCCACCGGCGCTGCCCTCACCGGCTGCGCGGGGCCAGGGTGGTGAAACTTGGATCGCCGCTTTTGCGCACCCGCACTTCCAGATAGGTCTGCTGTTGCCAGAACGGATTGCCAAAGTCGAGCTGCACAGTGAAGATGCCGTTGCTCACCGCAACATTATTCAAGGCGACGGTCGCGCCGATCTGGACGCCGGCGGCGGCGTCGTCGAACAAGGCAAACTCAAAATCGTAGGCGCCGTTGGCCGGCGTGGTGCCATCGTTGAGCCGCCCCTGGTAGGTGAACACTGTACCCACTGCGGCTGCAGCTTCGGCCTGAGGCGACCTTGGCGGCGAGGCTTGTACCCGCCCCAGCGGCATGAATGTATTCACAAGGCTGATCACGAGCGCCAGCCCACCGGTTACTGAGGCAAGTGAAGGTTGAAGTTTCATGGCACGCTCCTTTTGCTCTTATCTTGTTGCTTGGCTACGAAGAAGAGATTAATCACGCTGTCAGATAAGTTCAAGTCAAAGCAACTGTTGAGTGCGTCCGTCAAGATGATTATTGCCTCGATCATCTGGCTGGCATACTGCATGATCATGACGCCCAGCACGCTTTACGCATCAACTCTGGGAGCAAAGTGGCAGATTGTGGCAACTGCTGCTTCACGCTCCGGAAAGTCTGCAAGTGGGTTGGCCAGCGCCACAAACGCATCTTCTAGTCTCAGTCGTTGAAAGCGTTGACATATTCTGTTCGACAGCAGCACCTAAAGCCTTGTGAGGGCTTGAGGCGCTTCGGCGATCAGCCTGATCAATCTTTCTTGACCTGCAAGTTGCACCACTGCTCCAGCGTTGTCAATGGCGCACCAAGCAGAGCGTTGGCTTCGGCCGGGTTGCCTTCATCGCTCACTCTTTCAAAGTAGCGGAAGAAAGGCAAGACATCCGAAGGTTCTTTCTGTCCCGCAAATCGCGCGATCAACGTTGCCATACCTCCTCAGTGCTTCAAGCGTTGTGTATCGCACTGGGCCCTGGATGTATAAGTCTTTGTTGATGGCTTGCGGATTGGCATACGCTCCAGACACCATCGCAGCGTAGTCTCGCGCAGCAACCCAATGCCATGGATGTGGTTGCTTGCCGATGACGCTGGCTCGCTTGCCGCGCACATATTTGGGCAAAGATTCCATAAAGTGGGGCGGTTTGAAGGTGATGTAGGGTATGCCGGAAGCGCGAATCGCCGCTTCGGCCTGAAACTTAGCGCGCGTGCTGGCATACCAGCAGTTCGCTTCGTTGACGGTCGCACCCGAGATATAGGTGATGCGTTGGAGACCTGCCGAAGCTGCCGCCCGAACAACGTTCTCTACGCCACGCCGTTCCAAATCGGGGTCCAGTCCACCTCTGAGATTGATGTGAACGCCCCAGCAGCCGTTCAACGCTGCGGCCAACGACGGCCGATTCTCAACATCTCCGGCGACGATCTCGTATTCGGCGCCGAACCTGACACAAGCTTAGCTCCCATTGCGCGCCAGTATGCGCACCGAATAGCCATCCGCGATTGATTGTGTATTCGACATGTCTGACTTCCTCCTTGAGATGAAGGGTTTATTCGATAAGAACTATGCACCCTCACACCGCCTGAGAGTCAAGAGGAAATCGGCATGGCGATGAACAACTTACGGCGGTTCCACCTCGATATCATCCATGGAATCGCCTTCGAAGTGGGTCAACAACACATCGGCTTGCAGGCCGCGTTCGCGAAGGTGACGCGCCAGCGAGGCTGTGTAGCCGTGCGTCAACAGCACGCGCTCGGCGCCGGTGGCCGCAATCGTGCGCATCAGCTCGTCCCAGTCGGCATGATCGGAGAGGACAAACCCGCGATCCACAGCGCGGCGCCGGCGCACACCGCGAATCTGCATCCAGCCGCTGGCCATGGCTGTGGAGACATCGCCCAACTTGCGCAGCCATGGCGTGCCGTTGGCCGATGGCGGCGCAACGACGAGCGCCCCCCGATAGCGTTTTTTGTCGGTCACCGCGCCGGCATAGTCGGTGGCCGGCAGGGCGATGCCCGAGTCGCGATAGATAGCATTCACTCGTTCCACCGCGCCATGCGTGAAGATCAGGCCGATGGATGCATCCACGCCGGCCAGCAAGCGCTGAGCCTTGCCGAGCGCATAACCGAAGAGCACACTTGCCCGCCCGCGCGCCGCGTTCTCCTGCCACCATGCGTTGATCTCGGCGAAAACCTCGCGCTGCGGTCGCCAACGATACACCGGCAACCCGAAGGTGGACTCGGTGATGAAGACGTGACAACGCAATAGCTCGAACGGCGCGCAGGTGGCGTCAGGCTCGGTCTTGTAATCCCCCGATACCACCCATACCTGGCCTTTGTGCTCGATGCGCACTTGCGCCGAACCGAGGATGTGGCCGGCGGGGTGCAGGCTCACGCGCACGCCGTTGATGCTGACCGTCTCGCCATAGGGCACAGGCTGAATTGTGCTCGGTGTTGTGCTGCCGCTCAGGCGCAAACGCACCACCGGCTCGCCTTCTGTCGCTACCAGATATGACTCACACCCCCGGCACAGATGGTCGGCATGCGCGTGGGTGATCACTGCGCGCCGCACGGGCTGCCACGGGTCCACGTAGAAATCGCCGGCTGGGCAGTAGAGTCCAGCAGGAGTGAGGCAGAGCAGGTCCGTCACGGCGATCGAGAAGTCGGGCAAGTCGGTCAGGCCGGATTGTAGCCGGGGTCAGGGGCTAGGAGTCAGAGGGAAGGACAAGATCGTCGAATCGGCAGCGCAGGTTCATGCTAGCATCGCCGGCAATGACGAACCGCGTGGCTTTCTTCGTGACGTGCATTGTTGACACGATCTTCCCGGACATCGGCGAGGCCGCTTTCGACGTTTTAGAGCGGCAGGGCGTCAAGCTGGAATTCCCCGAAGCGCAAACGTGCTGCGGCCAACCGGCGTTCAACTCCGGCTTCACCCGCGAGGCGCGCGAGGTGGCCGAGCACTTCCTTGATGTGTTCGCCGGCTACGACGCGATTGTCACGCCGTCGGGGTCGTGCGCGGCGATGGTGCACCACTACTACCCGGAATTGTTTCGCGGCCATCGCCGGTTCGAGGAGGCCCAGCGCATCGCTGCGCGCACCTATGAGTTCACGCAGTACCTGGTGGATGTGCTGGGCGTGACCGACATTGGTGCGTCGCTGCCGCGCCCGACGCGGGCCGCCATTCACGACGCTTGCCATGGTTACCGCGGTTTGGGGATCGCGCGCCAGCCGCGCGTGCTTCTGGGCAATGTGAAGAACCTGACATTGGTGGAGATGCCCGGTCATGACCAGTGTTGTGGCTTCGGCGGGCTGTTCGCGATCAAGATGAGCGACATTAGCGGTGCCATGCTGCAGGACAAGCTCAACGCCATCAACGGCATCGGGTGTGACATCGTCATCACCGGCGACGCGAGCTGCATGATGCACATCAACGGCGGCCTCTCACGCGCCAATTCACCCCGTCGCGTGGTGCATGTGGCGGAAGTGCTGGCGGAGAAGATTTGAGATTTGAGATTTGAGATTTGAGGTGTGAGGTGTGAAGTGTGAAGTGTGAGTGGTATGGATTGGAGAGGTGTACATGGAGTGAAACGAGGTGAGCCACGTCTGCTTACACGGTTAACTGGAGGCAGCCCTAGACGTCCCGGAGGAGGAACCACCGATGGCCGAGAGCGTTATCCAACAGAAGAGCTTTAATCTTGTGCGCATTCTCACCGCCATCGTCAAAACGACAGGCCAGGACAAATCAACTCAAAACTAAGAACTCAAAACTCAACACTGATTCATGAAATTCAAGCCAAAAGATTTCTCCCGCTCCGTCACTATCGCTCTCAACGACATCCAACTGCAAACCGCGCTCGATCGCGGCACGACGCGCGGGGTGAATGCGCGCATCGCGGCGATGGCTGAAACCACCGACGCAAACGCGCTGCGCCACCAAGCGCGCTTGGCCCGCGAGCATGCCTTGAACCACTTGCCCGATCTGCTCGAGCAGCTCGAACGCAACGTGACCGTCAACGGCGGGCACGTGCTTTGGGCACGCGATGCCGCCGAGCTGAACCAAATCATCCTCGACCTGTGCCGCAAGCACAACGTCCGGCGCGTGACCAAGGGCAAGAGCATGGTCACCGAGGAGAGCGAGCTGAACCACGCGCTGGAAGCAAAGGGCATCGAGGTGGTGGAGAGCGATTTGGGCGAATACATCATTCAGCTTGCCGACGAGACGCCTAGCCACATCGTCTTCCCCATGCTGCACAAGACCAAGGAAGCTACCGCACAACTGCTCCACGACAAACTCGGCATGCCGATGACCGACAAGCCGGAGGACATGACGCGCTTCGTGCGCCGGGTGATGCGCCAAAAGTATCTGGAAGCCGACATGGGGATCAGCGGCGTCAACTTCGCCATCGCCGAGACCGGTACGATCGCCACGGTCGAGAACGAGGGCAACAATCGGCTCTCCACCAGCACGCCGCGCGTGTATGTCGCCGTGATGGGCATCGAGAAGGTGATCGCGACGTGGGAGGACTACGTGGTGTTGGTGCAGTTGCTCAGCCGCAGCGCCACCGGCCAGCGCCTGAGCGTCTATAACAACCTGATGAGCGGGCCGAGGCGCGAAGGCGAACCCGACGGGCCGGAGCATTTCTACCTCGTCATCATGGACAACGGCCGGTCGCGAATCCTGGGCACGGAGTATGCCGAGAGCCTGGCGTGCATCCGCTGCGGCGCGTGCTTGAACGCCTGCCCGGTGTATCAGAACATCGGCGGTCACGCCTATGGCTGGGTGTATCCGGGGCCGATCGGCTCGATCGTCTCGCCGTTGCTGCTCGGCCCGATCAATGCGCCAAAGCTGCCGTATGCCAGCAGCCTATGCGGCGCATGCCAAGCAGCTTGTCCGGTCGAGATCGCCATCCCCGACATGCTGCTGAAGCTGCGGCGCGACCTGGTGCAGGTCGGCGACCCGACAGCCGGCTGGCGCATTGGCATGCGGCTTTGGGCGATCGCGTTCAAGTCGCCGGCACTCTATCGGCTGGGTGGTGAGCTGGCCGGCCTGGCAACTCGCTTGCTGGCCGGTCGCAGCGGCAAGATCAGCTCGCTGCCGCCGCCGTTTAACGCCTGGACGAAGCAGCGCGACTTTCCGGCATTCGCACGTCAGTCTTTCCGCGAGCGGATGAGGCGACGCAGGGACAATGACTAGGGTTATCAACATCCCTTCGGGGTCTTTCGATCGTCTCAGCTCCTGCGAAACCTGGCGCCGCGAAGTACCGCCGCCGTTCGTGCCGTAAACAGCCGCGCCCGTTCGGTGTTGCCCTGACGCAAGCAGCGAGCACGTAAAATACCGACATGCCATCTGCCCGCGACGACATTCTCGCGCGGCTGCGCGCTGCACCTCAGCCCTTCCTCAACACCCGGGCGCCCGAGGCACGCCTTCCCGTCACCCGGCTGACGCCCGACGAAGACCTGAAAGCGCGCTTCATCGCCGAAGTCGAGCGCGTCAAAGGCGTCGTGCACGCGGCGCCGGACGAGGCAGCCGCTCGGCATACGCTGCGCGAACTGCTGGCCGGCCACAACGCTCGGCGCGTCACGATGTGGGACGAAGCGCACATCCCGCTGCCCGGCATCGCGGCGCTGCTCCAAGCGTTAGGGATCGCGCGCGTCCAGGGCGACAACGCCGAAGTGGCTACGGCCGACGTCGGCATCACCGGCTGCGATTGGGCCATCGCGGCGACCGGCACGCTGGTGCTGTCGTCCGGCCCGGGCAAGCCGCGCATGGCATCGCTGTTGCCGCCGGTGCACATCGCTGTCATCACCACCGATCAGCTCGTGCCACGCTTGGAGGACTACATCGCCGCGCAACGCGCCCAGCGGCTCGGTGTTTTTCGCCGCAGCAGCAACGTCACACTCATCACCGGATGCAGCCGCACCAGCGATATCGAGATGCACCCGGTCTTTGGCGTGCATGGTCCGTTAGAGCTGCATATCATCTTGATCGAAAATTTGTCGGAGAGGCGTTGACAAGATGGACTACGCACATCGGTATTGCATCGTCGGCGCCGGCACCTCGGGCTTGGCCGCCGCCAAAAACCTCAAACAAAACGGCATCCCTTGCGACGTGTTCGAGAAGCTCGACGACGTGGGCGGCAACTGGTACTACGGCAAGCCCGGCAGCAGCGTTTACAAATCCACTCACTTGATCTCGTCCAAGCCCGGCACGGAATACACCGACTTCCCGATGCCGAAGGAGTATCCCGACTACCCCAGCCACTGGCAGGCGCACGAATACATCAAGAGCTACGCGCGGCACTTCGGCCTATACGACCTGATCACATTCAACACCGGCGTCGAGCGCATCGCGCCCACCGACGAGAACGCCACCTGCCCGCTGTGGGAGGTGACGCTGAGCACCGGCGAGACGCGGCGCTACGGGGGTGTGATCATCTGCAACGGCCACAACTGGGATCCGAAGTGGCCCGACTATCCCGGCAAATTCAATGGCCTGGTGCTGCACTCGTGCCAATACAAAACGCCCGACGTGCTCATAGATAAGCGCGTGCTCGTCGTCGGCGCCGGCAACAGCGGCTGCGACATCGCCGTGGAGAGCGCGCAGAACGCCAAGGTCACCTTCCACTCCACGCGGCGTGGCTATTACTACAACCCCAAATACACCTTCGGCAAGCCCTCGGATCAGGTGAACGAATTCCTGCTCCGGCTGCGCGTGCCGCTCACGCTGCAACGCTGGCTGTACTCGATCATCCTCAAGCTGCTCATCGGCCTGCCACAAGACTACGGGTTGCCCAAGCCCGATCACAAATTCTTCGAGACGCACCCCATCGTCAACCAGTTGATCCTCTACTACGTCGGCCAGGGAGACATCAAGGTCAAGCCGGACGTGGCCGAGCTGCGCGGCGACCGCGTGCTATTCAAAGACGGCAGCGAAGAGCAGATTGACGTGATCATCTACGCCACCGGCTTCAATATCACCTTCCCCTTCATCGAGAAACGCTACTTGAATTGGAAGGACGGCAAGCCGGTGCTGTATTGGCACGTCTTCCATCCACACTACGACAACTTGTTCGTCATCGGCCTGATCCAGCCGGACAGCGGGCAGTGGGGCCTCGTGGACTACCAAGCGCAGGCCGTGGCGAAGTTCATCTGCGCACAGAAGAACAACCCGGCCAAAGCGGAGATGATGCGCCGGCTGAAGGCCACCGCCGAGCAACCGCGCAATCGCGGCATCAAATACAAGGATTCCACGCGACACTACGTAGAAGTGGAACATTTCAGTTACCGCGAACACCTTAAGAAGTTGATCAAGAAGATGGCGTAAGGTGCGTCTGACATGATGACCCCTCAAATCGCAGAGATCTTCCAGACGATGGCCTATGGCCCGGCGCCGGAGAGCGCTCAGCCGGCGCTCGCCTGGCTGGACAAGCACGGGCGCACCTTCGGCCAATTTATCGCCGGCCGGTGGACGCAGCCCGACCCGCAGCGTCTGTTCGACAGCGTGAACCCGGCGACCGGCCGGCCTCTCGCGCGCGTCACCCAGGCGACGCAGGCAGAAGTGGACACAGCGATTGCCGCGGCGCGAGAAGCGTTCGCGTCGTGGTCGCGCACCCCTGGCCATGTGCGGGCGCGCTACCTCTACGCAATGGCGCGCCAAATCCAGAAGCATGCCCGCCTGTTCGCCGTCCTTGAATCGCTGGACAACGGCAAGCCCATCCGCGAGACGCGCGACATTGACATCCCGCTGGTTGCGCGCCACTTCTACCATCATGCCGGCTGGGCGCAGTTGATGGAGACCGAGCTGGCCGACTACGCACCGCTGGGCGTGATCGGGCAGATCATCCCGTGGAACTTCCCACTGCTCATGCTGGCGTGGAAGATCGCGCCGGCGCTGGCGATGGGCAACACCGTGGTGCTCAAACCCGCCGAGTGGACGCCGCTTACCGCGCTGCGCTTCGCCGAGGTGTGCGAAGCCATTCACCTGCCGCCCGGCGTGGTCAACATCGTCACCGGCGATGGTCAGGTGGGCGAGATGATCGTCAACCACCCCGGCGTGGACAAGATCGCCTTCACCGGCTCGACCGAAGTGGGCAAGAAGATCCGGGCTGCGACGGCCGGCAGCGGCAAGAAACTCTCGCTCGAGCTGGGCGGCAAATCGCCTTTCATCGTGTTCGACGACGCCGACCTGGACAGCGCAATCGAGGGCGTGGTGGACGCGATTTGGTTCAACCAAGGGCAGGTGTGCTGCGCCGGCTCGCGCCTACTGGTGCAAGAAGGCATCGCGCCCAGGTTCTACGACAAGCTGCGCGCGCGGATGGAGAAGCTGCGCGTCGGCGACCCGTTGGACAAGGCGATAGACATTGGGGCGATCATCGCGCCGCCGCAGTTGCAAAAGATCACGCGGCTGGTCGAACAGGGCAAGGCCGAGGGCGCAACGATTTGGCAACCGAGCTGGGCCTGTCCGACCGAGGGTTACTTTTATCCCCCCACCCTGTTCACCGACGTATCGCCTGCGGCGACCATCGCTCAGGTGGAGATCTTCGGGCCGGTGTTGGTGGCGATGACCTTTCGCACGCCGGCAGAAGCCGTGGCACTGGCCAACAACACGCGTTACGGCTTGGCCGCCAGCGTGTGGAGCGAAGACATCAACCTCGCGCTCGACGTGGCCGGCAAGATCAAGGCCGGCGTGGTTTGGATCAACTGCACCAACCTGTTCGATGCGGCGTCCGGCTTTGGCGGCTACCGCGAGAGCGGCTTTGGGCGTGAAGGCGGCAAAGAAGGGTTGTTCGAGTACGTCAAACTCAAAGAAGTGAGAATTGAGAATGCAGAATTGAGAAATCGAAAATCGCGCGCAAAGCCCTCAACTCTCCATGCTCCATGCTCCATTCTCCATTCCCAGATTGACCGCACGCCCAAGCTCTACATCGGCGGCAAGCAGGCGCGGCCCGACTCCGGCTACAGCCGGATGGTTTACGGCGCAGATGGCAGCGCGATCGGCGAGGTGGGCGAGGGTAATCGCAAAGACATCCGCAACGCCGTGGAGGCCGCGCGCGCTGCTGTCGCGAGCTGGAGCGAACACACCGCGCACAATCGCGCGCAGATCCTGTATTACATCGCCGAGAACCTGAGCGCACGCCAGGCAGAGTTTGCCGCGCGGTTGGTCCAGCAAACCGGCTGCGATGCGACCGTCGCCGAGAGTGAGGTGGACGCCGCGATCGGCCGGCTGTTTACTTTCGCAGCGTGGGCAGATAAATACGACGGCGCCGTGCATCGCACGCCGTTCCGCGCCATCACCATGGCCTTCAACGAGCCGATTGGCGTGATCGGCATTGCCTGCCCAGACGAAGCGCCCCTACTGGCGCCGGTCACGCTGCTGGCCACTGCGATCAGCATGGGCAATACGATCGTCCTCACGCCGTCGGAACGGCATCCGCTCTCGGCGACCGATCTGTATCAAGTGCTCGACACCAGCGACGTGCCCGGCGGGGTAGTCAATATCGTCACCGGCGCGCGCGACGCGCTGGCCAAAGTGTTGGCCGAACACGCCGACGTGGACGCCATGTGGTATTTCGGGAGCGCCGAAGGTAGCGCGATGGTCGAACGCGCCTCGGTGAACAACCTGAAGCGCACGTGGGTGAACCATGGCCGGCCGCGCGACTGGTTTACGCTCGGTGCCGCCGAACAAGCCGAGATGCTGCGCCAGGCAACGCAGGTGAAGAACATCTGGACGCCGTATGGGGCGTAAGAATTCAGGGGCAGGGACCGGGGATCGGGAATCAGTGGCCGAAGGTCGGGAGTCGGAAGTCGGAAGAGAGAGCAAGAACACAACGTGGCGCTAATTTCTAACCAACGCGGGCCGTCTAGGCCGGTCGCCGGTTGAGGTGACACATGGTTGGTTCGGTCATTCGACATCTCATCGCTTATGCAGCAGCGGCAGCGTTGCTGGCGGGCTGCGCAGCGCCGCCGCGCGTAGTCGTCGTCACAGCCACGCCCCTGCCACCGTCGCCTACGGCGACGCCGGCGCCTCTTGCGCCGCTCGGCGAGCCGGGGCAAATCGAGCGGCTGGTCGAGGGCCTGTTCGTCGAACTCTACGAGCGCGCCAGCCCATCGGTTGTGCACATCACCACCCGCACGCAAGTGTTCGACTTCTTCCGCGGCGTCGTGCCGAACGAAGGCACCGGCTCTGGTTTCTTCTTCGACGATCAGGGTCACATCGTCACGAATTATCACGTGGTGGAAGGCGCGGACGAGATCGAGATCGTCCTGGCCGACGGCACGCGCACCGGCGCCCGCGTGATCGGCGCCGACGCCTACTCTGACCTAGCCGTGCTGCGTGCCGATAACCTCTCACCCGAACAGATCAAACCGCTGCCGATGGGCACAACGAAGAACCTGAAGGTCGGCATGCGCGTACTGGCCATCGGCAACCCATTCGGGTTGGATCGCACGTTGACGACCGGCGTGATCAGCGCGTTGGGCCGCACCATCGAGCGCGAGGATCAGGCCGTGCTGGGCGAAGTGATCCAGACCGATGCCGCGATCAACCCCGGCAATTCCGGCGGGCCGCTGCTCAACCTACGCGGCGAGGTGATCGGCGTGAACACCAGCATCCGCAGCCCCATCGGCGCTTCGGTAGGCATCGGCTTTGCCGTCCCCGCCGACACCGTCGTGCGCATCGTCCCGGAGCTCATCGCCAGAGGACGCTACGATCACCCCTGGCTGGGGATCGTCGCGTATGAGATCACCCCAGACCTGGCGCGCATTCTGGAGTTGCCGGTGGACCGCGGGCTGCTGATTGCCCAGGTGCAGCCCGGCGCCGCTGCCGACCGCGCCGGTGTGCGCGGGGCGACGCAACAACTGCGCCTGCGCGGTGGCTATCTGCTCATCGGCGGCGACATCCTCACCGCCGTAGACGGCCGCCCAATTGCCACCCGTGACCAACTTACCATCTACCTGGAGAACAACAAGCGCGTGGGCGAGGCGGTGACGCTCTCGCTCATCCGCGACGGTCAGCCGATCACACTCACGGCGACGCTAACCGCTCGGCCGTAAGCCATTCAGCGCGGCGGTATGAAGCGTAAAACGGAGGGCACACGGGCGCACTACTTGATCGGATTACTCTCGAGCGAGACCTTTGGCAATTCAAAAGCCGCCCAAATCAGGAGCAGCAAGCTCACGTAATTGATCGGCGTACGAATGGCGTTGAGGTTGTTCCAGGTGCTCCGGGCCGTCTCCCAGTCTGCCGGCGGCGCGGTTGGATCCCAGGCCAGGACCGCATTGTTGATGGGCACATTCAGAACGATGGTGAACACGCCAACGCCAAAGAAGAAGAGCAACCAGCCTACCGCCGTCAATCGCCAGTAAGCAGTATCGCGCCTCTTCCAGAGACGAATCAAAGGATACAACGGCAGCAACATCGCCAGATTAGCGACGACGATCACGCCGGTGGGAAAGGCGTCCAGGTTACGAATCAAGCCCTGTTCCACCTTCGCGTATTCAACGGCGTTCAACGTATTCAGCGTTGGAATGACTCCTTGTTGAAAGGCGTAGAGCAGGCCGGCAAACAAAGCAACACAAAACGTAACCAGGACATGGATGATACGGACGCTGCGCATGATAGACTCCTTGAGCGCTGGAACGCAACCAAAAGAACGAAACTGACGCAGATGACGATGAATCACCACAGCGGTGGTTCGAAAATCTTCAGCGCGACGATGATCACGACCAGGATGCCCATCGCCGCGCCGACCTGATTCGAGCGGCGGGCAAGCATCCGATATTCGGGATGGTCTGGGCCAAGAGCATCGAGCGTCTTGATCTGCCGGCTGAGCAGAGGCGTATAGACGCCGTATGCGATCGCCATTGCCAGCACATACAACCCGATCGCCACCCACAGATACGAAGCAACCGCTTTACCCATCAGGATCATCAACACGCCTGTTAAGCCGCCTACCAGGTAACAGGGGTTGGCCAGGTAATCATCAATGAATTTGACGCCGCGCAGAGCAAAGAGCAGACTCGCTGGGTTCTTTGTGCCACGCATGATCCAGATGACGTAACTGGCGTTCAGGCCGGCCGCGACCATGGTGGTAAAGATGTGAACGAACACGAGCAAGACATACAAGGCAGGGCTAGCGCCTGGTGGAGCTGGATGCATTTGTTGGGCTCTCTAAAATCGGAATGCAGCCACTATAATCACCTAACGTCGGACAATCTATAGCCATTCGTCCACTTTTCTTTGCCAATCGTCCAGAGTATGGATCCCCTGACCCAAGTGCTCAACATGATGCGCCTGAAGAGCAGCGTGTATTGCCGTTCTGAATTGGGGTCGCCGTGGGGATTGCATTTTGCGCCGCGCGCGTGCGCGGTGTTCCACGTGCTGTATCGTGGCGATGGATATTTGCAGTTGGCCGGCGAGAAGGCGGTTTTGGCGCTGAAACAGGGAGATGTTGTGCTTCTGCCGAATGGAGACGAGCACCTTTTGCTCGAAGCACAAGACGCGCCGGTGTTCCGCAATCTGCAACTCGACCAGTGGGGCGAATGCGCCATCATGCGCTGGAGTGAACAACCAGCGGCCGTGGTGTTGTGCGGCACATTCGACTTTGAGCATGTTGAGACGTTCTCTTTGTTCAAACACCTGCCACGCGTCGTGCACATCCAGCACAACGTGGGCAGTGGGCTGAACAGTGTGCTGGCGCTGATGGCAGCAGAGGCAGAAGCTGAACGCCCGGCAAAAGAAGTCGTGCTACGCCGGCTGGCCGACATTTTGTTCATTCAGATCATTCAACACTGGGTTGAAACGCGCGGCGTAGAACACGCCGGCTGGCTGGGCGCACTGCAAGACCGCGCCATTGGCGAGTCTCTGGCCCTGATGCATAGTCAGCCCGATCGGCCCTGGACGGTTGCCGAACTGGCAGACGCGGTGAAATATTCGCGCTCCTCCTTTGCCGCGCGCTTCACTGCGTTGGTTGGCGAGCCACCGATGGAATATCTGACCCGCTGGCGTTTGCAATTGGCCATTCGTCTGCTCAAGGAACAGCCTGCTTTGCCAATTAGCGCCGTCGCCAGCTCGGTGGGTTACTCGTCGGAGGCGGCCTTCAGCCGAGCGTTCAAACGAAAGCTCGGTGTTGCGCCGAGCAGCTATCGCCGGCAGACGACGCAGCGCCGACTCACCCACACAACCGTCAGCCGGACTGCGTCACTTACGACAGGTTGACATCCGGTGGCGAAGGTTGGCAAGACATATTGACGCCCACGCCACACACCTTGTGGGTCTGATGGCTGCCGGATCGAAAGCCAAGCCACGCCGGCAACCGGTGAACACGTATGCGGCCCGGCCTGGCTTCCATGCCGTCCACTTTGCCGCCCCGCGCAAAAGTCACCCACAAATCTGCGCTACACCCTCGTTGATAACGATTGACATTTGCCGCCCGCACTCCTACAATTCAATTAATTTCTCAAGTTGAGAAATTATCGAGGCGCCGCTATGTCCAAGCCGACATTCGCCGGGAGCAACGTCAGCCTGGTACGGGCGCACAACCTGCGCGCCGTGCTCCACCACTTCCTCACCGAGGGCAGCGTCTCGCGCGCCCAGCTCGCCGAACACACCGCGCTCTCCAACACCACCATCACCCATCTGATCGATGACCTGCTTGCGCAGGGCATCGTCGTCGAAGACGATGCCGAGACGACTCGCATCCGGACAGCGAGCAACGGCCACCGCCGCGTTGGCCGGCCGCGCACCGGCCTGCGGCTCAACCCTAACGCGCGCTACGCCGCTGGCGTGCACATCGGCATCGGCATCTTGCGCGTGGCCGTCGTCAACCTGCACGCCGAGATCATCCAGAACACCATCGCCGACTTCGACGCGACCGCGCCGGCGGAGCGCACCCTGAACCAGATCGCCCGGCTGGTGCAGCGGACGGTCGCCGACAGCCGCATCGAGACCGATCGCCTAATCGGGTTGGGCATCGGCGCCTCGGGGCTGGTGGACTATGAGACCGGCGTCAATGTGTTCGCGCCCAACTTAGGCTGGCGCGACGTGCCGGTGCGTGACTGGATGCAGCGCCGGCTTGGCCTCCCCACCGCTGTGGATAACAACGTCCGGGCTATGGCACTGGGCGAGGCGCTGTTCGGCGCCGGGCGTGGCGTAGGCGTGCTGGCCTTCGTCTATGGCCGCGTGGGCGTGGGCGCAGGTTTCGTGGTCAACGGCCGAGCGTTCCGTGGCAGCGGAGCCGGCGCTGGCGAGATCGGCCATACGGTGATGATCCCCGACGGCGGTAACCGGTGCGTGTGCGGCCAGTATGGTTGTCTGGAGACGCTGGTGTCCGAGCCGGTGATCGTCCGCGAGGCCGAGCGCCTGGCCCGACGACGCCCACACAGCACGCTGGCGCGCTGCCTGGCCCAGAACGGCCGGACCAAGCCCATCGAACGCATCTTCGCTGCAGCCCGCGAAGGCGACGCCGCCACGTTGAGATTACTCGAGGATCGTGCGCACTACCTGGGCATCGCGCTGGCCAATTTGGTGAACGTGCTCAACCCCGAGTTAATCCTGCTGGGCGGCATGTTTGCCCAGGGCAGCGAGTTTCTCCTGCCGGTGGCCGAGCGCACTATGCGCGAGCGAGCCTTCGCCAGCCTGGGCGACCGTGTGCGTGTGCAGCCTACGCAGTTCGGTTGGCGCGCCGGCGTCATCGGCGCGGCCTCGCTGGCACTGAGCACGTTCTTCTACCAACTGGAGGCCGCATGACCGAAGCGCTCATCGTGACGGACAAGCTGCGCGCCGGCTTCGTCGCCCTCGCCCGCACGACGTTCGACATCGCGCTGGCCGAGGAGGTCATGCGCGCCGCACGCACGGCGCTCGAACGCGCTGGGTTCGAGCTGATCGGCGACGCGCGCCTGGCAACCGACCTGGACGCGTTGGACGCCATGAAGCGCGCGCTTGCCGACAAACCCCTCGACGTGCTGATCGGCTTCCAAGCCACCTTCACCGATAGCACACTCGCGGTGCGATTGATCGAGCGCTGCGACGCGCCGCTGCTGATGTGGGCGGTGCCCGAGGCGCGCACCGGCGGGCGACTGCGGTTGAACGCGCTGTGCGGCATGAACTTGGCCGGGCATGCGCTCAAGCTGCGCGGGGTGAACTACCACTGGCTCTATGCGTCACCCGACGACGCACAGGCAATCGCGCAGGTCACGGCCGTTGCCAAAGCCGGCCGCGCGTGGCGATTGCTGCGACAAACCCGACTGGGCGTAATCGGCCAGCATCCGACCGGCTTTGACAGTTGCCATCTGGACGCTGAACAGTTACGCCGGCGGCTCGGTGTGGACGTAGTGCGCTTCGACCTGCCCACCGTCTTCGAGCGCGCCCGCGCTGTGAACGGTCAAATCGGCGCGCTGCGCGATCGGCTCGGTGCGCACATCGGCAACCTGAACGTGCTCGCGCGCGAACCCGTGAACGGCACGTTGGCGGTCTATGTCGCGCTCAAGCAACTCGCCGAAGAATGGCGTTGCGATGCGCTGGCCGTGCGCTGCTGGCCGGAATTCTTCACCGATTTGGGCTGCGCTGCATGCGGCGCGATGTCGCTGCTGAACACCGATGGCCTTCCCTGCGGATGCGAGGCCGACGCCCACGGCGCACTCACCCAGCTCATCCTGCAATGGATCAGCGGCGAGCCGGCTTTCGGAACCGACTTGGTCGAGTGCGACGCACAAGAGGACAGCGCCGTCGTCTGGCACTGTGGGCAAGCCCCGTTGACGATGGCCAACCCGCGCGATGGCATACGCGGCGGCCTGCATTCCAATCGGCGACTGCCGCTGGTCATGGAATTTGCCTTGAAGCCAGGCCGGGTGACGATCGCGCGGCTGAGCCGATCAGGAGGTGATCTGCGCATGGTCATCGGCAGCGGTGAGATGCTGGACGCGCCGCCCAGCTTCAGCGGCACGTCGGGGGTGCTCCGGTTCGACCGGCCGGTGCGCGACGTCCTCGCCACGATCATAGAAGAAGGCCTGGAACATCATATTGCGCTTGCCTACGGCGATCACACAGCCGCGCTGCGTGCCTTGGCCAGGATGCTGAACATGCCGGCGCTGTCGCTGTGATGACCGAGTTGGAAGAAGATTCCGCTGAGGAGGTGATCATTCGAGAGGAAACCATTCATCCCCAATACCGCGTTCGATCGTGATTGACTGAGAGATTCGCTACCGCTCAAGCGATGAATTTCCAGGAGGAAAGGACATGAACCAGAAGAAGACCACGTCCGTAAGGATTTCGCGCCGGCGCTTCCTCGTCTTGGGCGCGCAAGGCGCAGGGTTGGCCGCGCTGGCCGCGTGCGCCGCGCCGCCTGCCATGCCGGCCGCACAGCCCCCCGCCCAGGCGCCGTCGCAACCCGAAGCCGCGCCGACCACGGCGCCAGTCGCAGCGCCTGCAACCGTTGACTTCTTGGCCTGGGGCGACAACGCCGATATCCCGGCCTGGGAAGCGCTGGTGAAGCGCTACAAGGAGATCGCACCCAACGTGACCGTGAACGTCACGCCGGTCGCCGAACCTAACGCGAACTTCTATCCCAAACTGCAAACCAGCATCGCCGGCGGCACACCGCCCGGGGTGTCTTCGTTCCAGGGATGGGAGTGGCAGCCCTACGCCGATCAGGACGTGCTGGCGCCGATTGACGAGTTCGTCAACGCCAATCCATACTTCAAGGATGTGTATCCCGAAGGTGTGGCGAGCATCGAGGGCACGACGATGCGCAACGGCAAGCGCTATCTCATCCCGCTGCAGCGCGCCGCGATGTTGATGTTCTACGCGCGCAAGCCGTTCGAAGAAGCCGGATTGGAGTTCCCCACCGACGACTGGACGTTCGATCAGTTCATGGAGCTGGCGACCAAGCTGACGAACCCCGAAAAGAAGATGTATGGCTTGCAAGCCAACGGCAACTGGTTCCGCGACATCGGCTGGATCCGGCTGACCGGCAAGCAAGAGTTCGACCAGCTCTACGATCCGAAGAAGGCGATGTTCAACCAGCCGGAGATCGTGGACATCGTGCAGAAGATGGCATCGGACGTGTACTACAAGCTGAAGATCGCGCCGACGCCGGCCGACCTGCAAGGCGGCGCGAACACCATCCAGACCGGCAACGTGGCGATGAAGTACGAGGGCCCGTGGTTCTTCCCCGCGCTCAACAGCCCCCAACTGCGCGAGGATAAAAAGAACGTGCCTTTCGACATCGTGCTCATGCCGAAGATGGGCGAAGGCAAGCGCCGGCACCGTGGCTGGACCGAAGGCGTGGCACTGCTCAAGGGCGACCAATTGCAAGCGTCGTGGGAGTTCGCCTCGTTCATGGCCGGCGAGGAAGGCGACAAGATGTACTCCGAGATCACCGGCCGCATCCCCAACACCAGTGCGCTGATCGAGAGCTTCTGGTTGCCGGTGGTCACCGAGCGCTTCGAGGTGAAGAACGGCAAGGCGCTGCTGGAGGCCTTCAACCTCTCGGAGGTGGACGTCGTCGGCGGCATCCCGCGCTCGAAGATGTGGAGCGAGGTGGTCAAGCCGGTCGGATGGGATCCCCTCATCGGCGGGAGCGCCACCGCCGCAGAAGTGCTGCCCAAGGTGGACGAAGGCCTGCAGGCCATGCTGGACGAGTACTGGAAGTCGAAGCAGTAAGGATTCGCGTCTACGTATTGCGTATCACGTATTGCGTGCTCCCCACGCGATACGTGATGCGCAATACGTGACACTTGACACGTGACACATGACGCTTGACACCCGACATGTGTCGCACGACCGGAGGGCGCGATGGCAGCAATCACGCAGGCGCAGACGAATGCACAAGCGCGGCGCATCGGACGCGCGAAGCGGCGCGACTGGATAGAAGGCTACGCATTCACCTCGCCGTTCATCATCGGATTCCTGGTCTTCACGGCGTTCCCGATGCTATACGCCATCTGGCTGTCGTTCCACAAGTGGAATCTGATCGGCGCGCCGACGTTCGTCGGCCTGGACAACTACATCAAGGCGCTCACCCACCCGACGGCGCAGCTCAGCCTATACAACAGCGCGTTTTACACGGTCTTCGCCGTGCCGATCCAGCTCGTCATCTCGTTCACGCTGGCGTTGGCGTTGACGCAGGCAATTCGTTTTCGCGACTTGTATCGCGCTGGCTTCTACTTGCCGATCATCGTGCCGTTGGTGGCGAGCGCCGTGGTGTGGCAGCGCGTGTTCCATCCCGAATTCGGCATCCTGAACGAGGCGCTAGGCTGGCTCGGCATCCCGCCGGCCAAATGGCTGTTCGACCCCAACTTGGCCAAGCCCGCCTTCATCATCATGTCGTTCTGGATGATCGGCCGGCAGATGGTGATCTTCATCGCCGGCCTGGGCAACATCCCGCAGTCGCTGTTGGAGGCGGCGAGCATTGACGGTGCCGGGCCGGTGCGCCGGCTGTTCAGCATCGTCATCCCGCTGATGACGCCGCTGATCTTCTACAACTGCGTGATCGCCATCATCAACTCGTTCCAGATCTTCGTGCCGGCGCTGATCATGACCGACGGCGGCCCGCAAAACGCGACGCTGTTCGCCGTGCTCAACATCTACCGCGAAGGCTTCCAGTTCTTCAACATGGGCTACGCGGCGGCACTCTCGTGGGAGTTGTTCGTCATCGTCATCGGCTTCACCATCGCCCAGTTCGGCATCTCGCAGCGCTGGGTGTATTACTCGGACTAATGGCTACGCAAACCATGACGCCCTCGCTGGCGACCGGGCAGCATAGCAACCGGCGGATCACGCGCATCGCCGGTCTGGTCATCCTGCAAATCGTGATGACCGTGTGCCTGGTCACCTTCCTCGCGCCGACGTTCTGGATGGTGTCGTCATCGCTCAAAGCCTCGACCGAGGTCTTCCAGCACCCGATCGTGTGGATTCCAGAGTCGCCGCAGTGGAGCAACTACACCAAGGTGTTCGAGACGCTGCCCTTCGCAAAGTTCGCCTGGAACACGTTCATCGTCGTCGCGCTGGCCGTGATCGGCACGGTGATCTCGACGGCGATCGTTGCATATGGGCTGGCGCGCGTGGAGTTTCCCGGCCGGCGGATCGTCTTCGCGCTGATGGTAGCGACGATCATGTTGCCGGAGATCGTCACGCTCATCCCGCGCTTCATCATGTTCCGCACCTTCCGCTGGATTGACACTTTTGCGCCGCTCACCGTGCCGTTCTGGTTCGCGCTCACCACGCTCTACGTCTTTCTGATGTATCAGTTCCTGCGTGGCATCCCGAAGGAGCTGGACGAAGCGGCGACGATTGACGGCGCGAGCCGTTGGCAGATCCTGTGGCACGTGATCCTGCCGCTGTGCAAGCCGGTGATCGCCACCATCGCCGTGTTCGCGCTCATCCAGCACTACAACGAGTTCCTCACCCCGTTGATCTACCTGAATAGGCTGGACAACTGGACGCTGGCGCTCGGCGTGCGCGCGTTGAACGACTCCAACCTGGCCAACTGGGAATTGGTGTTCGCCGCCAGCACGCTGATGCTGATTCCGGTACTGACCTTGTTTATCATCGCCCAGCGCTACTTCGTGCAAGGCATCGCGCTGACGGGGTTCGGGGGCAGGTAATATGAAGTTCTTTCTAGACAGCGCCATCGTAGATGAAATCGCCTACGCGCTCGACGCGTGGGATATTGACGGCGTAACGACCAACCCGCGCCACGTGTTGGCATCCGGCAAGCCGATGCTGCAGGTGATCCGCGAGATCGGCAAGCTGATCGAGGGCACGGACAAGACCGTATCGGTAGAGGTCAATCCGCACTACAAGACGGCGGACGAGTTCGTGCGCGAAGGCCGCAAGCTGGCGTCCATCCATCCCAACTTCGTGATCAAGCTGCACTGCATCGAGCCGGCCTTCAAAGCGATTCCTATCCTTGCCAAAGACGGCATCCGCGTGAACGTCACGTTGGTCTTCAACGCGGTACAGGCGCTGGCCGCCATGCGCGCCGGCGCGTACTACGTCTCGCCGTTCATCGGCTGGAAGGAAGCCAACGCCGAGGAGACGCGCAGCTTGATCGCCGACATCGTCGAGATCCGCGACAATTACGGCTTTGGCACCGAAGTGCTGGTCGCTGCCGTGCGCAACGGCCGGCAGATCGCCGACGCCGCCGTCGCTGGCGCAGACATTGTCACCGCGGCGATGGCCGTGTATCAAGATGCCTTCGACCATCCCTACACGCGCGATGGCCTGGCCAAGTTTCAAGAGTTTTGGGACAAGGGTAAGTACGAGTGAAGCGTTCGATCTTTCATTTCCCAGTGATCACGATGACCGGTTACCAATTACCGACGACGGATGGATGAAAGATGACAAATCCAAACATCATGAGCGATCCAAAAAAGTTCCTCATCGGCGGCCAATGGCGCGCCGGCCAAAAGACGTTCGAACTGCGATTCCCCTACACCGGCGAGTTGGTCGCCGAGATCTACACGCCAAGCGACGACGACCTCGAAGCGGCCGTGCAAGCGGCACAGCGCGGCGCGCGGATCATGCGCAAGATGCCGGCGCACGAGCGCTCGGCCATCCTGCGCCGTCTGCACGCCCAGATGGAAGCGCGCACGGAAGACCTGGTGAATGCGCTGGTGCTGGAGGGCGGCAAGACGAAGAAAGCTGCGCGCGGCGAAGTGGCGCGCGCCAAGCAGACCGTCTTCGTCGCGTCCGAAGAAGCGCGGCGCATCCCCGGCGAGGTCATCAACATGGATTGGACGAAGGACGGCGAGAACCGCATCGGCATCGTGCGGCGCTTTCCACTCGGCATCATCTTGTGCATCGCGCCGTTCAACTATCCGCTCAACCTGGCTTGCCACAAGGTCGCGCCGGCCCTGGCAGCCGGCAACGCCTTTATCCTCAAGCCGGCCAGCGCCACGCCGCTCTCGGCGCTGTTGCTGGGTGAGATGCTGCTCGAAGCCGGCGTGCCGCCCGAGGCCGTCAACGTGGTGACGTGCAGCGGCGCGCAAGCCGAAAAGCTGGTGCGCGACGAGCGCATCGCCATGTTCTCCTTCACCGGCAGCAGCGAGGTCGGCTGGCACCTGAAGCGCGTGTGCGGGCGCAAGCGCAGCGCGCTGGAGCTGGGCGGCAACGCCGCGGCCATCGTGCACGAGGACGCCAACATCGGCTACGCTGCCAAGCGCATCGCCTTCGGCGGGTTCACCAACGCCGGCCAAAACTGTATCAGCGTGCAGCGCGTGCTCATCCATCGCCCGATCTACAACGAGGCGGTCGAGACGCTGCTCGATGAGATCAATGCGCTGAAGGTCGGCGACCCGCGATTGGAAGAAACGGACGTCGGCCCGATGATCACCGAACGCGCTGCGATGCAGGCCGAAGCCTGGGTGGATGAGGCGCTGACGCAAGGCGCGCGCAAGCTACTGGGCAACGGTCGCCAGGGCGCCCTGCTCCACCCCACCGTGCTGAGCGACGTGACCCGCGAGATGAAAGTGAGCTGCCAGGAGGTGTTCGCGCCGGTGCTCACGGTCAGCCCCTACGACACGTTCGAGGAAGCCATCGAGTTGGCCAACAGCACCGACTACGGCCTGCAAGGTGGTGTGTTCACGCGCGATATGGGGCGCATCATGAAAGCCTATGACGAGATCGAAGTGGGCGGCTTGCAGGTGAACGACGTATCCACCTTCCGCGTGGATCACATGCCCTACGGCGGCGTGAAGGCCAGCGGCATGGGCCGCGAGGGCGTCAAATATGCCATCGAGGAGATGACCGAGCCGAAGTTGATGGTGATCAATTTGAATGCATGATGCGGTGGCGCTCGCATGTTAGCGCGTTTTGCGCTTTGCATGTGTCGTCCTGCGTCTTCCGTCACACGATGCGTGATATGCCTACAGGACACTCGACACCTCGCACCTGAATACCCGACCCCTGATACCCCAGCCCATCATGCACTCCTATCTCTCCCATCTCGAGTGCTCGTATTGCGGCGCGACCTACTCCGCCGATGAGATCCATACCACCTGCCCAAAATGCGGCAAGGTGCTGCTGGCGCGCTACGACTTGCAGGCCGCGCGCCAACACTTGACGCCGCAGGTCATCCGCCGGCGACCGATGAACATGTGGCGCTGGTTCGAGATCATGCCGGTGCGCGACCCGGCCAACGTGGTCACGCTGGGGGAGGGTTGCACGCCGCTGCTGCCGGCAGGCCGGTTGGGTGAACAGCTCGGCACGGACCGGCTGTGGATCAAAGACGAAGGGCTCAACCCGACCGGCAGCTTCAAAGCGCGCGGCCTCTCGGCGGCGGTGTCCAAGGCGAAGGAGCTAGGGATCAAGGCGATCGCGATTCCCTCGGCGGGTAACGCGGCTTCGGCACTGGCGGCCTACGGCGCGCGCGCCGGCATGACCGTGTATCAGTTCATGCCACAAGACGTGCCGGAGATGATGCGCAAGGAGGGCTATCAGTACGGCGCGCGGGCCTATCTGGTGAAAGGGCTGATCAACGACGCCGGCAAGCTGGTGCGCGAGGGCGCCAAGCACAAGGGATGGTTCGACGTGTCCACGCTGCGCGAGCCGTACCGGCAAGAAGGCAAGAAGACGATGGGGCTGGAGCTGGCCGAGCACTTCGACTGGACGCTGCCCGACGCAATCATCTACCCGACCGGTGGCGGCACCGGCATCGTCGGCATGTGGAAGGCGTTCGACGAGTTGGAGCAGCTCGGTTGGATCGGCCCCAAGCGCCCGAAGATGATCGTCGTGCAGGCCGAAGGTTGTGCGCCGATCGTCCGCGCGTTCGAGGCTGGCCAGCGCCACGCCGAGCTATTCCCGGACGCGCACACGATCGCGCCGGGCATCCGCGTGCCGGTCGCCATTGGCGACTACCTGATCCTAGACGCGGTGAGACAGAGCGGCGGCACGGCGATCACGGTCAGCGACGAAGAGATCATCCGCGACATGCGCGAGATGGCGCGGCTGGCCGGCGTGTTCGCCTCGCCGGAGGGCGCGGCCACGCTCTCGGCTTACAAGACACTGCGCGCCGGCGGCTTTCTCTCGCCGGCCGATGTCACGGTGCTCTTCAGTTGTGGCAGCGCCTTCAAGAACGCCGAGTTGATCGCGCCGGAGCCGCTGCCGGTGCTCGACCCGAATCGGCCGGATGTGCTGGAGGCGGTGTAGTGGAAGCCTAGGTGTAAGGCTCTCAACCACAGTGAGAGCATGAAAGAAGGAACAACCAGCATGCTCCTCATCACCGAATGGATGCCTGTAGGCGTTGACCGCCTCGAAGCATTCGGCCCGACCACTTACGACCCCGACCTCTGGCGCGATCGGCTGCGCCTGTTCGAGCTGCTCGCAGAGTGCGAAGCGCTGATCGTGCGCAACCAGACGCAAGTGGACGCCGAGTTGCTCGCGCATGCACCCAGGCTCAAGGTCGTCGGCCGGCTGGGCGTTGGGCTGGACAACCTCGACTTGAACATCCTGCGCGAGCGCGGTATCACCATCGTCACCGGCGGTAACGCCAACGCCATTGCCGTGGCCGAATACACCCTCGCGGCGATGCTAGCGCTGGCGCGCAAGCTGCCCGCCGCTGACTGCAGCACGAAAAGCGGTGCATGGGATCGTGCGGCGTTCGGCGCGGGCATCGAACTCTACGGCAAGACGCTCGGCCTGATCGGACTGGGCGACATCGGCGCGCGTGTAGCCAAGCGCGCCGATGCGTTCGGCATGCGTATCATCGCCCACGATCCGCTCATCACGCCGAGCCACTTGGCCGCGGCCGAGTTCGGCGTGACGCTCATGGCGCTGGACGATGTGCTTCGCGAGAGCGACTTCGTTTCGCTACATGTGCCGCTCCTGCCCACGACAGCCCACTTGATCAACGCCGAGCGCCTGGCGCGCATGAAGCCGACGGCCATCCTCATCAACACCAGCCGCGGCGGGATCGTAGACGAGGCGGCGCTAGTTCAGGCGCTGAGCGAGCGACGTCTGGGCGGCGCAGCGCTCGACGTGCGCGCGCACGAGCCACCGGGCGAGGCCGACCCGCTGACGCACTTCGAGAACGTGCTGCTCACGCCGCACATCGCCGGCCTGACCGCCGAGTCGCAAGCCCGCGTATGCACGGCGGTCGCCGAGGACGTGCTGCGCGTCCTGCGCGGCGAGAAGCCGGTGTTCACCATCAAATAACAGTGCTGCAGTCGCTGAACGGCGAGCCCGATTTCTAAAGCGCAGCTACCCGCAATTCTGCGGCTGACGACCTTGCCACGACCCGTCCCTTACGGACAAAACAATCAACCGGCTTTTACCGATCCTCTGTCCCGTCACGACAAACGACAATCACCGGCATTTGACTCAACGGCAGCACACACCGGCGCTGTCCGGCGGATCTGACCGAATAGCATCAAGCCCGATCATCGCGCCATCGGCCGGTGCACAGCACACTGCCCCGCTGCCTTGCGCTAACCACCAGTCATCGCGCAGTTTGCACGTGGCGCGCACCGGCTCGACCGAGACGATCAGCGCATCGCCCTCCACACGCAGAGAAGCGAAGGTGTAGTGCACAGCGGGATTGGTGGCGTCGCCCCACTCGAACTTGACCTCGGCATGGCCGTTCAGGCCGACGTCGCTTTCGACCTTGCGCCAGATGCCGAGGAATTTGCGCACGGGCATGTATTCTCGTTCGCGCTCATCGGCCACATCCCAAAGTTGGACGATGACTTCTTCCCACTGCCGCAGGCGCGCACCACAATCGAGCGAGCGAAAGCTCGCCGTCTTGATCTCGGTGACGTGATAGCCGGGTCGAATGCGCCGGCCAGCACATTCGAGGACGAGGCGCTTATCTGAGTTAGGCTGGAGCTGCGTGACGAGATCCATGGCGCGCATGGTGGGTGTATGCCGATTCGAATGACGCGCGTGGTGCGTTAATGATGCTCGATTGCTCGAGTAGCGTTGCCGGTGAGGGCGGTCAACGCTGGGCTGCTGCGACGTGCTTTGCCCGTTCCTGTGCAACGAACGCTTCGATGGCAGCCTTGATCTGGTCGCGCACTTCACGGAACTTGGCCAGCCTTTCTTCTTCTGTACCCTCGAAAGCCGCGGGATCGTCGAACTTCCAATGCAGCCGGTGTTGCACACCCGGCCACACCGACGGGCAGCGCGCTTCGGCGTCGGCACACACGGTGACGAGGTAAGCGAACAGTTGCCTGCCGAGATACTCGCGGAGGCTCTTGGAATATTGCCCCTCGACGCTGATACCGATCTCGTTCATGACCCGGACGGTAAACGGGTTCATGCCTTTCGGTTCCAGACCGGCGCTGTAAGCGTTGAACAGATCGCTGGCGTAGTGGCGCAGGAACGCCTCGGCCATCTGGCTGCGGGCCGAGTTGCCGGTGCACAGGAACAACACGTTGGACTTAGGCATGAGAAACCTCCTGGTTCATTTCGACAAATGTTCTGAATCGCTCGATCAACCCGTCCCGCACCTTTCGGAAGGCCTGAAGCTTGGCTTCATCACCCACCACGGCAGCAGGATCGGGAAAACTCCAGTGAATGCGCCGGTAATGACCCGGTAAAAAGGGACAAGTCTCGGCAGCGTCGTCACACACGGTGATGACGGCGTCGAAGGGCTGGCCGATGAACTGCTCGTAAGTCTTCGAATACTGGCTGCGGATGTCCACGCCGATCTCGTCCATGACGCGAATGGCAAAGGGATTGACGCTGGTCGCTTTGGTGCCGGCGCTGAAGACTTCATAGCGATCGCCGCCCAGCCAGCGCAGAATGCCCTCGGCCATCTGGCTGCGCGCCGAATTGGCCGTGCAAAGAATGAGCACACGTTTCTTTGGAGTGTCGGTCATCGTCGGTTTCATGCGAACATTCAACATTCGGCGCGCGCGTCGCTCACCGCATTCGGGTCGAACAGGCTGCACAAGATAGGATAGATCTGCGCTAAGTAAGTCTTATTGACTCGGTAGTAGGCCCAGCGTCCTTCGCGCCGCACCTCGATCAAGCCGGCCTCACGTAAGACGCGCAGGTGATGTGATACCAAGTTCTGAGGCATCGTCATCGCCGCCTCGATATCGCACACGCAGCGCTCTCCACGGGTGAGGAGGGCGAAGATGCGCAATCGGTTCGGCTCGCCCAACAGCCTAATCAGTGGATGCACCTGATCGAGTTCAACCGGGGCTGATTGCCGAATGCTTTCAACCGAGACGAACGCGCCACTCGTCATATCCATCTGCGTTGATACAACATGATACAGACTGGTGTTAAGCGAGGGTTAAGCGCAGGGGCTTGTGTAGTGGCAGCGCCACTCATCCGCGCCGGAGCGCTCGTATAACCGCAATTCCCACCGGACAGGCGCGGCTACATCTACCATCGCGCGCCCCAAGGTAGCTAGCGCCACGTGCTGTTCCGGCGGGAATTCGTAGGCCAGGCTGAGATGCAGCCAATCCTTCAACCGCAACGCCTCTCGCCGGCCGGCCGATTGCGCCAACCAAGCAAACGCACGTGCCAGATCCTTCAGCCAGGGCGATTCGATGAGCAGGCCGTGAAAGCTCGGCTCGAACATTGCGCCGGTGATGGTGATTGAAGGCGGTCGCGGTGCAGCGCGCAATGCCTCGGCAGCCGCGTTGACGTAGATGGGCAACGCTGTCGGCGCATCGCGAAAGAAGCCGACGAGCGTGATATGCGGGGGATAGCGATGCGCCGCGTTCGGCCCGTGTTCGGCGCGCACGCGTGCGTAGTAGGCGTCCAGTTGGTCGGCCAACGGGCCGGTCGGGCACGCATACACGATCAACTCGAGCGATGCGTCACCCATACTTCTCGATGAAGACATGCACATCGCGAAAGTCATCGAAGCGTGCTTCGAGCGTCGCGCGATCCCAATCCCACCATGAGATGCGCAAGAGCTTCTCGATCAAGGCATCATCGAAGCGCTTGCGAATGCGCCGCGCCGGAACGCCGACAACGATCTCATACGGCCCGACATTCTTCGTCACCACTGCACCCGCGCCAACAACTGCACCAATGCCGATGTTTACGCCGGGCATCACCGTGGATGCATGGCCTAGCCAGACATCGTGCCCGATCACGCACCGATGTGCGCGTCGCCAATCGAAGAACGCAGCGTCGTCTGTCTCGCCCAGACCATACTCGACCCGCCGGTAGGTCATGTGATGCGGCGTGACGCGATCCATGGGGTGATTGCCGGGGTTGATGCGCACATGCGAGGCGATGGAACAAAACTTGCCCACCATCGTGTAGATGATCGAGACGTTATCGGCGGCGTAACTGTAGTCGCCGAATGTCGCCTCGATGATCGAGCAGCCCGGGCCAATGTCCGTCCATGCGCCGATCCAACTATCCATGACGAACGAAGAGGGATGAATCGTCGGCCGTTCACACAGCCTTTTCGGTGTATGTGCACGATCTGTTGGAAAGAGGTCAATGTAATGCATGCTCACTTCGCGCCGCGAGGACGCGGTCCACATAGATAAAGTGGCCGTTGCGCATCGCGCCGCGCACGCGCGGGCGCAGCGGCCCCTCCTCGACGAAGGCGAGGTCGGCGTAGTGCCGCTCGGCGATGACGCCACGCTCGCGCAGCCCCAACGCGTCGGCCACGTTCTGGGTGATGAGCTTGGCAGCGGTGTGCAGCGGCAGCACGCCGCGCCGGGCGATGGTATAGGCCGCTTGCAGCAGCGCTGCCGGATGATAGTCCGCGGCCAACATGTCTACCAAGCCAGCGCTGATAGCCTCCAATGCGCTGAGGTTGCCGGAATGCGACCCACCCCGCAGCGCATTCGGCGCACCCATCACCACATGCATGCCACGCCGCTTGGCTTCCTCGGCGGCTTCCAGCGTCACCGGGAACTCGCTGATCGTCGCGCCCATCTCGGCCATGAAGGCCACCTTCTGGCGCGTGTCGTCGTCGTGTGAAGCGATGGGCAACCGGTGCCGCGAAGAGAGCGCCGTGATTTCACGCACTACGTCCCATGCCGGCGGCGTCTCGCGCATCTGCGCGATGCGCTCTTGCGTCATGGTTGCAACCGCATCGGCCGAGACGTTGCGCCACTCGGCGATCGTCTGGATGTATTTCTCTAGGTCGCGATATTGCCCCTGCCCCGGCGTGTGGTCGTTGATCGAGACCAGGTCCACTTGGCCGGCAGCGATCAGCTCCAGCAGCACCGGCGGCGCGCGCCGGTTGGTGACCTCGAAGCGCGCATGCACGCGCATATCGGTCAACAAGGCATCACGATGGTAGTAGATCGCCGTGACGATCTCGCGCGCACGCTCCTCACGGCGCAGTTCGCGCTTATCCCACAACTCGGCGAACGAGATTGCGGCATACGCCGTAGTCACGCCGTTGGCGGCCAAACGCTTGTCGAGTTCGATCAGTGCCATGTCGAACGGGAGATGCACGCCGGGGCGTGGCTCGATCTCGCGCTCGATCATGTCGCCGTGCATATCAATGATGCCCGGCAGCACCGTCATCCCATGCAGGTTCCAATCACTGCGCGGCGCCGGTCCCTCGATCACTTCGGCAATCCGCCCGCCCTCGACGCAGATCGAGCCGCGCTCCAGCACGCGATCGGGCAGCACGATCCTCAAGTCACTCAACCACATCGAGATCACCCCCGGTTTCTCGGCTCGACACGACGCCAGACGCAGGACGCAGCGATTCGTTCGTCGTTCGTCCTGCGTCTTGAGCCAGCACCACTTCCTTGTCCACCAAGTGACGCACCTCCTCGGCGTGGTGAAACACGCCGATCATCGCCACGCCCGATCGCTTGAGCTGCGCGAGTTGTTCCATCAACGCTGCCCGTGCTTGCGGATCGAGCGACGCCGTAGGCTCATCCAGCAGCAACAGCCGGCGCGGCACGATCAGGGCATGCGCCAGATTCACCTTCTGCTGCTCACCGCCGGAGAAGGTGGCCGGATAGGCATCCCACAACTCGCGCCTGAGGCCCAACGCGGCCAGCCAGCGCGCAGCGCGCTCTTGCGCCTCGGTATGGGAGAGGCCGGCTGCTATAAGCGGCTCCGCAACCACTTCGAGGGCGCTCACCCGCGGACGGACGCGCAGGAACTGCGTGACGTGGCCGATCTCCTCGCGACGTAGCTTGGCGATGTCCACGTCGGCGGCGCGCGCCAGGTCAATCGTCCCGTCGCGCGCGTGATACAGTGCCTGGCCGGAGACCGGCAGGTACGTGCGATACAGACAACGCAGCAACGAGCTTTTGCCCACGCCGTTCGGCCCGGCGACGAGCACGAACTCGCCGGCGCACAAGTCGAACGTCAGCTCACTAAACGCCACCACCCGGCGCTGCAGGTGATGCACGTCGAAGTGTTTGGATAGGTGTTTGACTTCGAGGATCATGGGGGCGTCCTGCGTCTTGCGTCTCACGTTTTACATTTTGAGCACCATCGCTCCGTATCACATATAGTGGGATGCGCAACACCTACAACCTGCAACCCGACACCCTGACACCTGCCCCCTGGCACCCGACACCTGATACCTGACACCTCGACACTTCTCTCACAACTTCGCATGCACCAACTGCTGCGTATACGCGTCTTGCGGATCTTCCAGCACTTGATCCGTCAAGCCGCGCTCCACGACGTGCCCCCGCCGCATGACCATGACGCGGTCGGCCAGCATGCGAATCACGCCCAGGTCGTGCGAGACGATGATCGTGGTCACGCCGGTTTCACGTTGCAGGCGCTTGAGCGTATCGAGCACGCGCGCTTGCACCGATACGTCCAGGCCGGTCGTCGGCTCGTCGAGCAAGAGAAGCTTGGGTTTCAGCGCAATGGCCTTGGCCAGTTGCACGCGTTGCTGCATCCCGCCGGATAGACGAATAGGCAGATCGTCCATGCGTTCCAGCGGAAACTCCGACGCCGCCAGCGCATCGCGGGCCGCCAGGCGGAGCGCGCGATAGTTGCGTTCACCCGCCGCAATCAGCCGCTCGGCAATGTTGCCGCTGCTGGTGTTACGCATGCGCAGGCCGAGGTGTGGGTTCTGGTACACGATACCAATCTCGAAGGTGCGCACGCGGCGCTGTGCAGGCCGGTCCAACGCGAACAGGTCTAGCCCTTCCAGTTCAGGGGTGTTGAAGTAATACCGGCCCTCGTCGGGTCGCTCTTCAAGGTTGAGCAGGCGCAGCACGGTGCTCTTGCCCGAACCGGATTCGCCGACGATGCCGAGCACCTCACCGGCATAGACCTCGATGTCCACATGATCCACGGCGACGACCTGCCCGCCGTAGCGCTTGACCAGGCCACAGGCCTGCACCAGCGGCTTCTGCGTGACCAGCAGAGGGTGATTCGTAGAGGCGTACGACGGTGCGTCGCTACTGAAGGTAGCCGTCAATGTAGAACCTCCCGGCGTCGTCGTAATACGTCACCCCAACAGAAACTTCCGAGGTCTTGGATCGAGCGATCACCTTTTCTACAAAGCCCGTATCCGAAATTTCGTAGAGCGCACTGCCACCCGGCTGTGGCAATTCGCTCATGAACTTGTTCTGCAGGCCGGTGTGGCGACACGTCCAGCCCCGCTGATCCTCCACGCGGAAGGGCACGTCGGCAAATTCGAGGGGGCGCACGTCGGTGTAGGGCGGCACGGCGTACACGCGCTTCTCGCGCCCGGCAGAGAGCAACGTTAGGTACGCCGCGCGATGCAGCTTGGGCAAATCCCAACGCGGAATGGGCGATGGGCTCATCACGTAGCGCCCGTTCACCAGGCAGGGGTAACTCGCGCCCAGCGTCACGCGCCGATAACGCACCAATTGCTCATACAGGCGCAACCACAGCAGCCCGTAATCGGCCTCGGCGTGCAGCAGACGTGCCTTGCTGATGTCATGCTCGACGCTGCGCAACGGCTCCGGGTCCGGCACCTGCAACACCAGGGTCTGGTATTCCTGCAGGCACTCTTCGGGGATGCGATGGCGACTCTGGAGGATGGTGGCCTTCAACGCATCGGTGGTTGTGGCTGCGCCGGCCATGCGCGCGATGAAGCGGCGGAGATTGGCTGCATTCACGCTGTCGTCCGCGCCCTGGTCAATCACTTTCACCACATCGTCCGGGCCGACGAGCGCGAGCGTCACTTGCAAGCCACCGGTGCCCCACCCACGCGCGATCGGCAACTCGCGGCTGGCGTAAGGGACCTGGTAGCCGGGGATGGCGATGGCTTTCAGGATGCGCCGGCGCAACTCACGCTTGGCGTATTCGTCGAGGAAGGCATAGGAGTAGCCCGGATTGGGCGCAGCGAGTTCGGCGATGGTCGGCATATGTCACATTGGCTCCCCGGCCGCCTGCGAGACAGCCGGCGGCGCAGCGCGCTCTGAATACACGCCCGGCATCCCGGCAGCCAGGCCGCCGCCATCGCCGTAGTAGTCACCCAGGCCGGCGACCTTCTTCGCCACGCCCATGCTGCGCACCACGTCCAGTTCGCTGCCGAAGGTCACGTAGTGCGGCAGCTTGTAATGAATGCAAAACCCGGACGACTCGACCGGATCGGTGTGATATAGCACATACTCCTCGGTGTGCGAAGGATGGGGATCGGGCAGATCCATCGCCATATCGAGCATCGCCCCGGCGATCGTCTTGACTTCGTTCCAGCCGATCGTGGCGCAGAAGCCCAGCCCTAATTGCAACTGAGCCGGCCCGTCGGCGGACGCTTCGCCACCTGCAGGCGCGGCCTCGACGGCTGTGACGACCTCGGCGTGAGTCACCCGGACGCGGCCGATGCTGAACAGCTCACCGGTGATCGGATGGGCGATCTCGACATCGGCATAGCCCAGCCGCACTTCGTTCACGGTTGGATGTACCGCGCCGTAGCCGCGCATGTTGGCATAGCCTAGCGCCAACACGCCACCGGTGTCGGCCCGCGACAGCGACTGCAGACGCATGGCGCGCGGCGCAGGAAAGAGCAACGGCTCGCGCGTCACGTCGGGAATCTCGGCGGCATCCTGGCAAGGATGAACGGGCAACGCGGGCAATAGGCCGGCGTCGCGTTGCCAATCAGCAACGAGCGGCAGATGGCTCTTCTCGCCGTGAAGTTGCAGCTCCCCGTTCAAAGATGCGGCCGGCGCTGCGCCATCACCGCGTTCTGAGACTTCGTGTCCTCCTGCCTTTGCGGTGCGCTCTCCTTCCAACCCGTCCACGCCGTCGTGTCTTCGCGCCGGCGTGGTGGGCTCTCCCTCCAGCACGGCCAGATCAAGCACGCGATGGCTGTAATCGAGCGTAGGACCGAGCATTTGCCCACCGGGAATATCTTTGAAAGCTGCCGAAATCCGCCGGACGACCCGCATGCGTTCGGCGTCCACAACGTGCGCGTAGGCCAGGCGTGGCTGCGTGCTACGAAAGGCGCGCAGCATCAACACGGCCTCGTACAAATCGCCGCCGCTCTGGGCCAGGGCGAGCGCGGCCAGCTCCGGGGCATACAGCGAACCCTCGCCCATCACCCGGTCAATCAGATAGGGCATGGCGCGCTCGATCGTGCGCACGGTTTCGGCGTCGAAGTTGCCGATCAGCTCGCGGTAGAGCCGCTCGGCATTCTGAATGGCGCCCTCGCCACCTCGTGCTGCGACATACATCGCTAGGCTACCTCCACTTGGGTCGTGCACGGGAGTCCGACAACGCGCCCGGAATGTACGAAGAAAGCATCAAAGCCCAGCGGATAGCGGATCATCTGCCGCCGCAACTCCCAAAAGGCCGGCGGCACACCGCCGATGCGCAGCCGCACCTGATCCGCGATGCCTGGTCCACGGCAAATGCACTCCGGCGCGTCCGGCGCATCGAGATCGCAACCGATGACCAGCGTAGCGCTCTCATCCGGCAACGCATACGTGCCCACCTTGATGTCGGGGATCAGCGTCAGCGCCACCTCGTCCAGGCATGGGAGGAAGATGTAAGCGGCTGATGAAACAGCGAGGGCTTTTGCGC
Organism: Candidatus Roseilinea sp.; assembly: GCA_025998955.1. Lineage (NCBI taxonomy): Bacteria > Bacillati > Chloroflexota > Candidatus Thermofontia > Candidatus Roseilinea > Candidatus Roseilinea sp. The sequence goes on from AP024676.1 coordinate 1,971,514, forward strand.
CGCAGCGCGCCAACCGCGCCGCCAGCGCTTCATCCGGGCAAAAGTAGCTCGTCTCAAGGTCGAGCAACGTCCGGCCGATCAGCGTGAAATCGTCCTCGTCGAAGCCGGACGGGGGCAGGAGACGCACGCGGCCGGGGTAGCTAAAGGCCCACATCAGCGCCAGAAACGTTTGGCGCGCAATCGCTTCGGTTTGAGTGTAGGCAGGAACAGCCGTAGACATTAGAACGTTTCCATCGCCACGCGCGTGGACTCGACCTTCGCCATCAGCGCCGCATCTTGCGCGTCCAAGGCAGCCGCTTGCGCTGCGATGAACGCCTCGATACGTTCGACCTCTATGCCGCCACGCAGCGCAGCATCCAGCACAGCCATCGCCAGCGCATGTCGCACATCGCGGCCCAGGCATGCGCCGTAGCCCTCGACTTCTCGACCGGATGGCAGCGCAACCTGCACCTGGGCTTCGGCCATCAGCGCCTCGCCCAGGTGAAAAGTCACCCCCTTGGCACTGTCGCGATAGGGCAACATGACGATGCCGGTGCGGTTTCGAATCACGCGCACGTCGCTCAGTCGCCTCAGGACGTCGTCGGCCAGCGCGATGACGTCGCGCGCCGGCGCGCGGCTGAGGACGGACAGTGGATGCACGGACAAGGGCAAACTCACGTAGCGGCTCATGACCTTGATGCACAAGGTCATGAGCCACCCAGTAGATCGCCACGACGGCGTTACCGCATCGTCGTCAGGTCGAGCTTGAGGAGGCGTGCTGCGTCGCGCAGCCCATTGAAGAAGGAGTCAATGTTCTTCAGCCGGAGGGTCGGATACTCGGTCACCGGATCCACATACCACTGGCGGTATGCCGCGACCAGCGCCGGATCCTTGCGAACGGCCAGCAGGGCATCCTTCACTGCCGTCTTGAATTGCTCAGGCAGCTCGGCACGAACGGCAAACGGCGTATTCGGGATCGGGTCGCTGTAGGCAATGATGACGATCTGGCCGTCCTTACAGGCGTTGTATTTCAGCTCGATTTCCTTGGGCGTGCGGCGACGGTTGATGCCGTCGGCGAAGCCGCACACATCCACCTGGCCTTGATTCGCCAAGGTGTAAAGGTTGTCTTCGAAGTTCGCCCCGGCATCCGCCTTGTCGTTCCAAACAGCGATCAGCGCCGAGGGGTGGCTGCCGGCGAAGACCGACTGCATGTCCTTGTCGGGGTCAATCTTGTTCTTCAACAGGAGCGTGCGCGGAATCAGGTTGCCGCTGGTCGAAGCGGGATCCACAAAGGCAAAGCGCTTGCCCTTGAGGTCTTCGAGCGTGCGGATGCCCGAGCCCTTCTTGGTGAAGATCACGCTGAAGTAAAAGGGTGACTCTCTCGGGTTGTAAACGGCGACGCCGCCGCGCGGCACGCGCGGGTAGATGCCCACGGCGAGCGGGTCGAGCTTGGTCTGGCTGCTGGCCAGCACGTAGGCAAACGGGCCCACCTCGAAGGCATCCACGAACTTGTTTCGCACCGCCTCGATGACGGCGCTGTAGCTCGAGCCGGTGCTGAGCTTGACGGGAATGCCGAGCGACTTCTCCAGGTGCGCGCGGATCGGCTCGGCGGCTTTCAAGGTTTGCTCGGCGTCGCTGCCGGCAAAGATGCCGACCTTGAACTCGCCGGGCGATTGATTCAGGTTCAATCCGAAGGCAGGCGCCTTGCCCACGATCGAGGCGAAGGCTGCCGAGCCCACCGTAAGCGCCGAAGCGCGCAGAAACTTTCTTCGGTTCATGATTTGTTCCTCCTTACCTCACTAGTCACACAATTGCGTTCAAAGCTTGCGATTGATGCGGGCTGCAGAGCGCCGGCATAGCGCTTCCATCCCTTGTTGAAAGGGAGCGCGTAACGCGCCGGCAGCTCAAATCAACTTCTGGCGAATGTGCGCGCTGATGCGGTCAATGATCGTGACGGCGATGATGAGCACGATCACTGCGCCCATCAGCTCGCGAAATTGGAAGAGCGCCATGTATTTCTGCAGCGCGAAGCCAACGCCGCCTGCGCCGACGATGCCCAGGATCGTTGCGGCGCGCACGTTGTGCTCGAACAACACGAGCGAGTAGCTGGCCATCAATGGCATTACCTGGGGGATCACGCTGTGGGTGAAGATGGGCAAGCGCCCGGCGCCCGTCGCGCGCACGGCCAGCACTTGCTGTGGATCAATTTGCTCGATCGCTTCGGCGTACAGCCGGCCCATCGAACCGATGGCGGCGATGCCGAGCGCCAACACGCCCGTGAACGGGCCAAGGCCGATGGCCGCCACGAACACCAGCGCGAAGATCAACTCGGGAATGGCGCGGTTGGCGTTCATGATCAGGCGCGTGACTTGATACACCACGGGATGTGGCGAAGTGTTTCGCGCCGCTAGCAACGCGAAGGGGATGGAGAGGATGACCGCCAGCGCGGTGCCGATCAACGCCATCTACAAGGTTTCGATCACCGCCGGCAGGATGCCCGGCACCCACACGCGATTCAGAACCGAAGGCTCGCTCGTGATGCGAAACTCGCCCGGATCGAGCATGGATACCTGCACCGGGGCGCTCACCTGCGGCTGCTCCGGCATCGGCTGTCCGCTCTCCAGCAGTTCATCGAGCGGCACCGATTCCTGCAACTCAGCAGCGATTTGATCGAGCAGGGGATCGCCGTCGAGGGTATCGGTGTAGCGCGCATGCACCGAAAACGGCAGCGGAATCTCGAATGGGAGTTTGGCGACGGCGTGCCAGTCGAAGTCCACGGGGAAGAGCCGGATCACGAAGTTGGCCATGTTGGGAATGCCCTTGACCAACTGCTCGGGCTGCGGACGCGTGCCTTGAATCGCCCAGGAGAACACGCCCACGATCAGCGCGAAGAGCAAGATGCCTGACAACGAGAGCTTTGGAAAGGGGGAAAGCAGCTCTTCACGCGAAACACCACCCGAAGTAGCGCGTTTGGTTTCGGCCTTCACTACGGACTCTCTGCTAACAACTTCCATGCCAGCTCCATCCACTCGACTACTGCGCATCACACCTGCACTTTGTCGAAGCGATACACGCGATCCATCACCGCCTCGGTCATTTGCTCCGGCTTGCCGTCGAAGACGATCACGCCCTGCGCCAGGCCGATGATGCGGTCGGCAAACTGGCGCGCCAATTCGACCTGGTGGATATTGATGAGCGTGAGCACGCCGTCTTCGCGCGCCACGCGCGCCAGGTCGTTCAGCACCTGAACCGACAACTCGGGGTCGAGGCTGGCTACGGGCTCATCGGCCAGCAGGATCTTCGGTTGCTGCGTCATCGCCCGGGCAATCGAGACGCGCTGTTTCTCGCCACCGGAGAGCCGATCGGAGCGCTGGCTTGCGCGATGTAACAAATTCACCCGTTCGAGGTTGTGCACTGCCAGTTCTCGCTCACGGCGATCGAAATACCCCAGCGCACCGGCCAGCGTGCTCTTGTATCCCAGGCGACCCGTCAGCACGTTTGTCAAGGCAGGCAAGCGATCTACGAGGTTGTATTCCTGCCACACGAAGCCGATCCGGCGACGCTCCATCGCCAGCTCGCGCTGGCTCATCTTGGTGATGTCCTTGCCGTCGAGGATGATCGAGCCCTCCGTCGCTTTCTCCAGGCCGTTGATGCAGCGGAGCAGCGTGGATTTGCCGGCACCCGAGCGGCCGATGATGGCGACGATCTCCCCCCGCCTCCACACTGAAGCTCACCCGCTTCAGGGCTTCGTGACCGTTGGGATAAACCAGGCGCAAATCGCGCACATCCAGTAAGCTCATCGGTGATTCTCCCGTCGATACCACTTGCGGAGTCAAGGTGTGCTAAATCAACTTGGCGTATGAGAACAGGACGACCGCGACAACCGATTGAGATCGCTGAGAGCGTCGAGCAGTTGTAAGCCCTGTATCGCCAGGAGAAGGATGGCCTGAAGCGCCGGCGTTACCAGTTCGCCTACGAACTCAAACGCGGCACCAGCACCGATGCGGCCGCTAAAGCATGCGGAATCAGTGGCACGGCTGCCGATACGTGGGTGCGATGGCTACGCCAAGGTGGATTGACAGAATTGATCGCGGGGCATAGCTGGGGCGGGCGGCGGCATGTGGGCGGGCGGCTGAGCGAAGAGCAGGAAGGCGCGCTAGTGCAAGAGGCGGCCGCGGGCAAGATTCGGAGCATCCACGACGGCGTGGCGTGGGTGCAAGCGCGATGCCAGGTGCGATACACCTACTGGGGCATGCGCGGGGTGTTCGCGCGGCTGGGACTGCGCAAAAAGGTGCCCCGCCCGGCCAATGTCAAACGGAACGAAGCACGCCAAACGGCGTGGAGAGAGGGGGCTGTGTTACCAGCTGGCCCAAGCGGGCGTCAGGTTGGACGGCGCGATCATCATGAGCGATGAGATGCGGGTGGGTTTACATAGTCAGGTGCGCCGGCGCTGGTGTCCAGTCGGCATGAAGCTGGTGCAGCCGCAGCAGATGCGGTTTGACCACCGCTGGCTGGTGCTCGGATTAGCCGTTACCCGGCTCAAGCTGCGCTGGCGTTGGCAGGCCAACCTGCGTCAAGACAGCATGCTGGCGACGGTGCACGCCTGGCAGCAACATCCGGACGGCTTGGATGCTGTGGTGTGGGACAACGCGCCCGCTCACAAGACCAAGGCTGTTCGTACGGCCATCGCTGGCACTAGCACTGGCACTGGTGGTGCGGTGATCTTCCAACCGCCGTATGCGCCGGAGCTGAATCCCGTTGAGCGCATCTTCGAATACCTACGTGACCACATTGAAGGCGAACTCTACGCCACCATCGAGGCCAAAATCGAGCGAGTCGAGCAGATATTGCATGCGTTAGCTGACGACGCCGACGCACTTCGCAGGCTGGTTGATTGGCGTTGGATCAAAGACAACGTCCAGGCCCTGTCCTTATTTAGCACGCCTTGATGTGGCAGTTGGTAGAGTGTGCGCCGCTGCACACAACTTCACGATGATAAGGAGCGCGCTTTAAGCGCCGTATAACCCTCGGATAAGCGCCGGTTAAAGGAAACGAAAAGGGGCAGACCGCTTTGAGCAGTCTGCCCCGGATGCACCCGCTAAAACCGTGAACGATTTAGGGGACGAGCACCGTGTCGATCACATGCACGATGCCGTTGGCCGCCGTCACATCGGTAGCGATCACGCGCGCATCGTTGATGAATACCTCACCGTCCTTGATCTCCACCTTCAGCGTCTTGCCGTTCACCGTGGTCAGCTCGGTCGAGTTCACCACATCGTTGGCCGACACCTTGCCCGGCACGACGTGATACGTGAGCACCGAGGTGAGCAGCGCCTTGTCTGCCAGGATGGCATTCAGCTCATCTTCGGTGAACTTGGCAAAGGCCAGGTCGTTCGGCGCGAACACCGTGAACGGGCCAGGGCCGCTCAGCGTGTCGAACAAGCCGGCAGCATCAATCGCGCGCGTGAGCGTGGTGAAGCCATTCGCAACCGCCGTCTCGGGGATGCCCCACGGCACGCGCGCCGTGCGCTTGGGCGCATACGCGCCGCAGTTCTCGGCCAGCGCGAGGGGCTGCGGCACCAGCGGCAGATCGGCGACCACCGCCGAACCGGGACTGGGCACCTGCACGCGGATCACCGGGGTCGAGGTGTGCTGGCCGGGCCCGGCGATCGGCATCACGAAGTAAGTGCCGGGGCGAACCGTGAGGCCGTAGGTGTTGTCACGACCGGTGTTGCCACAACGCCAGAAGTTGCCGCCGTCGGTGACCTTGAAGCGGCCGAGGGTCGTTTCTTCACCCGGGTCGCGCTTGCCGTTGGCATTCGCGTCAATGAAAGCGACGCCGGTGATCTTGCCCAGGGGAGATTGCGCCTGTGCAGGTGCAGTCAAGGCCAAGCTGGCGCCGACGAGGCCAAGCATCGTCAAACCGACGACGCCTTTGCGAAAGTTGGTCTTCATGTTGTTCTCTCTCCTATGTTATTACTGTCAAGTAGGCTTACTCCTGCAGAGCAGATGGAGAGGAGTTCAAGGGAACTTTATCTAATTGCTAAGAGAAGATTATGAGACCTTGTCCGGGCAAAGCGCCGCGACCTCAGCAACGGTCGGGCATTGCCGGCCGCTGCCGAGTTTTCGTACTTTCGCCGCGCCAACGCAGTTGGCGAATTCGGCGGCTTTGCGCACATCGCGATGCTTCAACCACGCGATACCAAAACCAGCCGCGAAGGCATCACCTGCGGCGGTTGTATCGCGTGCGACGACCGGGATGCCGGGAACGCTGTGGCAGCGATCGCCGGAATACACGGCGCAGCCTTCACCCCCTCGCTTGATGACGACATGGCGCGTCCCGCGTGCCAGCATCCACTGCGCCGCGCCGGCCTCACTGTGTTCGCCTGTGAAGCGCATTGCTTCATCGGCAGTCAATAGGCTCACTTCGCTCAGCCGAACGATCTCCAGCGCCGCCTCACGCACGCGCGCTTCGGAGACGATCGGGCCGAGATCATTCATCACGGGCACGCCTGCCTCGGCAGCAATGCGCGTCGTCAAGACGGCGGAGCCGGCGACGCGCCGCTCGTGCAACGCATAGCCCGGCATGAAGAACAGGTCGGCGCTCCGAATCAACGCGATCGAACGCGCGTCCAGCACGAACGGATCGCCCACCCCATCGCGGACGAGAAAGACATGTTGGCCGGCGTCGTCCACGATGACCAACACCAGCACGTTCACGCTGCCGGCGCCGCGTTGCGCATAGCTCACATCCACGCCCTCGGCTTGCAGCATGTCGTATACGGCTTGGCCGTAGGCGTCCTCGCCAACCGCGCCGAAGGCGACGGCGCGCGCGCCCAGGCGGGCAGCCGTGATAAGGAAGTTGCCGGCGCCGCCTGGCTCGACGCTGATGGCGCGAATGCTTTGCACGCGATCCGCTTCGATCGGCAAACGCTCGACGGCCATCACCAGGTCGGTCACCAAGTCGCCGTAACACACGACCAACGGGCGATTCGGCTGTAGAACTTCGGCCATGGACGCGCATCGTAGAAGATTCACCTGCTCTGCGCAAGGGGGACGTGTCCCTACGGCTCAGGGTGAAATGGTATATTGATTCGGATCAGGGAACGATGCTGCGCAAACCTTTCGTCATCGGATTCATCGTCTTCGGCTTGATCGCAGCGGCGATCGGCGCCAGCTTCTACGCTTACCACCAGGCCTACGAGTATTTCGCCAACGAGTTGCCCATCCTGCCGGAGATCCTCAATCAGCCCCGGCCCGTAAGCATCGCCACACCTAGCACCGGACAAGACGAGATCATCGTGCTGCCGAAGGCCTGGGACGGCAAAGAGCGCGTGAACATCCTGCTGCTGGGCATTGACCAACGCGCCGGCGAAAGCGAGCGCGCCTATCGCACCGACACCATGATCGTGTTCACGCTCGACCCGGTGACGATGGAAGCCGGCATCTTATCTATTCCACGCGACGTCTGGGTGCCGATTCCGGGGAACTTCGACCAACCTAACTACCGCATCAACCAGGCAAATTTCCTGGGCGACGCCTACGACTACCCGGGCGGGGGCATCGCCCTGGCGCGCAAGACGGTCGAAAACTTCCTGGGCATCCCGATCCACTTCGTCGCGCGCATCAACTTCACCGCCTTCGAGAGTTTCATAGATCGCATCGGCGGCATCACGATTGACGTGCCGGAACCGATCTACGATCCCCAGTATCCGACGGAGGACTACGGCGTGGAAGTGTTCTCACTGCCGGCCGGACTGCAGACGATGGACGGCGCGACCGCGCTCAAGTATGCGCGCACGCGCCACTCGCGCAACGGCGACTTCGACCGCGCCCGCCGCCAACAACAGGTGATCCTGGCCGTGCGCGAGAAGCTCAAGAACCCGCAAACGCTGGCGCTGCTCATCGCCGGTGCGCCGGACATGCTGCGCGAACTCAGTGCTTCGATCAAGACCGACATGACGCTCGACCAGATGCAACAACTTGCCGTGTTGGCACAGAAGATCGAGCGCGACAAAATCAAGTCCGAGGTGCTCGACCAGCGTTACACCGAGTTTGCGACGACGCCAGACGGTTCGCAGGTGATCATCCCCATTCGCGCGCGCATCGCCGAGCTGCGCGAGCGCTTCTTCAGCAGCCAGGCGGCTGGCGACGCTGCCAAAGTTCGCTCGACCACCCCTTGATCTTGCCCAAGCCGCGCCTCAACCTCCGCCAGGCCTGCACGAGTGCCTCGGTTGGCGCAAACCCCAACAAGCCGAATGCCGCGTCGTAGGCAAGCGAATGGCGCGGCGCGAACGCCGGATCGAGGGAGAGGCTGCGAGCGCTAAGCTGCGCGGCAGCGCGGCGATCCAGCGGATACCACTCGCGCGCCGTGCGGAAGTAGGCGCGCGCCAGCTCGGATGCATATCGCTCGCGCAGCGTTTCATCTGCGGCCAATTGGCGTTCGACCTTCTCCAGCGCGCGAGCGCGATACTGCAACCGCCGGAGCGGATCAGACGTCGAGACGGTGAGGTTGCCGTAGCGGCGCACCACCGCCCAATGACCGGGCTGATAATGCAGGCGCAGTCCGCGCAGCGCCGCGCGCAACATCAGATCGTAATCCTGTGCCGCGAAGAACGCCTCATCCCACCCACCCAGCGCTTCGATCGCTTTGCGACGCCAGAGCAGCGCATGCGGCGGAATCCAACATCCCCGCAACAATGCCGTGAGCAAGTCCGGCTGCACATTGACTGCGCTGAACGGTCCCAGACACGGCGCGCCATCTCGACAGGTCAGAAAAGCGTAATCGCAATAGACTGCGTCGGCATTCGTCGCCTCCAGCAGCGCCACCTGTGCAGCCACTTTCTCCGGCAGCAGATAATCGTCGGCGTCGAGAAATTGGAGGTACTCGCCCTGCGAGAGCGATATGCCGGCGTTGCGCGCACGATTGCCATTGCTATGCGATTGTCGTACAAATTGGATGCGGTCGCCGTAGCTGCGCAGGATGTCGGGGCTGTCATCTGTCGAACCATCGTCAACGACAATTACCTCGATCGAATGGTAGCTCTGCGCCAGACAACTATCCACGGACTCGCGCAGCCAACGGCCGGCGTTGTAACAGGGGATGATGACGCTGACGAGTGCCCCTGCGGTTGCCTCTTGATCGCTGCTAGGCATTTGCCTCGCCCACCCGTACGAACCAGAACGCGACGACGGCCAGCGCCGTGCAACCGGCCGCGACGATCATGACGCCACTTAGGCCGGCCAAGCCGAACAACGGCAGCGCGATCAGTGAGGCGACGATGCGGCCGATCGAGTGCGTCGCAACGACGAAACCGCCCATCGCAGCGCGCGCATCCGGCACCGCCTCACTCGCCACCGCCAGCGACGCCACCAGCGCATACTCAAATGTCAGGAACACCAAGAACAACGCTACCATCATCGGCCCCAGGTTCTTGCTGAACGCGACGACCACCATGAACGAGGCAGCGTACAGTGCCGTCGCCGTGAGCACCGAGCGCCGCTTGCCGATGCGATCCACCAGGGCGATCACACCCAGCTCGGCAATGACGTCGGCCACGCCGAGCACGATAGACACCAGCCCGAGCTGCACCGGCGTCAGGCCGAACTGCGCAACGAGCCACGGCGCGTAGGTGAGCGTGGCCAATTGCGAGGAGAAGGAAATCAGCAGCCCGAAGGCCAGCACCAGCATCGCCGCTGGCGCTTTCCACACGCGCCGTAGGCCGCCCCGGTCGAACCGCGTCGCCGTCGCACGTGCGGCAACTTCGCGCACGATGGCCAAGCGCAACACCAGCGACAATCCGGCCAAGCCGGCCAGGCCAAACGCGACGAACGGCGCCCACCAGGTCGCACGCTCGATCAGAAAACCAAAGATCGGCACGCCGACGATCCAACCCAGCGCCCAGGACAATTCGACGAAGCCGATGGCAGTGCCGCGCTGCGCGTAGGGCACGTGGTCGCCGATGAACGCCTGCACCTGAGGCGTAAACAGCGCCTTGGCTACGCCCAGAGCCAGATAGAGCGACAAGGCAGCCGAGTAGCTCGGTGCGAAGGGCATGAGTGCACACACAACGATGAACGCGCCTGACGCGATGAGCGTCGTCATCCGACGGCCCAACCTGCCCTCCAGCGGGCCGATGATCGGCGCAATGAGACCGGCGGCGCTCAATGCAACGGCCAGCCAGCCGGCCCGGGCCGGATCGGCGCCGAAGGCTGCGGCGATGTAGACGAGGAACGGCAGAGGCGCACGGTAGGCAGCATCCATCGCCCCGCGCAACAGGACGAGCGAGGCGATGGCCGGCGCCAGGCGGATCGCGGGATACGGCGCATCCGTCGTCGGCGCAGCAGTCGAAGTGGACATGATGGCTACAGCACCGGCTCGGCCTCGCGTTGCACCAACGCCTGGAAGCGCTGCATCAACGCGCGCGTGATCGGGCCGGGCTTGCCATCACCGATCATGATCTGATCCACCCGCACCACCGGCAGGATTTCGCGCGAGACGCTGGTGATGAAACACTCGCGCGCCTGCGGCAGGTCGCCATAGGCCACGGCTTCGGTGATCACGGGCAACACCTCGTGGGCGACCTCCAGCACCAGCGCGCGCGTCACGCCGGCCAGGACGCGCGCCTCCTCGGTGCGCAGCACGAGCGGCGCTTCTTGCCCAATCGCCGAAGGCATCACTGCAAAGAAGTTGCTGCTCAGCCCCTCGAGCACGGCGCCATCCTCGCCGATCATCAAGCCTTCGTGCGCGCCCGCAGGCAATGCCTGGTAAGCGTCCGCTGCCGAAGCGATGAACGTCGTGCTCTTGGCGTGCGGATTGTCGCGATGGAGCGACACGCTGACGCACCAGACGCCGGATTCGTAGAGCGACGGCGGATAGGGCGTGAACGGCTCGACGCTGACGAACAGGGCCGGCGGCGCAAAGGTCAGCCGAAAGCGCGATTCGGGATAGCCGGTCGCACGCAGTGCATGCGCCACGGCCTGTCGCGTCGCAGCCTCGTCGAGCTTGGCAGGATTGCCGAGTAACGCGACCGACTCTTCCAGACGTTGCACATGCTGGCGCAGCCGCAACACGCGGTCGCCGCCATAGGTGCGGAAGGTCGTATACGCTCCGTCGGGCAGTTGGCCGGACGCCTCGCGGAGCGAAGCATGCTCGCCGACCCGCGCGATGGCGCGCTCGCCGATTGGGCCGTTCACGTCGAGCCGAAATGTGGTGACCATGCGCCCGGCAGTGTAGCATTACTGCTCTATGCGCCTGCGTTGGGAGAGCATCGCGCTTGCCTCGTTCTCGGCCCTGGCCTTACTCACGGCGCTTGTCATCTTGATCGGCTCATTGCCCGGAGAGTGGGCGCTGGTCCAATCGGCGCTGGCTGCCCGCAGCGAAGCCTTGACGCTCGTGATCTGGTTGCTGACCTTCATCAGCTCCTCCATCCCGGCCTTGCTGATCTGCATGCTCGTGAGCGGCATCCATCTGACGCGACTGCGCGAACGCCGGACGCACATGGACGCCGGGCGAATCGTGGGTGCGGCCTGGCCGGTGATCGCCTACTTCGGCGCGTTGGCCTGCAACATCGCCCTGCGCATCGCCATCGGACGCCTGCGGCCCGGCGTGGAGTACATCCCACACGGCCTGCCGGAGCTGCAGGCCGACTTCCAACGCTTCTCGTATCCGAGCGGGCATGCCGGCGCAGCGGTCATTGCCTTCGTAGCCCTGGCCGCGCTGGGCTGGCGGCATCCGCGCTTGCGCGTGCCGGCGGCGCTGGGCGCGGCATCGGTCATCATCGGCGTCGGCTTCGGGCGCGTGTACCTAGGCGTGCACTGGCCTACCGATGTGCTCGCCGGCTACCTGCTGGCCGCCGGTTGGGTGTGCATCGGGTTGTATCTACGTGACAAATTGGGTAAAGTTGCCCGCGTATGTCCAGCGCGAACACATTGAGCGATGCCTTCCGGCGCTACGTTCCTCTCGTCGAAGAGGAGATGCGCGCCTTGATCAACACAGGGTCGCAACCCAAGCAGTTCAACGTGATGTTGAACTATCACCTCGGCTTCACCGATAGCAACGGCGCGCCGGCGACTGCGCCGGCCGGCAAACGCATTCGGCCGATGCTCACGCTCCTGAGCTGCGAAGCCTGCGGGGGCGACTGCCAACATGCCGTGCCCGCCGCAGCGGGTATCGAACTGCTGCACAACTTCTCGCTGATCCACGACGACATCGAGGACCGCGACGAGCTCCGGCGCGGCCGGCCTACATTGTGGAAGCTGTGGGGCGAAGCGCAAGCGATCAACGCCGGCGACGCGATGTTCGCATTCGCGCATCTGGCGCTGCTGCGCTCGGCCGAGCGCGGCGCATCACCCGAACGCATCGTGCGCGCCATGCGCGCCTTCGACGAAATGTGCGTGCGGCTCACCATCGGCCAGCACCTCGACCTAAGCTTCGAGTCGCGCAGCGACGTGAACGCCGACGAATATATGCGCATGATCGAAGGCAAGACGGCGGCGCTGACATCGAGCGCGTGCGAGATCGGCGCGCTGCTCGGCGGCGCCGATGACGCGACCGTGCAGGCATTCGCCGCATTTGGGCGCTGGCTGGGCGTTTCGTTCCAACTCCAAGACGACGTGCTGGGCATCTGGGGCGACCCGGCCGTCACCGGCAAGCACGATAGCGATTTGGCCCACGGGAAGAAGACGCTGCCGGTGCTCTACGCTGCTGAGCGTGACGCGCGCATCCGCCGCAGTTACCTCGAAGCCGGCGCATTGCGCGACGATGCCGTGCAACCGGTGCGCGAGATGATCGAGGCCGCCGGTGGCAAAGCACACGCCGAACAAGCCGCTCAAGCGGCCTACACGCACGCGCTTGCTGCCTTGGATGCGACGGGGCTGGACAACGCCGCGTGCCGCGCGCTGCGCGAACTGGCGCACAGCTTGCTGGGGCGGACGAATTGAATCACGCCGCGCGCTTCATGGCCACGACGCGCACGCCGGCCAGGCGAAAGAGCGACGCCAGGCGCAACTTGCGGCGCAGCGTCGCAGGCGCTTGCGCATCGTCAATGATCACAAAGCCGAACCTGCTGTAATACGGCGCCAGTGACGACGCGCACAGCAAGTACACGTCGCCGCGCTCGTGCTGCAATAAGGCCTCGATCAACCGGCCGCCGATGCCCCGATTGCGGTAGGCCGGCCTCACCACCAGGCTGCCCAACTCGCGACAGTCGGGATAAGGCTTGACCTGGGCGACACCGACGATTTCCACACCGTCAACGGCGACGATAAAATTCTTCCAGTTCAGCGACGTCGGATCGAGACGCGCCGCCAGGACCATGCGGCGAATGACGCTTTGATCTGCTTCGGTCGCCGGACGCAACGAGACCATACCGACTGATGAAGCCCGTCCGGCACGGCATCTTTGAAGCGTTGACAACGCACTGCCGGACAGATGGCAGGATGATTCTAAATGTACGTAGAACTCAACGGACTCCGCATGTTTTACGAGGATCGCAGCAGCAGCGATCCCACCGGCGTGATCGTCTTCTTGCACGGCTTCCCGCTGGATCACAGCATCTGGCGACATCAACTCGACTACTTCTCGACGCGCTACCGGTGCATCGCGCCCGACCTGCGTGGCTTCGGCGCGTCGAGCGAGCTGAAGAAGCCGGCTGAGCCGACGCCGCTCACCGTGGACACCTTCGCCGCCGACATCGTCGCCTTGCTCGATCATCTCAAGATCAAGAGCGCGAACTTCGTCGGGCTGTCCATGGGCGGCTACATCGCGCTGGCAATCTGGCGCAGGCTGGCCACCCGCAAGCTCGTGCGCCGATTGATCTTCTCGAACACGCGCGCCGCCGGCGATACACCGGAGACGAAGGCCAACCGCAAGCGCCAGGCCGAGCTGGTGAAGACGCAGGGCACGCGGCCGTATGCCGACGAGATGCTGCCCCGCTTGCTTGCGCCGGAGAACATCGAGCGCTGCGGCAACGAGGTGCGTCACATGATCGAACGCACGCACCCCGACACCATCGTCGCCACGCTCGAAGCGCTGGCCGCGCGCAAGGACATGACCGATTGGCTGCGCCGAGTTCAGGTGCCGACGCTGGCGATCGTCGGCGAGAAAGACGTAATTTCGCCGCCGAGCGACTCTGAGTTGATCGCGCGTGAGGTGGACGGCGCGAAGCTGGTCGTCGTCCCCCACGCCGGCCACCTCACCCCACTCGAACAGCCCGATGCCTTCAACGAGGCGATGTTCAAATTCCTGCGATGAGCCAAGCCGATTTTCTCTCCGCGCTGCGCGCAATCTTCCCATCCGATCGGCTGCTGATGGCGCCAGCCGCGCTGGCGGCCTACGAGTCGGACGGCCTCACCGCCTTTCAGGCCCGACCGGTCGCCGTTGTCATCCCCGAGACGCAGGCCGAGGTGATCGAGACAGTCAAAGCCTGCCACCGCTTCGGCGTGCCGTTCGTCGCGCGGGGCAGCGGCACCAGCTTGAGCGGCGGAGCATTGCCGGTGAAGGAAGGCATCGTCATCGCGCTCAACCGGCTCAACCGCATGCTCAAGCTCGACCCGCAGCAGCGCATCGCCGTGGTCGAGCCCGGCGTGGTGAACATCGAGATCACCAAGGCCGCTGCACCCTACGGCCTGCTCTACGCGCCCGATCCCTCCAGCCAACCGATCTGCACCATCGGCGGCAACGTCGCCTTCAACAGCGGCGGCGCGCATTGCCTGAAATACGGCATGACCAGCAACCACGTGCTGGGGTTGAAAGTCGTGCTGCCGGACGGCGAAGTGGCCGAGCTGGGCGGCGAGAGCCTGGAGAGCGTGGACGCAGACTACACCGGCTTGTTCGTCGGCAGCGAGGGCTTATTCGGCATCGCGCTGGAGATCACCGTCCGGCTGCTGCCGAAGCCGGAGACCTACCGCACGCTGCTGGCAGCCTATCGCAGCCTAGAGGCGGCCGGCGATGCCGTGTCCAGCGTGATTGCGTCCGGCCTGTTGCCCGGCGCGCTGGAGATCATGGACAACCTCTCGATCCAGGCCGCCGAGGCCGCGGTGAAGCCCGGCTATCCGCTGGATGCCGCCGCGCTGCTTATCGTCGAACTGGAGGGCGAGCGATCTCAGGTCGAAGCGGAGTGGGCGCGCCTGAAGGAAGTGATTGATGCGTCGCAACCTTACCTGATCAAGGTGGCGCGCGATGACGAAGAGCGCATGAAGATCTGGAAGGGCCGCAAGAGCGCCTTCAGCGCTGTGGGCCGGCTTAGCCCCGACTACATCGTGCAAGACGGCGTGGTGCCGCGCCGACGACTGGGCGAAGCGCTAGCCGAGATCGAGAAGCTCAGCGCCAAGTGGGGCATTCGCGTGGCGAATGTGTTCCACGCCGGCGACGGCAACCTGCATCCGCTGATCATGTTCGACGGCCGCGAGCCAGGCGCGCTGCATCGCGCCGAGGAACTGGCCAGCGAGATCATTGACCTGTGCATCCAGCTCGGCGGCTCCATCACCGGCGAACACGGCGTAGGCATGGAGAAACGCCAATACATGCCGCGCCAGTTCGGCGAAACCGACATGGACGCGATGTGGGCGCTGCGCAAGGCGATAGACCCACTGGAGCTGGCCAACCGTGGCAAGGTCTTCCCCATCGGCGAGGCGCCCGCCCTGCGCCAAGTCGGATCACACCCGCTGGAGCGCGCCGGCGCGATCTCGCGGGAGTAGAAGCAGAACCTCTAGGTTCTGCCGGAGGTTTGCCATGTGTACTACGCGATTCACCCATATCGTCGCTACAGCCGGAATCGCGCTATTCATCGCCGGCTGTCAGGCATGGATCCAGCGCCAACCGGCGCCTGCCCCGAGCATCGAGGCTGCGCCTACGCCAACCCTCGCGCCCCCGACGGTTGCACCGACCCCGTCGCCCACGGCAACCGCAACGCCCACACCGACGCCTACACCGCGGCCGCTGCCCACGGCCACGCCAACCCGCCTCCCTGTGCCTGCCGCCGACGACATCGCCGGCGTCCGACAGGCGCTGCTCCGGCTGCACAACCAGGTGCGGCGCGGCTACGATCTGCCGCTCTACACCATCTCGCCCGTGCTGGAACAAGTCGCGCAGAAGCAGGCGGAGTATCTGGCCGGCTTGCCGCTGAATACGCTGAACGCACTGGGCGACGCGGCGCGCCTCGGACCGGACGGCGCGCCACCGGACGCACGCATGCGCGCGGCCGGTTATTCTCTCGCCGCCAGCGCGGAGAACTGGGGTCTCTTCGCCCGCTGGCAGGACGCCTTCGTGAGTTGGCTGAACGACGAGCGACAGCGCCAGGCCATCCTTTCGCCGGAGTACCGCGAGATCGGCATCGGCATCGCCCGCCACGCGGCGTCCGGCAACTACGTGTTCGTCGTTGACTATGCCGCGCCTCGCTAGCGCAGCGCCACATCCGATGTCTACCGATCTCATCCGCGAACTGCAAGAGGCAATCGCATCGAGCACGCGTGTGCGCCCGCGCGGCGCAATGACGAAGCTCCATGCGCCGGCTAACGGCCAAGCGACGCTCGACATGCGCCGACTGGCCGGCGTGATTGACTATCAGCCGACCGAGTTCGTCATCACGGCCTGGGCCGGCACGCCGGTGGCCGAGGTGCAGGCCTTGCTGGCCGAGCACGGGCAGTACCTGCCGTTCGATCCGCTGCTGGTCGAGCGTGGCGCGACGCTCGGCGGCACCGTCGCCGCCAACGCCTGCGGGCCGGAGCGCTATCGCTACGGCGGCGTGCGCGACTTCATCATCGGCACGCGCTTCCTTGACGGCAACGGCAACTTGATCCAGGGCGGGGGCAAAGTGGTGAAGAACGCTGCCGGCTTCGACTACCCTAAGCTGATGGTCGGCAGCCTAGGCCGGCTGGGCGCGCTGGTTGACGTGACGTTCAAGGTCTTCCCCAAGCCGGAGGCCTACGCCACGCTGCGGGTGGACTGCGCTTCGCTCGACGCTGCACTCGCGCTGCTGCCCAAGCTCACCAACTGCCCGTATGACTTGAATGCGATTGATTTGGTCGTCGGGGCAGCCAATCAGGTCGCGATCCTCATCCGCGTCGGTGGGCTGGCGGCCGGCCTGCCGCAGCGCATGGATCGCGTGCGCGCGCTGTGCAGCGGCGGCGAGATCATCACCGGCGATGACGAGGTGGCGCTCTGGTGCGCCGCGCGTGAGTTCGCCTGGGCAGCCGACGGCGAGCCGGTCGTCAAAGTGCCACTCACGCCCGGCCGCATCCCTGCGCTGGACGCGCGCGTGCAGCCGGCGCGACGGCGCTACAGCGTGGGCGGCAACGTGGCGTGGATCGCGACGCATGCGCTCGATGACCTTGATGCGACGCTCAAGTCGCTCGATCTAACGGGCCTGGTGCTGCTGAACGCCCCTGGCGATCCGCGCATCGGCCGGCGCACGCATAACGCCTTCGCCGAACGCGTCCTCCGCGCGCTCGATCCCCAGAGCAAGTTCGGCTAGACCTTATATCTCCGGCGCGCAAGGCCGGGGGCATTTTTGGGCGTCGCGGTTTGCGCCGTGCAGGTGAATGCAGACTGACCGGCGACGATATTTGTCTTGGTCGCGCCGGGATAAACCCCGGCGCTGAGCGCATGGGCAAGCGCTGCGCATGGCCCATCCCTTTCAGGGCGGGTTTGCATGGCCGCGCCCCCATTGGCGAATGCAATCTTGAAATGCGCGCAAGGCCGGCCGCGTGTAAACTCTCGCTCGATGCAACACACGATCCCCGTTGACGCGCTCGGCCCCAACGGCCAAACGATGGCCGACGCCGTCGCCGCCTGCGTGCACTGCGGCTTCTGCCTGGCCGCCTGTCCCACCTACAAAGTGCTGGGCGAGGAGATGGACTCGCCGCGCGGGCGGATCATTTTGATGCGCGACGTGCTGCAAGGCTCGCTGACGCCAGAGGAAGCTGCGCCCTACCTCGACCGCTGTCTAGGGTGCGTCGGCTGCGTAACGGCCTGCCCGTCCGGCGTGAAGTACGGCGAGCTGATCACCGCTTATCGTGCTCACACCGAGCCGCTGCGCGCGCGCTCGGCGATAGATCGCCTGTCGCGGCGGCTGGTGCGCGAGACGTTGCCCTACCCCGACCGCTTTCGCGCGGCGGCGATGGCCGGCAAGCTCGCGCGGCCGTTCAAGGGCGCGCTGCCCGGCCAGCTCGCGGCGATGCTTGCGCTGCTGCCCGACGACATCCCACCCCAAGGCCAGCCGTTGGCCAACACGCATCCGGCCAACGGCCAGCGGCGGGCGCGCGTGGCGTTGCTGGCCGGCTGCGTGCAACAGGTGCTCGCCCCGCAGATCAACCGCGCCACGATTCAAGTGCTGACCGCGCACGGCGTGGAGGTCGTCGTCCCAGAAGGTCAGGACTGCTGCGGCGCGCTGGGCATGCACACTGGCGACGCCGAGAGCGCCCGCCGGCTTGCGGCGCAGAACCTGCGCGCCTTCTCGCGCGATGTAGACGCGATCGTGTCGAACGCTGCCGGCTGCGGGTCGGCGATGAAGGAGTATGAGCTGCTCTTTCGCGGCACGGCGCAGGAAGATGAGGCGCGGGCATTCGCGCACAAGGTAAAGGACGTGAGCGAGTTCCTCGACGAGATGGGCATCGGCGAGCTGCGCCCATTGCCCCAGCCGCTGACCGTCGCCTATCACGACGCCTGTCATCTGGCCCACGCTCAGGGCGTCTGGGGCGCGCCACGCCGACTGTTGAGGGCCATCCCCAACCTGACGCTGGTCGAGATTTCCGAAGGGGAGATCTGCTGCGGCTCGGCCGGCACGTACAACATCGAGCATCCCGACATCGCCGACCGACTCGGCGAGCGCAAAGCGCGCAGCATCCTGGCCACCGGCGCCGAGGTCGTCGCCACCGGCAACATCGGTTGTCTGGTGCAGATTCGGACACACCTCAAGCGCGCCGGCCGGCCGCTGCCGGTGATGCACACGATGGAGATCCTGGCGCAGGCGACAGGTGCGTCACCCGGCAGGTGAGGTGTGGCGGGCGCATGCGTCAACATGTAGCGCACCGCAGCGCAGAGACGCGCCATGGCGCGTCTCTGCTCATGGCTCTGCCCGACAGCGCTGCTGAGATCCTATCAATCTCAATCAGCTCATCCCAAACCATGTCAGCGTGTCGCGCACGGTCTCCTCGAACGGTCGCACGACGTGACCGAGTTCGGCTTCGGCCTTACGCGAGGACACCGGCCCCCAGACCTCGAACGTGCGTATGTGCTCCGGTAGGCGAACGAACGGCAGGGCATCGGCAAGCCGGATGAACGCACGCACCAGGCCGCGCGCGACGTGTAGCCGGTGGCGACGCACGCCCTGGCAGCGATCCACCGTCTCCAGCAGCTCGCGCACGGTCAGGTTGTGCCCGCCCAGGATGTAGCGCTCGCCGGCGCGGCCGCGCTCGGCTGCCGCCACGTGCGACGTCGCCACGTCGCGCCCATCCACGCCGTTGATGACGGCGTCGAAGTAGATCGGAATCCGCCCGCGCGCCGCCTCGCGAATCACCAAGCCGGTCGTCGGCTTCACGTCGCCGGGGCCGAACACGGCCGTCGGCAGCAGCGCCACCACTTCTAGGCCAGCCGCGCTTAAGGCCAGTCGCTCCATCGCCAGCTTGGCTTCATAGTAGGCGCTGCGCGCTGTGCCGGGCGCGTAGAAATCGCGCTCGTCCAACGGCGGCGTGCCAGGCACGAAGCGCCGCGCCAGCGTGGTGAGCGAACTGGTGTAGATCACGCGGCGGACGCCGGCCGCGCGCGCAGCATCCAGCACGCGCTGCATTTCCGCGCTGGCTTCGGCGACGGCGCGCGCGATATGCCGAAAGTCTTGTGGATATGCCGCAGCGGCATGGAAGAGCACGTCGCAGTCGCGCATCGCGGCAACCAGCGAATCCCGATCGCGCAGATCGGCCTGCACCCACTCGACCGGCAGATCGCCGATGGCGCCGCTCATCGCCGGATTGCGCCGCGCGGCGCGCACCGGCCACCTCCGCGCCACAGCCACGCGCGCGATCTGGCCGCCGATGAATCCCGTCGCGCCGAGGATACAACATCTCATTGTGTTGACATGACCAGCCTGTGCTTCGCTTAGCAGCCCGATTCTTATAATCCAAGTGCTATGCAGCGCAACTCGTCGTGGCGCTCCCGGCGCAGCGCACTCATTGCTGCAATCTACCTCGTCACGTTGTTGATCATCGGGACAATCGGGTTCAGCCTGCTGTCGGGTTCCAGCCTGTTGGATGCGCTATACATGACCGTCACCACGATCACCACGGTCGGCTATGGGGAAATCGTGCCGCTCAACGCCGCAGGACGCGTCTTCGCCATGTTCATCATCCTCGGCGGCGTCGGCTTGGTGTACTACTCGCTCACGGCGTTGGGCGCATTCCTGGTGCTCGGCGACTGGCAAAACGAACTACGCTACCGGCGGAGGAAGCGCATGATTGATCACCTGAAAGGACACACCATCGTGTGCGGCTACGGACGCGTCGGGCGACACGTCGTGCACGAATTGATGCGAGAGAAGATACCCTACGTCATCATCGAGATGGACGCCGATAAAGCCGCGCGGCTCGAGTCGCAAGGCCACCTCGTCGTCAGCGGCAACGCTGCCGACGAAAGGCGGTTGAAGGAAGCCGGCATCGCGCACGCCAGCCATCTGATTGCTTGCGCTTCGTCGGGTGCGGAGAACGTTTTTATCACCCTGACAGCGAAGGGCATGCGCCCCGATCTGCACATCGTCGCCCGGGCGAACTACGAGGAGTCCATCCCCAAACTGATGCGCGCCGGCGCGGATCGCGTGATCGAGCCCTACACCATCAGCGGCCGACGGATGGTCAGCGTCATCACCCGGCCCGATGTGGCCGACTTCCTGGACGAGGTGATGCACTCGGAAGACCTCGAACTCTGGCTGGAGCAGATCGTCGTCGGTGAAGGCTCGCCGTTGATCGGCCGACCCATGTCGCAGTCGGAGTTGAGCGATGCATACGGCATTGTGCTCCTGGCCTACACCGACCCGGCCACGGGCAAGCGCATGCGACCGCAGTCGCATACGACATTCGCTCGCGGGATGCGGCTGATCGTCATCGGCACCGAGGAGAAACTCAGCGCGTTCAGCGCATTGGCGCGCAACCATGCTCACCTGCGCCGGCGTCCGCGCGCTTGAACGACGCCGGGGAATTAAGCACCGGCGACTCTCTGCTCCGCTTGCGCTTCCTCGACCAGCACGCGCCGCAGCACTTTGCCCACTTGCGTCTTGGGCAGCTCTTTGCGGAACTCGATCACGCGAGGGATCTTGTACGGCGCGAGGCTTTGCTTGCAGAATTCTTTCAGCTCGTCGGCGGTGGCGCTTGCCCCCGGCTTGAGCACGACGAACGCCGTGAGCGTGTCGTCGCCGCGGGTCGGGTGCGGCACGCCGACCACGGCGGCTTCGAGCACGGCCGGGTGTGTGAACAGCACCTCCTCCACGTCGCGCGGCAACACCTTCAGCCCGCCGACGTTGATCATGTCCTTCTTGCGATCCACGATGTAGAAGTAGCCGTCGGCATCCATGCGCGCGATGTCGCCGGTGTGCAGCCAGCCCTCGGCGTCAATCGTCTTGGCCGTCTCGTCCGGGCGATTCCAGTAGCCTTTCATCACCTGCGGCCCGCGGATGCACAACTCACCGATCGTCTCCGGGTCGCCGTCCATCGGCAGATCGGCGCCGGTCGAGAGATCCACCAGCTTGGCCTCGGTGTCGGGAAAGGGCAGGCCGATGCTGCCGGCACGGTTCTCGTTGAACTCCGGGTTGCAATGGGTCACCGGCGAAGCCTCGGTGAGGCCATAGCCCTCGGCCAGCCGCCCGCCGGTGAGCGCGTTGAAGCGCTTTTGGATCTCCACCGGCAAAGGCGCAGAACCGCTGATGCAGGCTTTCACGCTCTTCAGATCGTATCGGCCAACGTTGGGGTTGTTGACGATGCCGATGTACATGGCCGGCACGCCGGGGTAGATCGTGCAGCGCTCCTTGCTGATGATGCGCATGACGTTCTCGATCGGTCGTGGATTGGGCACGATGACCAGCTCGGCAGCCATGGCGACGCCATATAGCATGCACACCGTCATGCCGTAGACGTGGAAGAATGGAATGGCCGCCATCACTTTCTCGCCGCCTTCGACGCCGCTGGTCAACCATGCGCGCACCTGCATGGTGTTGCACACCAAGTTGCGATGGGTGAGCATCGCTGCCTTGGGCACGCCGGTGGTGCCGCCGGTGTACTGGAACAACGCCACGTCGTCCGGCTGCGCGGCCGGCGCGGGCGTCGCATCGGCCGTCGCCAGCATGTCGCCGAACAAGCGGATGCCCGGCTCGCCCGACACATCCACCCAGTCGTGCTCTTTGCGCTGGCGCGAGTGCACGAGCTGTTTGAACGGGAACGGTAGCGTGTCGTAGATGTGCACGACGACGACGTGTTTGACTGCCGTCTCGGCCTTGATCTCCTTCAGCCGGGGATAGAACAAGTTGAGCAAGACGATGGTCTCCGCGCCGCTATCCACGAGTTGCTGTTTGAGTTCGCGCGCCGTGTAGGTAGGGTTGGTGTTCACCACGATCGCGCCCAGGCGCGCGGCGGCGAAGAAGGCGATGATGAAATGCGGCGAATTCGGCAACATCAGCGCCACGCGATCGCCGCGCTTCACGCCGAGCGCGTGCAAGGCAGCAGCAAATCGCTCGACCAGCGTGCCGAGCCGACCGTAGGTCAGCGTGCCGCCTACCATCACGCGATCACCCAAGATGTAGCGCAGCACGAACTTGGTGGCCAGGCGGTCGGGGTATTTGCGCACGGTTTCGGCAAGCAGGTCGTAGAGCGTAGCTTCGGGGTAATTCAACGTGGCCGGCACGCCTTTGTCGTAGCGCTCGAGCCACGGCTTAGGGCTAGGCTGGTGATCCGGCATGGAACCTCCTCCTCTCGCTCACCGGCGTCGGCCAGACGCCGCGCTCTCGTCGTATGTATGGCCAGTATACTCATCGCAGCAGATGATGAAAATTGACACCGGCTTCGGCGTCGGCCATCTCGGCAGCCTCGACGACATCATCGCGAGCGCCAAACGTGCCGAGGCCGTCGGCTTCGATGCGCTGTGGTCGTCCGAGACGCA
The DNA here is from genome assembly GCA_025998955.1 of Candidatus Roseilinea sp. Classification (NCBI taxonomy): domain Bacteria; kingdom Bacillati; phylum Chloroflexota; class Candidatus Thermofontia; genus Candidatus Roseilinea; species Candidatus Roseilinea sp. The sequence continues at coordinate 1,994,627 of AP024676.1, forward strand.
GCACGACCCGTTCCTGCCGCTGGCGCTCGCCGCCGCGCACACGCAACGCATCCACCTCGGCACCGGCATCGCCGTTGCCTTTGCGCGCAGCCCCACCACGCTGGCGCACCTGGCCTGGGACTTGCAGAAGCTGAGTGGCGGGCGCTTCATCCTCGGTCTAGGCACGCAGGTGAAGGCGCACGTCGAGCGGCGCTTCGGCATGCCGTGGGACCGGCCGGCGGCGCGGCTGCGCGAATACATCCTCGCCATCCGCGCCTTGTGGCAGTGCTGGCAGAGCGGCGAGAAGCTGAATTTCCGCGGCGAGTTCTTCAAGCTCACGCTGATGTCGCCGTTCTTCAACCCCGGCCCCATCGCCCACCCGCACATCCCGATCTACATTGCCGGCGTGAACGAACGGTTGTGCCAACTGGCCGGCGAGCTGTGCGAGGGATTCCATGTGCACCCCTTCCATACGCCCAAGTACCTGGCCGAGTTCGTCCTGCCCAACGTCGAGATCGGCTTGAAGCAAGCCGGCCGAGCACGCGGCGACATCCAGCTCGCCTCGGCCGTCTTCGTCATCGGCGGCGACACCGAGGAAGCGCGCGCGCAGCGCCGCGAGTCGGTCCGCCAACAAATCGCCTTCTATGCCAGCACGCCGAGCTACCACACCGTCTTCGCGATGCACGGCTGGCGAGCCACTGCCGAGGCGTTGTCATCGCTGGCCGCGCGCGGCTGCTGGGAAGAGATGCCGGCACTGGTCAGCGACGCGATGTTGGCCGAGTTCGCCGAAGAAGGCGCATGGGCTGAGCTGCCGGGCAAGCTAATGCGCCGCTACGCTGGCCTGCTCGACCGCATCGCCTATTACTTCGGTCCGCCGGACGAGGCGGCGCGGGCGACGGTGCACGCGTTCAAGGCCGGCGGTTGAGCGTAGCATAGCTATGAGTGGCTACGTGACTCGGCAAATAATGTCCCTCCATTACAAACAACCGACACTACGGACACCATTGACACCAACCCGAGGAGCAACTCTGATGAACATGACCTGGACGGGCGTGATGCCCGCGATGACGACCGCATTCGACGAAAGCGGTGAAATTGACCATGCCTTCGTCGCCCGGCACGCGCGATGGCTGATCGAACATGGCTGCACGGCGATCGTCACACCCGGCTCGCTGGGCGAGGGCAACACGCTGCGCTTCGACGAGCGCGTCGCGCTGTGGCGCACCTGTGTGCAGGCGCTGGGCGGGCGCGCGCCGGTCGTCGCCGCCATTGCCGCGCTCAGCACGCGCGAAGCGGTGGACATGGCCAAGGCCGCGCATGACGCCGGCTGCGCCGGGCTGATGGTCTTGCCGCCCTACGTTTACAAAGGCGACTGGCGCGAGAACAAGGCGCACGTCGGCGCAATCTTCAGGGCCACGCCGCTGAGCTGCATGCTCTACAACAACCCGATCGCCTACGGGGTGGATTATCTGCCCCAGCACATTGCCGAGCTGGCCGGCGAGCACGCCAACTTCGCTGCCGTGAAAGAGAGCAGCGCCGACGTGCGGCGCATCATGGCCATCCGCGAGCTGGTCGGCGAACGGCTGGCGCTGCTCATCGGCGTGGACGACCTGATCGTCGAGGGCATCGCCGCCGGCGCGGTCGGCTGGGTGGCCGGGCTGGTGAACGCGCTGCCGAAGGAGAGCGTGGCTCTGTTCAACGTTGCAGTAAAGGGAGAGCGCGACCAGGCCGATGCGCTCTACAAATGGTTCCTGCCGCTGCTGCGCATGGATACCGTGCCCAAGTTCGTCCAACTCATCAAGCTGGTTCAATGCGAAGTCGGGATGGGCAACCCGCGCGTCCGCCCGCCGCGGCTGGAACTGGCGGGCGCGGAGCTGGAAGCTGCGCGGGCGGTCATTCGCACGGCGCTGGCCAACCGGCCGGACCTCGCTCTATGACGCCCCTCATCGCCGGCATGGCGCTCATCGCCATTGTGCTCATGCTGGCTGCTTTGGCATCGGGTGTCGTCGAGCGCGGGCCGATCAGCTTCCCCATCATCTTCCTCGGCCTCGGCATCGCACTCGGGCCACTCGGGCTAGGCGCGCTCGACATTTCGCTCACCGACCCGCTGCTCGAAGTCATCGCCGTCGTCAGCTTGTCGCTGGTGTTGTTCCTCGATGCAGTCAAGATGCAGGTAGATGAGCTGCGGCGCGATTGGCGCATTCCCGCGCTGGCGCTCGGCCCCGGCACGCTGCTGTTCATGATCGGCGTAGCGCTGGCGGCCGGGATGCTGCTCGGCGCGGCTCCTGCCGAGGCGCTGCTGATCGGCGCCATGCTGGCTTCGACCGACGCTGTAGTGCTGCGCGACGTACTGCGCGATCCGCGTATCCCGCGCGCCATCCGGCAGGCGCTGGGCGTGGAAGCGGGCATGAACGACATCGTCGTGCTTCCGATCGTGCTCATTCTCATCGCTGCGCTCACCGCCGGCCCGGCGACCCCGGGGGAGTGGGCCCTCTTCCTCGGCCGGCTGCTCGTGCTCAGCCCGATCATCGGCCTGATCGTAGGCGGCGCAGGCGCATGGCTAATGAGCAAAGCCGATGCGCGCTTCGGCATCCGGCGCGAGTATCAGGCGTTGTATGGCATCGGGCTGGTGCTCGCGGCCTATGCTGCCGCGCAGGTCGCCGGGGGTTCGGGGTTTCTGGCATCGTTCTGCGCCGGCCTGGCCATCACCCTGTTCGACCAGAAGTTGTGTGATTGCTTCCTAGACTACGGCGAGATCACTGCTGAGATGGCGATGCTACTCGCCTTCCTACTGTTCGGGGCAGTCTTATCAACGACGGTCACGCATGTGTCCATCGGTCTAGCGTTGGGGCTGGCTGCGTTGGCGCTGGCAGTCATTCGTCCCCTCGTGAGCGCCGTGATCTTTGCGCGCGCCAATATGAGCCGATCGGCCAAGGCGTTCATCGGCTGGTTCGGCCCGCGCGGGCTGAGTTCGCTGTTGCTGGCATTGCTGGTAGTGCAGGCCGGCGCGCCTCGCGCCGAGTGGATGTTCGCCGTGGTCGGAGTCGTGGTGATCGTCTCGGTCATATTGCATGGCGCGAGCGCGACACCGCTCAGCACGTGGTATGCACGGCGCGTATCGCGGCCCGATGTGCTCGCCGAGGAACGCGCAAGCTCGGTGGTCGGGTTGTTTCGAGATCAAGCGGACGGCGTGCCGCGCATCGGCGCCGCTGCGCTGGCCGAGATGTTGCGCAGCGCGCACCCGCCCATCGTGCTGGACGTGCGGACGCGCGGCCAAGCCGGACAGGACAGCCACATTCCCGGCGATGTCGCTGTCCTGCCCGACCAGATCGAGGATTGGATCAAAACAGCCGACCGCAACCGCTTTGTCGTGACGTATTGCACCTGAGCGAACGAGGCGACCAGCGCCCGTGTGGCGCAACGATTGATTGAGGCCGGCTTCAGGGCCGCGGCGTTGCAGGGCGGCTTGGCCGCGTGGCACGCATATGCGCGCAGCGCCTCGCTGTCAATCAACGCCACCGACCCTCCCCGACTCTAACGACACCTCCCCACACCGGCCATACCGCTCACTCGAACCACGTCGTTCCCGGATACTGGTACTGCCGCGCTACCTCTTCATCCAACTCGACGCCGATGCCCGGCCGGTCGGTCAGCGCGATGTAGCCGTCCTTGATGATGTCCTCTTTCTCCTTGATGATCGTGGTCCAGTAGGGCCGCTCGTTCCAGTGCCACTCCAGCACCAAAAAATTCGGCACGCTGGCGCATACGTGCGCGCTGGCCATCGTGCCGATGGGCGACGAGACGTTGTGCGGCGCAAACGGGATGTAATACAGCTCGGCCAGGTTGGCGATCTTGCGGCCGTCGCTCAAACCGCCGCACTTGGGCAGGTCGGGCATCACAATGTCCACCGCCTGCTTCTCCAGCAGCTCGCGAAAGCCGAAGCGCAGGTAGATGTTCTCGCCGGCGCAGATGGGCGTGGTGCTGTGCCGCTTCACCTCGCGCATGGCGTCAATGTTCTCCGGCGGCACCGGCTCCTCCAGCCAAAGCAGGTGATACTGGTCGAGGTCGCGCACCAGCCGAATGGCGCTCGGCACGTCCAGGCGCGTGTGCACGTCGGCGGCGACGGCGACGTCTTTGCCCGCCGCGCGCGTCACCATATCCACCACCTGCAACATGCGCTCATGCTCGCGCTGCATGGCGGTATGGTTGAACTTGTCCTTGCTGAACGTGCCTTCCTTGAGCGTGAGGACCTGGGTGTCGGCATCCACCGGGATGCGACCCGCCGAATAGGCGCCGATGTCCAGGTCTATCTTGAGCGCGGTAAAGCCCTTGGCCAGCACGCCATGCACCACGCGCTCGATCTCGTCGAACTCCATGCCGGGATCTACTTGGCAGTCGCAGTACATCCAGATCTTGTTGCGGAACTTGCCGCCGAGCAGCTCGTAGACCGGCACGCTCAGCGCCTTGCCTTTGATGTCCCACAGCGCGATCTCGATGCCGGTGAGCGCGGTGATGAGCGCGCCGCCGGTGCCGCCGTCGAAGACGTGGCCGCGGCGCATCTCTTCGAACAGCGCGTCTATGGCGAACGGATCGCGCCCGATCAGCTTTTGTTCGAGATACTGAATGATGGCGATGGCCTGCTTGCCGCCGTGCACGCACTCGCCAATGCCGGTGACGCCGGCGTCGGTGGTGATCTTCACCCACAGGTGCATGCCATGGCCGACAGTAGCAGCCGTTTTAACAGATGTGATCTTCATGGTTGCTCGGTTGATTGTTGGGTTGTGAGATGCAAGTTTGTGCGCAAAACGCCTACGATGCAACTCAGCAACCGATCAACCTCACACCGCCTGCAACACCGACGCCCGGCCTTCCTTGCGCCGGCGCACGTCGTAATACAGCAGCGTGATCACCGTCATGCGAAAGGGCACGACGACGAAAGCGGCCAGGTTGCCGAACAGGACGGTCGCAATGCGATTGGCCTGCGCAGATTCGGACGCCGCGCCCACCAGGCCAATCATGAAGAATGGTATCAGCGAGGCGAGGAAGAGCAGCAGCTCCAGCACCAACCACACTGCCAGCGTGTAGCCATAGGCACGCTGGGCCAGCCCGATGCTGCGGCGCACCGCCGCGACGCCGCTTAACCCCTCGTTCATCACCGCCGGCGCGACGAACAACCAGAACGGATAGGTCACCATCAACAGGGCAGCGCACGCCACGATCCCGATCACGTCTTTCGTGCTCAACCAGCCGGCTGCGACGACGATGAGCGCCGGTATGAAGCCGCCCATCAGCAACGCTGGCATCCGGCTCCACGCCTCGGCCGCAGCATCGCCAGCGGTGATCGCGCGTCCGAAGTAACGGCGCGCCGCGACGCGCACGGTCGCGCCGGCCTGCCAAGCGCTCACGACCCACGACACGAGTGCGCTTGCCACCAGCCGCATATCGAAGCCATCCAGCGAGCGCAGGATCACGCTGGCGACGGTGTCAATGTCGCGCACCGAACTGTAGCGCGGCGGCACCGACCACTGATCGGGTTGGGTGAGCGCGAGCACCTGCCAGATCAAGATCGGCAGGTTAGTGAGCAACATCGCGCCGAGGAAGGTGAGCGCGTTGACGAGGACGAGCTGGGCAGATTCACTGATCGTATCGTTCAGATCGAGCGGGCGAAACTGAACGGTCGCTTGTTCCATAGGCTGCATGGCGATTGGCCAACAGCCCGCGAGTATAGGCCATCCTCTCTGGGCGGGGGAGAACGGCAGAGCCTGAGGTTCTTCGAGAACCTCAGGCTCTGCGCGCAGCACGATTCACTTCATATCCGGTGGAATGAGCACCGTATCAATCGCGTGGATCACGCCGTTGACCGTGGCGACATCGGCGGCGATCACTTTCGCGCCGTTGACGAAGATCACGCCGTCCTTGGTCATCACGTCGAGCGTCGAACCCTCGAGCGTCTTGGGCTGTCCCATGCCGCCCATGCCCTTCACGTCAGCCGAGGTGACTTTGTTCGGCAGCACGTGATACAGCAGCACCTTCTTCAGCTTCTCGGGGTCCTTGGCCAGCGCATCGAGCGTGGCCTTAGGCACTTTGGCGAATGCGGCGTCGGTCGGGGCAAACACCGTCAGCGTGGCCTTCGGATCTTTGAGCGCGCTACCCAGGCCGGCCAGCGTCACCAGCCGCGAGAGCGTGTTGAACTGTGGGTTCATCATCGCGACGGCGGCAATATTGCTCATGTTCATATCCGGCGGCAGCAGCACGGTATCAATCACGTGGATGAAACCGTTGCCGGTTCGCACGTCAGCTTTGATGACCTTCGCTTCGTTGGCGTAGATGTCCTTGCCGATAGTCGTCAAGTTCACCGTAGCGCCGTTGGCCGTCTTCAACGTGCCCTTGAGCTGCCGGCTGGTCAACTTGCCGGGGATGACGTGATACAGCAGCACCTGCTTCAACGCCTCGGGATCCTTGAGGAGCGCTTCGACCGTGCCGGCAGGCAGTTTGGCGAAGGCCTCGTCGGTTGGCGCGAGCACCGTCAGCGCGCTCTTCGGATCCTTGAGCGTATCGCCCAGGCCGGCTACCGTGACGGCAGCCGAGAGCGTGTTGAACATCGGCTCCATCATCGCGGCTGCGGCGATCGTGCTCATGGCCATCATGTCGGGCGGTAGCAGCACGCGGTCAATCACGTGGATCACGCCGTTGGTCGTCGGCACGTCGGCCTGGATCACCTTCGCTTCGTTGACATAGATCGCGTCGCCGATGGTGGTGACGTTGACGGTGGCGCCGTTCAGCGTCTTCGGCGTGCCCTTGCCGCCCATGCCCATCACATCTTTGGTGGTCACCTTGGCGCCCAGCACGTGATACAGCAGCACAGCCTGCAACTTCTTCTTGTCCCGCAGCAGCACGTCGGTCACTTGCTTCGGCAGCTTGGCGAAGGCCTCGTCGGTCGGGGCGAACACGGTCAACGTGGCCTTCGGATCCTTGAGCGCGCTGCCCAAGCCGGCCCGCGTCACCAGCGCCGAGAGCGTGTTGAACATCGGGTTCATCATCGCCACGGCAGCGATGTTGCTCATGTTCATGTCCGGCGGGATGAGCACGGTGTCAATCGCATGGATTACGCCGTTGCTGGAAGGGATATCGGCCTTGACCACTTTGGCCTCGTTGACGTAGATGTCCCTGCCGATGGTGGTGACATTGACCATCGCGCCGTTCAGCGTCTTCGGCGTGCCCTTGCCGCCCATGCCCATCACATCTTTGGTGGTCACCTTGGCGCCCAGCACGTGATACAGCAGCACAGCCTGCAACTTCTTCTTGTCCCGCAGCAGCACGTCGGTCACTTGCTTCGGCAGCTTGGCGAAGGCCTCGTCGGTCGGGGCGAACACGGTCAACGTGGCCTTCGGATCCTTGAGCGCGCTGCCCAAGCCGGCCCGCGTCACCAGCGCCGAGAGCGTGTTGAACATCGGGTTCATCATCGCCACGGCAGCGATGTTGCTCATGTTCATGTCCGGCGGGATGAGCACGGTGTCAATCGCATGGATTACGCCGTTGCTGGAAGGGATATCGGCCTTGACCACTTTGGCCTCGTTGACGTAGATGTCCCTGCCGATGGTGGTGACATTGACCATCGCGCCGTTCAGCGTCTTCGGTGTGCCCTTGCCGCCCATGCCCTTCACATCCTTCGACGTGATCTTCGCCGGCACGACGTGATACAGCAAGATGGCCTTGAGCTTGTCCTTGTTCTCCGGCTTCAGCAGGTCGGCCAACATGGCTTGGTCGAGCTTGGCGAAGGCCGCATCGGTTGGAGCGAACACGGTTAGCGATGCGTTCGGGTCTTTCAGCGCGTCGGGCAGGCCGGCAGCGATGACGGCCTGCACGAGCGTGCTGAACTGCGGGTCGGCCATCGCCGTCTCGGCGATGTTCATCGGCTGCATGGACTGGGCGGCAGCGAACTGCCCGGCCGGCGCAGCCAACGTCGTCGCAGCGATCGCCGTGGCGATAACTGCATGTTTGAGGAACGTTCGTCTCTTCATAGCTTTAAACTTCTCCTTCATGTGTGATCGGCCTGATCTTCTTTGATCACAGCGTGACATCCATTCATTCGTAGCGCTTGTGCTTTTGCATCTATTTGCATCTGCGAATTGCCAACGTGAAAGAACATGTCACGTGTTCATCGTGCCGCGCGCGGGGCGCTTCCAAACTTCACGTAGCGAGTGCGGAAATCCACGACTGCCTTGCGCACGCGGGGAATGCGCGCGATCAGCAACAGCGCCACGACCACGCCCCAGGCGATCGGCTCGGGCCGGACGATGATGCTCTTCACCAGCCAGGCGAAATGCAGCACCGCGACAGGCACGATGACATACACCAGCTTGTGCAGGGTCTTCCATCGCTTGCCCAATCTTTTCTGCCAGCCCTTGGTCGAGGTGATGGCGAGCGGGACGAGCAGACAAAAGGCCAGGAAACCGGCGATGGCGAAGCGCTTCTCGACGATGGCGCCGAAGACCGCACCCACGTCAATCGCCCCGTCCAGCAATCCGTTGTCGAACGTGAAGACGCCCAGGTGCGCGCAGACGTACAGAAAACCATACAGGCCGAGCGGGCGCTTCAGCTTCGTCGCCGTCCTCCAATTGGTAAGCGTGACGACGGGCGTGCAGGCCAGCGATAGCACCAATAGAATCAGTGCGATTTTGCCGGTCTGAATGGTCAGATATTGGATCGGGTTGGCCGTGGCGTTGTCGCTGAGTGTCTGATAGATCAACACGGCCAGCGGTGCCAGGCATGCGACGGCGACGACCCACGACAGCGGCTGCGAAAGTTGTGCCCTCAGCTTGTCGAGTATCGTCTCCGGCTTCCTTGCGCCAGACCTGCCAGATTGTGCGTTCATCGTGCCTCTTCACCGGGGCCACGAAGGACACGAAGCGCATGAGAATGTGCTTCCTTCGCGTTCTGCGTGTCCCTTTGTGGATCAATAGTTCACCGCGAGGTCCATGCCGTCGTAGAGATAGGCCACCTGCTCGGCATAGCCGTTGAACGGGAGCGTCCTGCGCCGGCCGGCCTCGCCGATGCGCCGCTCGGTCGCTTGCGTCCAGCGCGGGTGCGGCACAGCTGGGTTGACGTTGGCGTAAAAGCCATATTCAGCCGGATTGGCGATCGTCCAGAAGGTCGCCGGTTGTGTCTCCACCAGCTCGATCTTGACGATGGCCTTGGCGCTCTTGAAGCCGTACTTCCAGGGCACGGCCAAGCGCAGCGGCGCGCCGTTCTGGTTGGGCAGCGGCTTGCCATACAAGCCGGTCACCAGCAGCGTCAGGTCATGCATCGCCTCGTCCAGGCGCAGCGCTTCGGTGTAGGGCCACTGGAACGAGAAGATGTCGTTCTGGCCGGGATATTGCTGCGGGTCGTCGAGCGAAACGAAGCGCACAAACTTTGCGCTCGACTTCGGCTCGACCTCTTTGAGCAGCTTGTGCAACGGGAAGCCGAGCCAGGGGATGACCATGCTCCAACCTTCGACGCAGCGCAGGCGATAGATGCGCTCTTCTTGTGGAAACTTGACGCGCAAGTCATCTATGTCATAGGTCTTGGGCCGGTTCACCAGACCGCCGACCTCGACCTTCCACGGCGACGATTTAAAGTTGGCCGCCAAAGCGGCCACGGCTTCTTTGTCGGAGGAGAACTCGTAGTAGTTGTTGTAAGTGGTGATCTGTTCGAAGGTATTGAGCGGACTGCCCAGCTCGTCTGTGTCTTTCGGCGCGGTGATGGCTGCAGACGTGACTGGGGGAGTGGCCGCAACACCGGTCGTCGCTTCGACCGAACCGCTCGCGGGCGCGATCGGTTCGATCCGTGCATTCGTTTCAGATCCGCTGCTACTGCTGCATGCGGCCAGCGCGGCTGTGCCGGCCAATGCCCACACGCCCAGCTTGATGAACTTGCGCCGCGAGTGATAGACGTGCTCGGGCGTCACTTCACGTTCCTCGATCGTATTCCTGAATTTGTTCATGACGGCTCACCTGTATATGGACGCGACTGCTCATTCGACAGCCCAACACTTGCTCGAAAACCGTCCGCATGGAGCAGTCGGCATCCACGATGGCTCACGACAAGGAATACGTTGGATCGGGTGGCGCGCATCTATGCGGGGGACAGCAGCCTCTCGAACGCGCTGTATCGCCGCGTCGGCGCAGGTTCAGCAATCTTCTGCTCTTCCAACCTGCACGGCGTCTGTGCCCCTACACGCGAATGCACCCTGCAGGAGCTGGGACTTTGACCCAAAGCCACGCTGTGGCCATGGGAGCGAAGGCCAGGATAGTTGGAAAGGCTGATCAACTGGTACGCCCTCAGCTTTGCTGAGGGCGTATCCACAGTGGCGAAGCCGCTTTTGAGTGCAGCCGGTGTTGGGCGGCCTTTCCCCTATTGTTGAATGGCTTTGACTTTTCTCCCAGTCATCAATCGGGAGATTTCTACGCAGCCGATAGCAACCACCAAGATGATCGGAGAAAGTTGCGAGTTCATGCCCACCAAAGGGAGGTTTACAACACCGTGCACGAATCCCGCCAAAAGAATATTGTCTGAACGGACAAACAGGTAGGCGAACCCTATACCCATTAGGAACACCACCAGCAGGCTTACGAGGAGCATGACCAGATCCAACTGGCCAGATATAAGCCAGCTTATCCTTAGGGGCAGATGCCAGAGAGAGAAGATGGCACTGACCACCAGGATGGCGACTATCGTCCGCCGTCGGTCCGTCCCACTCGTGAAATGTCGCCTGAATGCTTGCAGGAAATAGCCACGGAAGAGCACTTCCTCCCCCATGCCGACGAAGAACCAATCGCTCAGGATCTGCGCTCCGGTCATCCAAGCCGGGGTGTTCATCAGCGTTTGGAACTCCTCCGACACTTGGGTGAGCCCTAGCCATTGGATCAACAGCACGAAGATCAACCAGCCAACCAACGACCACACCAACGCTTCCAGCATCAACCGTGCGTTGATGGGCAGGGTGATCTGCTCCTGTTTCAACCCCCACCATGCCAACAGGTAAAGGATTAGGTATATTCCAAGCTGTATGACGTAGGACAGGAGGCCTTTCAGTTGGAATAATGAGATTGCTATCGAGAAAAGAATCGCCAGAACGAAGGTCAGGACCATGATGACAACTAAAGCGGTCCTTTCCCGATTCCTTTCGATTGGTGCAAAGGTGTTCTCCATCTATCCTATCTCCTCGCCTAGGCAATCAACCGCCCAGGAGATATTCGCCTAGATGATGAGTCCGATGCCAGCTGGGCGATTTAGCCAAAGCAGCTTACGCCACCTATCCTCCGTCACTGTCCCTCTCACATCCACCGCTGCAGCCAGGCCGGATAGCGCAGCAGGTAGGTGCGCTGCACAAACATCATCCGGATAGGACCGGCATCGCACACCATCACGCTGGCGTTCAGGTGCAGTGGGCCGAACACCCGCGACGAGCGGGCCATCAGCAGGCAGTTGCCGGTCGCGTAGCGCTCCGGCCCCAATGCGAAGCGCTGCGAATACCAGTTGTAGATCAGGTTGAACGGATCGTCGCTGCGATAGGTCTCCACCCGCCGGAAGACGAAGTTGGGCGCAAAGCGCACGAAGTCGCCGGCATCAATCGTCGCCGCGCCGGGATAGCGCGCCGCGTGGTACGTCTGCCAGGCCCACAGCGCCAGCCCGCCCCACAGGACGACGGCCAACCCCAGCGCCGCCAGCGCGATGCGCAGCAGCAATTTGCGCGACTCCCGCCGATCCACTACCCTTTCCCTCGCTTCAACAATCGCATTGCCATGAACACTGCATATTACATCTTCCCCGATCAGGTTCACCTGGGCTTCGGCGCGGCGCGCCTTGGTGGTCAAGTGCTGAAGGCCGAGGGCGCGCGACACGCCTTCGTCATCGCCGATCCGGGCGTGGCCTCCGCCGGCTTGGTCGCACCCATCCTTGCCTCGCTCGCCGAGGCCGGCATCGCCCACACGCTCTACACGCAAGTGATCCCCAACCCCGACTGCGCCTCGGTGGACGCTGCTGCGGAGGCCTACCGCGCCGCCGATACTGACTGCATCATCGGCGTCGGCGGCGGCAGCGCACTGGACACGGCCAAGGCTACGCGCATCGTCGTCGCCGGGCCGCAGGAAGGCCGGGTCGCCGAATACGCCTACCGGCTGGGCGACAAAGCCCGCCCCCACCCACCGCGGTCGCGCCTACCCTTCTACGTCGCCATCCCGACCACCGCCGGCACCGGCGCCGAGGTCACGCCATGGGCGGTGATCACCGATCCCGACGAAAAGCTCAAGTTCGGCGTGGGCGGGCCGCACTCCGTGCCGAATGTGGCGCTGGTAGACCCGGAGCTGATGCTGACGCTGCCGCCCTTCCTCACCGCGGCCACCGGCATGGACGCGCTCACCCACTGCATCGAGGCCTATGTTTCGACGAACGAGAACCCGGCGCTCGACCCGATGATCCTGCAGGCCATCGCCCAGATCGGGCGCAGCCTGCCGGTCGCCGTGGCGCAGCCGGCCAATCGCGCTGCGCGCCGCGACATGGCCGAAGCGGCGATGATCGGCGGCATCGCCATTAGCTCGAAGTGGCTGGGCGCTTGCCACTCATTGGCCCATCCGCTCAGCAGCTTTGCCAACGTGCAGCACGGCCTGGCCAACGCCATCATGCTGCCGCACGTGATGCGCTACAACCTGCCCGGCGCGATCGAACGCTACGCGCACGTGAACGATGCCTTGGGCGGGCCGAGCGGGACGACCCGCGCGCGGGCCGAGAGCGCGGCGCTGATGGTCGAGCAGTTGCGGGGAGACGTCGGGCTGCCGGCGCGATTGCGTGACGCCGGCGTGAGCGAGGCGCTGATCGCGCCGCTGGCCAAGGCCGCCTATGAACTCGACCTGAACTGGTGGACCAACCCGCGCGCAGTGAACGCGCAGGTCATGGCGCAACTGTATCGCGAGGCGTTCTGAGGTGTTTCGGCTTTGGCCATCTATGGGGTGAGCGCGGGCCGGCCTGCCGCGGGGAGTGAGATTTGCGGGCTTCGCTGCATCTTGGCGACATCGTTGCTGTATGCTCATCCTGCCGGGATCAAAGGGCGCGGGCTCCCACAGTTCATCGGGCACGTGGCAACTCGCAGTTCACCTCATGTGATATCGCTTACGCTTGCTTGCTGTGTGTTCTACATGGAGCTTTTCGTTTCGCAGTGCCCACTCACGACAAACTTTCAATGGTTTTAGCCGCCTAAAAGCGCGTGTTCGCACGCTCTACTGCCCCGCCCGACCAGCAAACATCCGGTCAAATAACTTCTCGATCTGAACGGTCAATTCAGGTTCCTGCATGCTCAATTTCTCGATATAGCGTGCCCCACCTTCATAAAACACAACCCGACTGAAAGGCTGTTCCCCGCCACCGTGATTTTCCGGCAAGCCCAATCTGCGTCTGATCCGGTTTTCTATGAAACGCGCAAAGCCTTCTTTCCATTCCTGCCAGACCATGTATTCATAATCATCCTGTTTAAGAACACCCCTCAACTGCTCACGAATGCTTTCGATCTCAGAGAGAGTATGTGCGTGCAGAAAAGATTGGTACGGCCGTACGAACTCAGGCACAGCATAGGGGAACGGATGGTTGATCTCCCACATGTAATCATTGACTGCTTGTGCCTGACGGGCAACGCTCAGTTGTTGCTTGAGTTTTTGCTCGCAGATCTCAGCCTGCTGACAGTGAATGAACTCATGGAAAATGGTGACATAGCCATCGGGTTCATCGAAAACGTCGCCGGTGACCACGCAAGCCATGCGGTTATCGTAGCTTGCCAGCTGAAAAGCAGCGCGGACGCCTTGGGGAATGGGCATCGGAGTAGCCGCTTTCCGGATAAACGTGTAACGCCGATCATTCGGTTCGGTGTCGTAGATCAAGAAATGATCATCCTCAACAATGGCGATTGGAAACAGACTTTCCAAGAACGGATGGATGTCTTGGATGCTCTCTTGAACTATGAAAATCTTTTGAAGTTGGTTTGAATGATTTGATGTCATGCCAAGTCTGTTAACGTCAGTTCGGGTTAAGCCGGCAGCAGTGCAGGCAATTCAGCCGGATGAAGTGAAGGCTTCTTGGGCTGATGACAGTAAGCGATCAAGCCACATACGACATTGACCAGGAAGTGAATGGGGCTGCGATGGCGCGAGTGCTCGATCTGCGAAATGTTCTTGAGCTGATCCACGATGGTCTCAACCATGGCGCGCTTGCGCAACAGTAACTTGTCCGTCAGCAGCATCAACTGGTTCTTCATGTTCTTTCTGAGCTTGGTGATCAGTTGAATGCCGCAGGTTTCGAGTAGCTGTTTGAACACGGGCTGCGACAAGTAGGCTTTGTCACCAAACAGCTTGCCGAACAAGCGCTTGACCAAGCGCGGCACGGACTTGAGGGCGTGGGTGTTGCCAGGCGTCAGGGTGAAATCCAGCAACTCGCCTCGATCATTGAACACCAGGTGCAGCTTGAAGCCGAAGAACCAGCCAGTCGAGGACTTGCCGCGCTGAGCCAAGCCAGCCAACACTTTGTGTTGGCGGATGCGCGCGGGGTGGCAGACAGCGAGTGGAGTCGAGTCAATGAACGACGTGCCGGTGCATGCACCAAACAGGCTGCGCAGATATGCGCACAACGGGATGAGCGCTCGCGGTATCAACTCCACGAAGCGCGCATACTTCACCAAGCGGGGGAAGTCGTCGCGGTGATGCTCGCAGATGGGTTCCAGGTAATACGCCTTGAAGTTGCGGTAGTGGGACTGGTGGAAGGCAATCAGGATGGTCATGATCGCTGATGCATAAGTCGCCGTGGCGTTCGCGCTGACGGTAGCCGGCGGCCACCAGGGCGCGGTGATAGGCGGGCAGAAAGGCTTGGCAAAAGTCGTCCACTTGGCAGAACAATTCGAGTAAACCCATGGTGGAACGCCTTTCGGTTGGCTGGAGTTTGGTGCTACAAGCTTAATCGAAAGGACGCTGCTAGCGCGACTTTGCCATGTTCTACTGACACTGGATGCCCAGGTTGCGCATCTGGAAGAGGGTATCCCGGGTATTCACGATGCCGTCCAGGTCCAGGTCGGCATTAGGATCGGCTCTGCCCAATAAGCTCCGCAGCCGGTCGCGATCTGTGCTGTCCACGTCGCAGTCACGGTCCAGATCGCCTACAGCCGCCTCGAAGCCGGCCTCCGCCCGCAGTGCGTAGCGCCCCTCGCTGCTGCCGTAGCGCGGGCCTCGATGCGATAGACCCCGTCCTGCGGCAGGCGCACGCTGAGAAACGAGTTATAGCCGATGTTCAGGCCGTCGTCGTTTTCGGCCAGAAGCTGCCCCTCAACGCTCCACACCTTCAGGTGGGTGTCCAGGCTGTCATCGCCGAGGGCGAACATACGAGCCGAGATTATCTGCCCGGCTGAAGCATGCAAGCAGTAACTGACGCTAGACGTGGCGTTGCTCAGCCGGCCCTCCACCCGCTGTTCCAAAGCGATAGGCTGACCCTGACATGATGCTGGAGCACTGGACTGCTCCCAGCGGAACTCGGCTAGAGCGCCGCCGCCGTTCTCGTAGTACTCCACCCGGATAGTGTGCTCTCCGGCCGACACAAAGCGGGTGTTGCGGTATTCAGTAGGTGGCTGATCCTGCCAGGCATCAATGATTAGGTCTCCGTCCAGCCATACGCGGACGCCATCGTCAGCCCGGGCGATGAAGGTGTAGGTGCCGCTCTCGATGCGGGCACGGACGGTCCAGCGGGCCGAGAAGCCATCGTCGGGCACGCCGCTGCCGGGACTGCCGCCGCTCCAGTCGTGACGGATGGGCCAACCCTCGCAGCGGACGAGGACAGGACTGCCGCTCAAGTCGCGGTTGGCGAAGTATTCGGCCCGATACTGGCCAGGGCACTGGGCCGGGCTGCTGCCAGTCTGCCGAACATAGCACGCTTTGCGCACACCATAGGCCGGGTCACCGAAGACGCTGTTGTTGCAGGCGATGCCACCGGCAACTCCCTGGCGGTAGGCAAACTGGCCGTTAGCGCCGTAGGCCACGTCGGCCATGCCGCTGAAGTTGCAACGCTCGTCCTCCCAGGCGCAGAAGGTATAGCCGGAGGGTCCGCCGCCGCTGCTGCCGTAGTACAGCTCTCGCCACCGGCTCACCACCGCCCTGGCGTAGCCTTCGCTGCCTACCCAGCGCCGCAGCTCTGCGACGAGCGCCGCCTCATCGAAGCCCTGTTTAGCCATCATGCGGCGGATGGCTTGATAGGCCCGGCCGTTACCGTTGAAGGTGTAGTTGAGTGTGTCGGCCGTGGCCCGGATGCCGCATTCCCGACTGGGATATTGCTGGACCCTTGCGCTATTGCCGGGTAGGTTCCAGCTCTGGCACTCGCCACCGTAGCGCAAGGTGGTGGCCAGTGGGTTCCAGCAAGCTGCCGTGTTCTCGTATGGCTCCCAGGCCAGGAAGGCGCGCACGGCAAAGTCCAGGGCATCTTCCGGTACACTGGGGTTGCGGAGTTGCCTGGCGACCTCGGCGAAGAAGGACGGCTTGTCCACCTGGTTGCCAGGGATGCAGTCGGCCTGAGCAGGGTGAGTTCACAGTGCCAGCTCAGCCGCCACTATGAAGAGTAGCGCTAGCCAGCGCAAGCGCATAGAAACAGGACGAGCGCTTGACATGGGTATACCTCCATATGACTAGATGCGAAGGCCCTGCCTGACTTGCTATTGCCCACCACGCCGGTTACTTCTCCTTCGGCTGGATGCCGCTGTACTCGATCCGCACACTGCCATTCTTCTCGGTGCCCACTACGATCTCCTGCCTGTGGAACAAGGTCTCCACGGCGATCAGGTTCTCCCCCAGTTGGGGTAGGCGGACAAGATACTCACCTGCGACGGAGGCCCGACCCAGATAGACGTTGTTCAGCCAGAGATCCCCCGGCTGGCCGAGGTGGACGCGGACGGAGGTTACAAACGCAGGAGTGGGCTTCTCCTCCGCCTTTGGTGCGATGTCATCGATGCGGAAGCCCCAGCCTTCTCTCCAGTCACCCGCATTGAGCTGGACCTTGACGATTCGACCTGGTACGTCGTCACTCCAAAAGTCCAACAGGTTCGTGTCCTCATCAAAAGTCTGAACGCGATTGTTATTGCCATCCAGGAGAACCAAGCTGTCGCCATTTCGGAGCTCCAGTCGCGTGAAGTGCACTTTGCTGAACGCTGCCGCCGGATTCGGGTTCACCAACGTCCACTCCAACTGCTTGTTGGGCTCATATGGATGTTTGGATTCAGCCAGAGCCTTCTCAGGTTCTGGTCGCGGCTGCGCCTCGTCAGGCTTGGCCGATTCCAGCGCATCCAGATTGAACCCCCACTTCCTCACCGAGCCATCGCTGATCAGCCGCACGATGACCCCGTTGCCCGGCACGCCGATGGTCCACAGGCCGTCGGGATGGCTGCCGGTGATCCACTGATACGGCCTCTCGGTGATGTCCATGATCACCAGCCAGTCCACGTTTTCCTCTAGCTCAACGCGCGAGAAATGCAGCCGTGTCCCGGCTGCGTTGGCGTCCAGGTTGTTGAAGCGCCATTCCAAGCTGCTGTTGTGCGGATAGGGATGAGGGCTATAGGCCAGAGTAGTGTAGGGCACTGAGGCCAAAGCGTCCATGGCGAAGCCCCAACGTCGTACTGAGCCATCGGTCACCAACCGCAGTTTGACCATGGTGCCGGGCACTGGCTCAGTCCAGAAGTTGTCTGGTAGCCGTCCAGTGAGGCGCTGCATCTCGTTATCGTAGGCGTCAAGCACCAGGAGCCAGTCCACCCCCTCTTCCAATTCAAAACGAGCAAAACGCAGCCGGGTGGCCCCAGCGTTGGCGTCAGGGTTGGAGACGAGCCAGAGCTTGTCCTCAGAGTTAGCGTAGGGGTGGTCGCTCTCCACCACCGGAATCAGGTGAAGTTTCCCAGCGAAAGGAAGCGCAGGGGTTGCAGTGGGTCTTGGGGTTGGGGTGACGGTGGCTCGAGGTGTTGCTGTAGGGGTGCGTCGAAGGGTCTGATCAGGTGGTGCATTCTGCTGCCCAGCCTCTGTTACAACCCATGTCAAGCCGGTAAAGGATAGGCTGATTACTATAGCAATAAGCTTACCAAAATGCAGCTTTTTCATTGTTAAATCCCTCGTTATTGCCGATGTTGTTCCAGGCAGCGTGCTACGCAGTGCCCGGCCCCTTTGTAGCCGCGCTTGCCAGAGTCGTCCTCATGCGCTGCCTTCCGCGCTTACGTTGTTGCCCGGGCACGTGGCTTGCCCAGCAAGCCAGACGTCGCCCACGCTCGACCGGCGTCATGTCTGCTCCCATCTCTGTTTTTACTCCCCCGGCATGCCGGCCGCAAGAGGGAAAACCCTCAATATGGTGCGGGCGCTGGCGGGGCCATTGTCCGGTTCATAGGCGTCGCCGCTGCAGGGCAGCACGAAGGTCTCGGTCTGAGCCTGGGTGGGGTAGGGCTGGACGTTGCCGGCGCGGTCAACCGCCCGCACACGGAAGTCGTAGCGATGTCCCAGCCGGCCGAAGTAGCGCAGCGCGGTGGCCCGCGTGCCCGATAGCACTGTCTGCCATGCGCCATCGTCTTCGCGCGCTTGCACATCAAAGCCCTCCAGGCCGGACATGGCATCCTGGCCACTCCAGCGGATGACAAACGCGGTGCTGAGTTGGCTCGCCGTCAGCGCCTCCATGGCCGAGGTCGGCGGCGTGCGATCAAGCGTCACGCTCCACGTGCTGGCCCCGGCTCCGTTGCCGGCGCGATCCCAGGCGTAGACGTGGAAAGCGACACCATGCTGATCCCCCACGCCCGAGGCGTTCCAGGTGAATTGCCATCCGTGGCAGTTCGTGCTCGATGATGACCACGTAGCCGGGGTAGTCTGCCCATTGCGCCCACACTACCCGCCCGTTGGCGACGGCATACACCGGGCTGCCGGCCATGCGGAACCAGTCTTCGCCGGTGTGTTGTAGTTGTGACCACGGCTTGCCATACCACTGAGACCAGCACCGGTCGTTTTCGTTCACGCCATCGTTGTTGCAGTCGCGGAGATAGGGATTTTCAGTAGATCACGAAAGCGCCCAACAAGGATGAAGTTGAATGACATCGGCGAAATTCCACACGCGTACAATCGCGCGACTGAGCAAGAGAGCCAGGCGGCGTAACGAGAGCCAAAAACGCTTGGGTACGATTAGCGGTTGTTTAGGCGCCGCGGATAAATTTTGGCGCAAAGAAATATAAAGATTGAACAAGACAAAAGCCAATCCGACCAACAGCAAGCGAATAACGGGGTTGCGGGTTGAAGTGCGCGCGCGAACTTGATTCATCTGCCGATAACCGGATTCAATTCCAAAGCGTTGACGATAGAGTTCAAACACTTGTACAGCTGAGATGTTCGCGGGCAAGCCCGCCACAGCGTAGGCAAACCACTTGGATTGATGGTGTCCATACCGTCCTTTGGAGTAGCGCTTCACCACCACGGCTTCCACCGTGTACTGTCCGTACGTTGGACTGCGGAAGGTGTATGTTGTGGTGCGCGACTTGCCTTGAAACAGAATGCGGATGCCGCCCGATTTGCCACGCACGGGAATGGGCATCACAAAACTTAACTTGTGTTGCTCCAGAACCTTGAAAACCGGCTGGGAACAAAAACCCTTGTCCAAAAACACCCGCCGAATGCCGATTTTGAGCGATTTTACCCGTTTGATCAGCCAGCGCACGATGTCAGCCAGCTCTTCACCGTATTCAATGAAACGTAAGGCAAGCACATACCGCCGATGATCTCGCACGATGGAAACCGTGGCATATCCATGAAAATGAGTGGTGCCAGATTTCGGTTGACCGCGCACGATTTCCTTTTCATCTTCGTGTGGCTGACCATGATACGGGATCAGTGTCAGGTCAATTGCCAGATTGAAATCACGCTTGCTTTTCCAGATGCTCGGATGGAGTTGCTGTCGAAACATGCGATTCAACATGCGCTGTAAGCTTGCGCGGTCCGGTAGAGCCGCTGCCAGCACCTCGCGCAAGCGATTGCCGGACGGCGCGCCTTGTAGCTCCTGGCAAGCCGATTCAATGCTCAAGCGGTGAACACTCGAATACGCCAACGCGTAGATAATATCGTCCGCGGTGATGCGCGTGTTTTTCAATTCCAGCGGCAGGTTCTTTCGGACCACCTCGACGAAGGCATTTAGCACTTGCTCAGAACGAATTGTTCGGTTAATCTTGTTCGCAAACTTGGACATGGACGTTGGTCTCCTTGGTAAGAGCCAAGTTTAACCATGTTCAAGCATTTTCGTGATCTACTGATTTTGGACGTTGTAGCCGGCATGGCTCGGCGCGCGGTTGGCGCTGCCGTCGCGGGGGGGCGACGGGGAAGAAGTACCTTGTCTGGAATTTCGATTGTGATTTGCTGGAGAGCCATTATCTCTACTCCTTCTATCCACCGCTAATCTTACCCGCTCACGTTACGCAGCCAGTGTGACGGGCTGCAGCTGGCGCAGGGCGTCAAAAGCTGATTGAACGGCGTGCAGATACAAATGCGATTTCAAAGCAAAATGATTCAACTTGGATTTACGCTTGAGCATCTCGAGCTTGATGAACGCACACAAACTGGCAAAGATGTGATTGGTCTGCGTCGTGACCGTGTGGGCAGGCGAGCGTTCGAGCGCGGCATTCTGCTTGAGCGACTTGTGGAAGGGTTCGATCGTCCATCGTTTTTGATAGAGCGAGGTGATCCCATCGTAGGTGAGCGTGGTGTCGCTGGTGACCAGAAACAATACGCCGGTAGAGCCATCTTTGTTTGTAAAGACTTGCTTGGCCAAAAGCAGCGGGAAGCTCACATCTTCCAGATACACTGGCCGCACCGTGTTTGGTTCGATCACGACTTCATCCACACGCACGTAGATGCCGTGCCGCTTGTCGTCCGCGCTGAGCGCCACCTTGCGATTGGCCTTGAGCGGCATAACAAACTCCTTCTTCAGCTTGTGTTTGACGAAATTCATGTTGTCGGCCGCGGCAAACCACACATCGTTGAGCACGTATTTGAAGGGAATCTGGTTGATCACCGCTTGTTGCAGCATCATGCGGTAATACTCATTCTTGGTGATCGGACTTCGGCGCTTGGTCTTGCCACTCTTCTTGTCCACATACTGCTCGGTCTTGGCGATCAAGCGAAACTCCACTGGCAACGACAGCCCCCGACTGGGCACGTGATACAGCGCCGTCATCAGGTTGATGCCTTTGAGCACCTCGCCGCTGGTGTGATCGTAGTGCCAGCACACGATGTCGTTCTCGTCGCTGTAGGGTTTCTCGCTGATCGTGTCGTCCACGATCAGCACCCCATCCTCACTTTGAATCTGCCGCACAAATCGCTTGGTCACCTGCCACAGTTCCGCACCTCCCCGCGTCCGGCCGCTCAGCCAGCGCGTGATTTGGTCATGACTGACGCTCCCTTCGACCACTTGACCCAACCCGGTTGCCGTGGCCTGTCCAAACGTGCACAACAGATAATCGCTATACAGGTCAAGCAAGTCTTGTGCCATGTCGCCATTCTATGGTCGCGCAGTCAGTTCGCAACTGCGTAACGTGAGTTACCCGCATTCTGTTACGATTTCTTCTGCAGGGGGCGTGCCAACGGCACCGAGCTCAGCCGCTGCGACCGAGGCGAGCGAAGCGAGCCGAGGGAGCAGTCGGCTGCAGCGAGTGGTTGGGCGGCGCTGTGGTCTACTGGAAGTTCTTCAACACAAGTGGTATGTACACGCGATGCAAGCGGACAAGCGCAATGCCCAGATAGTTGGATGGTTCATCAGCCCGTTGCTTGTACACCGCAATCCGGTACGTGCCCGTTTGGGGCGCAACAAACTTGACCAGTTCGTAGTTGTTGTCCCAACTGGCCGACCAGGCGCCAAGCACCCATTGCCCATTGGGGCCGAGCACCCCCAGATGCAGGTCGGTGTCCAGCCGGTCGAAATTGCAGTTGTTTATCGCCGGGCAATCGGCGTTGGACCACCACGCGATAGTCAGGCGGACAAAGTCGCCTTTGTTGGCCGTGAAGTAGCGATACAGGTAGGTACCAACGGGAAAGTTCGTGTTGTCAATCGAGATGCCCCACCAGCACGAATTGGTACAAGGGTCTGTGGCGGAGAAGTTACGAGTTTGAGCCACGGTGTCAGCCAGGGCAGCGTTGATTCCACCTGCACCATCGCGCAAATCCTGACCGGAAGGGATGCCGGTGGGGCCATCAATGTTATGCGTAGCCGAGGCCATGATGATGGCCCGGCTTGCCTCGGGCCATGTGTTCAGGGACCAGTTTCGATGAATGAGTAGCGCCCCCAGTCCGGCCACTTGGGGTGCAGCAAAGCTGGTGCCGTCCTCTGTCCTCAAATTCCCGTTCATCTCAATGCCGGTGATGCTGACGCCTGGGGCCACGATTTCTGGCTTTTCGTGATCACCATGGGGACTAACGGGGTTCACCCAGGCTGACCAATTGGGCATTGTATCGTTAGACCAGTTGAAGTCATTGTGGTCGTCATAAGCACCCACAGAGAGTACGTTCCATCCCTTGGCTGGAGAATCCACGTAATCGAACGGACAGAGTGCATTGTTGTTTCCCGCTGCGGCTACCAATAACCGGAATCTAGCGCGAGCATAGTGATCGAAAGCCCGATCTATGGTGTCTATCTGAGTGGTTCCCGGACACCAACCATAACTTGCATTGATGACCTCGGCGCCTTGATCGAATGCCCAAACCAGAGCATTAATATCATCCTGGCGTTGTGGTCCTTGGATACCAGCACTCATTACTGTTGCCCCTGGTGCCATACCTCGATAGGTAGGGTGATTGCTTGCAGCAGCGCTAGCTACCAAGGATGCGTGGCTACCTTCACCATTCATTGCCCAACGGGTGACGCCAGGATGCTGAAAGCAATTGTTGGTACCGGCAGGGCACTCGACCGAGTTGGATGTGAAGTCCACGTTGTCATCTTCGAGAATGGCGATATCTACACCTGTGCCATCGTAGCCTCGCGCCCATACCGCCGGGGCCAGATTGGACGAGATGGCGAAATTCAGAAGCAAGCGACGCTGTCCGCCTTCTGAGAGGTAAATCACGCCTACATCCTCTCGTTCAACCAGCACTTGAATAACCTTCTTGGGTAGCGTAGCCGTCACAGCGGGCAAACCCGGGGAAGTTTCAACAACAAACCCTTGTGCTTCCAAGGCTTCGACCAGGGGCTGAATCCTGGCGTCCGTTTCGGCATTCAGCCTCTGCACATATTCGCGGTAGATCCGATCCGCCAGCGCCGGGTCGCTTACATCCATCGGCTTTCCGCTCCGGTCTAGGGCTGCCTGAGCCTCAGGATACTTGGCGGCCAGTTCTGCAAAGATGGCTGCTTGCCGTTCGGCTAGGCTCTGCCCCGGTGGTGCAACGACCCATAAAGTCACCTGAACCATCTCTTCGTCCCTCATGGTCTGCAACCGTTCATAGAGGGCGGGTTGCAACTTGCCATACTTGGCACGATAACGCTGTGCTTCAGCTTCTTCGATAGCCGCGAGCTCCTCTACCTGTCCACTGTTCAAATCAACCAATACCTGATAGAAGCGGCCACTTTCCAGATCAAGAACCGCTAACGCTTGAAATACTCGCCCCAAAAGGGCGGCCTCACGCCGAAACTCGTTCACAATGACCAGCCGCGCTACCGGAACTCCTTCCCGTTGAGCAATGAAAGCCAGGGCTTTGTGTGCTTCCGCAGATGGACCAGGTGTAGGGGTCGGCGAGAGGATGGGTGAAGGGGTGGGCAGTGGTGATATGGGCGTCTGTGGTGGCGGATACGGGGGCAAAGTCGGAGAAGCCGTGCCCGGCGGCGGGTAAGGCGAATCGAACGTGTAAGGGGCCAGTGTAGCCGGGAATGCCAAGAGGCTCAGAGCCAAGGCTGGCAAAACGAGCAGAACTGTGATGAACGTTTGCTTGTTCATGGTGCTTTCCTCCCGAGAGCATCTAGGGGATGAGGTGTGTAGTTTCCGCAACTGTTGCGCCATTGACTACGAGGACAAACTTTATTTCCTGTCCCCATTGCCCCTCTTTGGAAACTGCCACAAGGTGATAGGGTGAGGTGAAAGCGGGATTTCTTCTAGTACCTGGTAGTGGTTCAACAAACTCTGCGTCAATCGTCACCTGGTTTCCTTGTCGAACGATTTGTTTGACGGTGACTGCATAACCGGTTGATCCTTTTCGTCCCTGCAAGACCAAGATAGCGAAAAAGCGGTCGTAATCCAGTTGGCGGAGCTGATCAGCCAGAGCAGGGTCTTCAGCCAATACGTTTGAGACTAGAGTCTCAATCTCATCGTCGTTCGTGATAACGAATAGGGCAGGATTCTCTTCCCGGTAATTTATGAAGTCTCTTTGTGCGATAGTTTCAAACGACAACTTTTCAATCTGGGGTTTGCAGGCCGTGATGATAAACAGCAACATCATTAGCCCCAGTACATTCATTGCAATTCTTGAGCACTTCATTTTTCACCTCCAGCGGAGTAATCAT
Organism: Candidatus Roseilinea sp.; assembly: GCA_025998955.1. Classification (NCBI taxonomy): domain Bacteria; kingdom Bacillati; phylum Chloroflexota; class Candidatus Thermofontia; genus Candidatus Roseilinea; species Candidatus Roseilinea sp. The sequence continues at coordinate 2,019,155 of AP024676.1, forward strand.
TAAAGATCAATCTGCTTGAATCTTAGCCGCCCAACGGCGCGCACATCACCTGCGGCGAGCCGAGCGTAGCGAGGCGAAGCCGTCAGGTGGATGCGCGTGTTAGGCGCACTACTATTAAGAATCAGCACTTGCTATTAGTCCTACGTCCTGATGCTTGCCCAATGTGATTAATGGTTGACTGACGTAAACCCAAATCAGGCGTCGTATCTCATCATCAGAAAAGCCTATTTCTCTAAGGGTATTAATGCGTTCTCGAAAGACCGGATTCTCTTTTTCCCAAATTTGTCTGCGGATTAACTCGTTCTTCAACAATAGCCTCTCACGTTCCGCTTGTTCTCGATATTCCCGGTCTTGTCTACGTTTATGTCGGTCATTAAGATACTCCCTAATTTGCTGCAAAGGATTTAGGGCATCGACAAATGAGAAGAACAAAAATATTTTGTTGTAAGCAGTTTCAATGTCTTGAAGAAGACCCACGATTTCAGAGACTGTTCCGGCTCGCTTCGTGAAAATGCGGAGAGACCCTATTTGAACTTCATCAGTCATATCTCCACCTTTCTGGGCTAGGATAGTACAGTGCGCCTAACGTTAACGTTGAGTGGCCGCCTGAAAGCCGGTCCACGCCAATGTTTCGATAGGCGCCGTCTCGAAGATCGAGATCTTATCACCCAATTCCCACTTCGTGGCTTCACTCACGTTTGATCCGTGTGAACTGAGCGCCCAAGACCAGGTGGGATAGGCGGTTAGACGCCTTCACTTGATGCAGGTATCCGCACATACCACGGTCAGCTCTTGCTCCCAAGACCACGGCGCACATGCTCTACATCCGACAGCAACCCGCTCACAGAAGGCCGACTCGGAAGGTACACGACCTTCACAGGACTGCCAACCTCCAGGCCATCGTAGATCTCTCGCGAGACCAACGAGGCGCGATGGTAATCCCTGCCGAAAGAGTCGTGATACGTATACTTGATCTGACACCGACCCCGACTAAAAAACACCTTCTGGGTTACTGTCCCGGTCGTCTCCACGCCTTCGGTGGCAAGCCGGCGCATCTCCAATCCCCGTCGGATAATCACAAAGATGACGTAACCAACGATCCCTAATGGCACCAGGGCACCAATGATGTTTCCTGTAACAAAATCAACAAAAGAAAACAGAAGGGCTCCTAGCGATACAATGACAAATATCACAATCGCTGTGATAATAGAGACAACCTTCAACCATCTCGGAGGTTCTCCTACTGTCCTCTCTTTCATCTCTTTTTACTCCTAACATGGCCAATGTTAGCGCCCAACAGCTTGCCACTCAGCCGCACGCGGAGCGAGCGAAGCGAGCGGAGCGTGTCGGCTGCAGCGGCGGGTTGGGCGGCATTATTGTTTTACTGGATTCTCATTTGTTGTAGATTTGGTCTCCTTTAGAGTTGCTTTATCAAGACCAGGTAAAGAGCGGGCAGTGGTAGTTTCATAAATGAGCAAGTAAAACCAGACCGCAAACGTCAGGCTGAATTTCAAGGAAAGAGCAGAAGCCAACAGTAGGGCGATACCGAAGACAATATGCACAACCGATAAAGTGATGGCAAATTGAACGATTTGAGTTATTCCTAACAGTAACAAACCGAGACTTAGGCTTCTCAACATCAGGTTGTAAGCGTTATCTCTCTCAATATACTCTGCAAGTTCCATATTCTCTCGACGTATGTATGCCAACAGGATAGGCCAATCGGTAGCCCGAAAGTTAACTGCTATATGCGGCTTTTCTCGCAGAAATTCCTGAAGGGCTTTTTCGGGTAAATTTTTAGGTTTGAAGAGTTTGTACCAAACTTTGGCGACAGGTTCAAAAATCATTCCCAAGGCGTAGGCGACGCCAAAGATAATCAAAGTTTGAAAAAGTGACGGATTGAAGGTGGATATATCAATGTGAAGGATACCAAACAAAGAACAAATATACGCAACTACCAGCAGGTACAAACTGCCTGGAATTGTGTAAGCAAAGAAATCATAGATGCTGAGACGGATGTTCATTCGCACGTATACCTTTCTTGGGCTGTTGCCGCCCAACGGCTTGCTTTACCTGCTGGCGGGCGGGCGTGGACTCGGCTTGGGAGCAGGATTCCGCTGGGGCGTAGGAAAAAGCCCAAAAACGCCGCAGAATCCCGCCAGTCAGGTGCAAGCGGTGTTAGCCGCCTTTTGCCATAACCGAACCCATCTCGAAAAGTAGAGCCTTATCCGTTCCATGCTCCGACTCTGCTAAAATTTCGCCATTTGGACTGACTATCATCGCTCCACCAAATGACGCTTCTGCGAGTGCCGAATCTTCCAACGAATTCACAATCAAGCCAGTTACGCCAACCTTCTTGACTTCATCTGCGTAGGCTTGCCGTTCTTCTTTCAACCATCTTTCTAAATCAGGCGATTTCCCATCAAAACTACGTGCCAGCGGTAATATCAAAATATCGGTATCTCGGCTTACGTTGGCTTTTACACTATCATCAAATAAATCGCCGCATAAAAGCACAGAAATTTTGCCAAACTCGGTGTTTATTGGTTTGACTTCATTGCCTGTTGCGAATGGAGGCTGTTCGCTAATTTTTCGATGAACATGGATGAGTTGCCCTGCCTTATCAATGAGAACGGCAGAACTGTAAACGCCTTCCTGTGCCTTTTCCAGCATTCCAAAGCAAATATGGCACTCATATTCTTTGGCGAATTTGGAGACAACATTGGTTGTTTCACCAGGAATTGGCTCGGCAAACTTCTCAAAATCTTCGGGTTCGTACAAATATCCTGTAAACGCACACTCTGGCAAACAGATCAAATCAGGCTGATGGGGGGCTACTTCCGCCAGCCTTTCTTGAAAACGCCGCAAATTTTTGGCAAGATTTCGTACTTCGATTTTTAGCGGGATAAGGCAAACCTTCATGACAACATCCTGCCGTCAGGCGGCTAACGGCCTGCGCTTCACCTGCGCCGCGAAGCGCAGCGGAGCGGCGTCAGGTGGAAGCGCGTGTTAGCCAGCGCTTCTTTGTTTCACCACAACCGTGTGATGTCATAGGCATCAAATGCCACATCACTGCTTACAAGGGGCATCTGTTCGATTTGAGCCTGTGCCACCAGGAGACGGTCGAAAGGATCTCGATGATGGAAGGGTAAGTTAGCCACCTTCGCCGTATGGCTAATCGTGATACCGAGTAGCCCGATTCGATTTAGACTCATTTGGTGCGGGATGAACGTCTCAAAAGGTTGTGCCAATTGCAATCGGCCAAGACTGATCTTGATCGCCATCTCCCACAGACTGGCAATACTGAGATAAACATCATTGTTCATGTCTTCAATCAATGCCCGTGCACTCGGGCTGAGGCGCTCATCCCCACCGATAAACCACAGGAAAGCGTGCGTATCGAGGAGTAATTTCATGGCATATACGCGTTAAAGTCGGGAAGGGGGGCATCAAAATTGTCCGCCATGACAATCAATCCTTTCGCACTCCCGAATTGGCGGCGTGCGACAGAGACCGCAGGCACTAGTTGCACGGCTTCCTGAAGATCTTTGATGATCAGCACCGTTTCCCCTTTCAGTACGGCGTTAATCAATTCGAGCAAACGACCCTTCGCTTCTTCTAAATTGACTTGGAGCATTTTTGTTCACCTCTCTGAGTTCTCGTCCCACGTCGAGTCCCTTGCGCTGGCCAACGAAAAAGCTCAGCCGCCCGCCGGAGCGCCAGCGGAGGCGGGTCGGCTGCAGCGGATGTTAGGCCGCCTTTGTCTGAACTTACGCTACTTCATATCGGATCAAGGCGAATCCTTCGGCAAGAAATGGAAATCTAGGTGAATGGCTTCCTCGTCTGTCACCTGACCATCACGCACCACGTAAGCGGTGTCGTCACTGATGTGGATGGTGTAGCTAACCGGCTGGCTTACGTAGCCCTCTGCTTCGGCAGTTATCACATAGTCAGTACCACTAGCTATCGTCACTATGGATTCCCAGCGGCCAGGAAATGGCCCTTTGACCGTACGTGTTTCCCAGCCTTCCAGTGTCCGTATATGAATGGTCACCAGCGTACCATCAGGAACACCTGAAACCTCACCCCCGACTCGCGGGCGCGACGGTTCCGGCTGCTTGGGAGGGATTATAGCTGTCACAGTTGGCTCTGGTGAAAGTGAGGGAGGCACCGTAGTGCAGCCTGTTACCATCCAGGGCAGTAGAATCATTATCACGATCGCACAAGTGCGCATACCAAAACCTCCTAAACCATTTTACTAGGCATCTTTCAAGGCGAGTGGGATGAAAACAATAGGCGAATGGATGTTGAATCGGTGATATTCCTCGATCATATCCACCTGATAAGGGGCATCTCTGGCGATGTCTGTTAGATACCGGTTATCCCACAGTCGCCACACGCCATCAATGAGCAGATATCCCTTATCAAATCCCGACAGAGGCAGAATTGGGTGAACTCCATCGGCAGTATAGACCTCACCACGGTTGTAGCCGCGATCCGCGATGTTAAACCCCAGGTCTGCCGTTGTCAACACCCTCCAGTATCCACCTCCCAAATAATAGCGCGCCTTCCACATGCCAAGATTGGAATCATACTGCACATCGGTTTCCACCGTTGTTCCAGGAGCCAGGGCATACTCGTCAAAAAAGATCCAACTGTAATTGACACTGTCAGATTGCCACATCAGGTAGATGTACTGCCGGTCATCCCGCCAGGAAACTTCGGCCCAACCCGCCTCCATCCAGCGATTCCCACTCACATCACTGGCATATACGCGTTCAGCTACAAACCGATATCCGGCAGGTCCAGGATGTGGTATATTCGGGTCCACCACCGTATTACGTCCCCACACGCCCCGGTTATCTTGAAACGTCATAGGCCCCACGTAATGGTATCCTACGCTCAATGTGCCCATTTCACCTGCTCTTTCCGGTAGCTTGGGTGGGGCCGATATATCCACTGTGCCCTCTGCTCGACAAGCGTCCTTCTGCGTATCTGCGGGGATGTCGGCGACGTTAGACACTGGCTCTGAAGGCGGGAGTGTGAACCTCTTTTCAAACTCCCGACATGGTGGCAAGTCTTGCTCTGCCGGCGACACCAGCCGAAACCGAAAGACAAAACCAGGACGACGGACGATCTGCCCATCTTGCACCTGAAACAGATAGCCCGCTGGATCGCGGAAGAAGCTTGGCGGTGCCTGGACTTCCAGTTTGTAATAGGCCCCATCGGGGATCTCTTGCAACTGGAAGCGGTGGCGCCCGTTGCCAAAGGCTATCTCCGGCAATGCTATTCCGCGCGCCGTTAAGCACGCAGCAATCTCTTCTCGTACCGGCTGCATGCGCAGCATCGCCCGTTCCGCACCCGGCAGTCCCTCCACCTCGACATCCGCCTCAAACGCACGCCAGCGGGTCTGTGGCGGACAAGCGGCAGGGGGAGTAGGGGAAGGCTGCGGAGTGGGTGGCGGTGGGTAGGGAGGTAGCGTTGGGGTTTGGATGGGTGACTGGAATGCTTGAACTATCAGCCCGCCTGAGCTCCGACCCAAGCCATCGAAGACTACTACCAGAGCGATTACCAGTGCTCCCAAGAGCAGTGTTGCCAACAGCCTGGCATTTGCACGAAGTGAACGTAGCATTTTGCACCTCCGTTAGATTGCACCGCCAAGTATGGCGGCCTAACGGCCTGCGTTTCAGCCGCCCGCGTAGCGGAGCGAAGCGCAGCGGAGCGGGTCGGCTGGAAACGCTTGTTGGGCGGCTATCGGTGCTTGATGGTAGCTTCAGCAAAGAGCTTCAAGACTTGAGCCGAAGGATATGTTGATAAAGACGCTATTGAGTTTGCCATCTCTATCGGAATCAACGCATTTTCGTGCCTGCTGCTTATCATTCCTGGAAGTGTGGCTAGTATTCTGTCGAGATTAATAAGCTTAGACGAATCAGGGCGGTAAATGAACTCGCTCATCCTAACAGAAATAGGTATGTTCAATACTAAGCGACAGCGTTCGTTCACCACTGTAAAGACTTTTGCTCCATAGTTTGTATCTCTTCCGTAGGGAGCACCACTAGAAGGGCGGCTTTGAATCTGCTCGCATATATAAACATGGTTAGGAATAAAAAAGTGATTGGATGGCGTATTTTTACCTAACAGTAAATTCAAGTGGTCAGCAAAGATTCCTGTTTTTTCTTGGCCTACTATACTGATTGGATATCCTTCTGAATACGCATGCGACAAAAAGTTTCTGATAGGGTTAACCAGTTTTGAGTATTGCGCACGAATTTGTAAAGGACCATCTTTCAGAAACAAACAGCGTTTAAGTGTCTCGCGACTAGATTCCCAGAAATAGCGAACACCTGTGAACAACAGTAAAGTCTCGTGAATATTCATGTAAGCTGTAGCAACACTCTCTGATGCGGCATTTTCGCTCATTTCCAAATGAAAACCGAGCATGTCAGTGATGAAAATCTTCTTACCGCAAGTCGCACACTCTCCTTCTTCAGTGTCAAAACTCAGGGTTGCATCATGTGCCACACCATCAATTTCACTGTGTGGACATTGGAAAGGGGGCAATGAGGAACGGGGTGTGCTAGACCACTTTTCGTAAGCCAGCCATTTGAACGTTTCCATCACTTCGCCGTTGAGAGATGCATCCTTAAGCGACTCGAAAATAATCTGGCGAATTGCATCGTAAACACTGAGTCCTTTAGAATAGACGTGTCTTAACGGAAAAGCGGTTGCATGATATAAGGCGGCTTCAGCCATCAAGTCTCGTAACGCCAAAGGATGTGGCTCATCTTTATCAATTCGTCCTAAGGCAATTTGGTCTACCTTCATCAAGGCTGTCTTGATAAACGCGATACTTTTGTATGGTGGACGTTCATCTGTCACAGGCTGCCACGAACCGTCAACAGCAAAGACTAAATCAAGGGGTTCGCCAAGAGAGGGAAAGGGTTCCCATTTGATATTAGCCGAGGTCTCTACTGCTTCAGGTTGTTCAAAATTCTCAACAATTTGTTGGACCAGAGGACTCTTGAGCACTTCTAAATGCCCAAGTTTGCTGGCGTGCTCGCCTGGTAGATTCCTTCCTGCTTGATATGGCATAGTATTGACTCACAATAGTGAAGGTTGGCTGGTATTGGGCTCAAATTTCAGCGCTTGTATCGGCACAACAAATCTGTGTGAACGGGTGAGCATTCGAATGTATCCTGGTGTTTTTGCACGCAATATGTCATCCTTCATGCTTTCATAAGCCACGTTCATTTTTGCCAATACATTCACTTCGTCTTGCGACGACATATGAGCAACAAAGAAATTCTCAGTCTGAGCTAAAAGATCGCCACTTATCGTGGAGGGGGACTGTGTTGAATAAACGATACCTATGTGGTACTTTGCTCCTTCCTTCGCGAAGCGGCTATAAATGTCCTTTGGCTCTTTCTGGCGCGGAAAGAGGTTATGGGCTTCTTCAAAGTATAGTTGAATGTATTTATCTCCCAACTTGTCGTTGCTAAACTTATCAACTTGGTGACTGAAAACGGCTTTGGATAACAAATCTGAGAAGTACTCCAAAAGCACAGGATGGGCATTACCCAGGTCGAGTATGACAGTCCTGCCATCATCCAGAAGCTTTAGAATGTCTTTGACGAAATCACTTGCTTGAGGGTGATGGTAAATGCGGTATGGTTGAATTATGGCTGGTCCGCTTCGGCCAGGAGACGGCTCAAGAAACTCCAGTAGCGCAATATCATCTGGATCAAAAAGCGCATTGCCACTCTGAGTAGTCAAGTTTGGATTGCTTGGATGGTCTCGTCGAAACCTAGCCATAATCTCCATCTCACGCATAAGCTCGTCTAATGAGCGAGGTGGCTGTGGCACAGTCTGAATCCCAGCGGCTGAGTATGCTGCACTTCGCAGCTGTTGGCTGAAACCAGGATTAAACCCGCTTGGGGGTTGTCCTGATGGCGCAATAGCTATTAGCCGTTTTTCATCCGCCTGGAAGCCAGCCTTTTGAAGTATCGCCCAAAACACTTGTACTTTGCGATATGTTCGCGTTTTCTCGCTACCTGCATTCATTTTTTTGATTTCTTCCAAGGGCAAGAGCTCAACACTCATAAAGCGGCGAATATAATCCGATGTGGCACGGTTATCTTGATTAATTAGGCTTGCCAAGATATTCTGTGCCGTATCAGGTTGTTCGTAAAAATTCAGTTTCAAAGGCTTGGACGGAGTAGCGGCTTTAGGGGTCAGCGCATAAACAACACAACGGTCAGGATTGGCACTTCTCAGAGATTTGCTGCCGTCCTGCGGGTTATCGTTTGCATATTCGCCATTAATGTCAAAAATTAGTTGCCCTACGTTGCTGTGTTGCGCAGTAGCATCAAGAATACTCTGGGCAATAAGTTTCACGACGTTGGATTTACCAAGACGAGTTTTCCCAAACATCGCCGTTCGAGACGCAAGAAAATCTCTTGGGGACACATAAACTGGAACTTGTAGGATTGGTTTGTCTGGCAAAGGCAGTCGACATTCTGTCAGTCGCAAAGTGCCTATCTTGAATCTCTTGTCTTGCGAGACAAGTGAATTTATGACCAGATCCAAAATAGCAGCGTCAGGCGCATAGACGCGATATTTGTGAGCGCTGACGAAATTGTTCATGTCTCCTGAAAACTCTACTGCATCTTGTTTCTCTGGGTGGGGATAGAACATTCCGAGCACTTCCGTATTTAATGCTCCCCACTGTAGTTCGGACTGTGTGAAAATGTCGAGTTCTGGCATTGACTTTTTTTGTAACTCAAAATATGTCTGCTGTGTCTCTTTACTCAATGGCGTAGGAGCCGCATCCAGAACACGCAGGAGCGTGAAGTGGGGAGTGGCTATTCTCTCTTGTTTTGCGGGTGTCATTATTAGCAACGAATTGCGCGGTATACCGCCAACTGCAACTTTATAAGGGTCGGACGTAATTATCGTGACAGTGTTATAGTTTATATCAAGGACATAGCCCACAAATCGCATCTCATCGTATTTCTTGGCAACCTCATTAGCCTGTTCTCTGTCAAGAAAGTCTTTGAGAACTCGTAAAGGATGATGCTGTTGAGCCGCGCTGTTGAAAAAGTCTTTCATAGTCTCATTCCACCTTCGACTGGGTAGGATGTGACAAGCACTTCTCCAGAATCGGACGTAAGAATGCCAGGCATCTTGCCTGTTCCACGAGGAATTCTTAGCACGTGGTTTCCTTTAAGTAGTCGCAATATGTCTTCATGAGACGAAATAGTCATTGCCCATCTCACACCACGTGATTTTGCGTATTGAACGGAATCTGCTAGTCTTTCGTAATCATTATATCTGAATTGATGCCAAACGTAATGGCTATTTGAGCATTCTTTGTGGCCAGGGCGATAAGGAGGATCAAGGAAAATGAAATCGCCTTTTTGCGTTTGATCAATAATGGGCTGAAAGTCTGCACATTTCAGAGATACTCCGCGTAATACAGTAGCACAAAATACAAGATCTTCTTCAGTAATCACCCATCGGCGCTCCTGTCCACCGTATCCGACATTGAAACACCCATCCCGATTATGCCGCCACATTCCTTTGAAGCATGTACGATTGAGGTAGAGTGTTCTAGCAGCTCGCTGAATAAGTGTCTTGGGCTCATATTCATCTCGGATATGATGATAATCCGATTTTGTACTCCCAAAGCTACAATAAGTAGCCCAAACTTTTCTCGGAGCATACTTTATAGCTCGATACAGGTCAATTAACTCTGGATTTACATCTGAAAGGATTGCCCGTTTAGGTTGCAGATAGAAGAAGACAGCCGCACTTCCAACAAATGGCTCTATGTATCTCCCTTCAATATCACTGAGGTTAGGAAGAAAATCCTGTAAAAAAACGAGCAAGCGGCGCTTTCCGCCAGGGTAACGTATCAGGAGTTTCTGATTCACCGTCATTTCCCGAATTCTTTCAGCAAGACTCCAATGTGGTGAATATGCCGCCCAACGGCCTGCGCTTCAGCTGCCGCGAAGCGAGCGCAGCGAGCGAAGCGGTCGGCTGCAAGCGCATGTTAGCCGCTGTGCCTGAATGGTTTTACTTGATATTAGCGGCTTCGAGTAGTCTTGCCCAATCCCTGTAAAACAAAGCGATGCGCGTCATGTCGTCTTTCGTAAGCAAAACACTATGCGCCAAATTGTTGCGAGCCATATAGACTTCATCCATTTTGGTCTTAAACCACTCCAGGTCAGGTATTACATCACGAAACTCAGAATGATTGGCCGTTACTATTTCCTTAAGGTCTGCGAAATTGCAATACACAAGAGGATTTTGCCCCCGCTTTTCGCGATAGGGATACCTTTTCTCTTTGTCTATAGTCCGCTGAACACTTGTCCGTACACTGGCAGGGACTAAATCAGTCCACCAATTTGCACTTATCGCCGAAAGTCTTTGCTCAATTAGAGCGCGTATCGAGTTCTCAAGCACAACAATTTGCGGATACGCTTCCTCTCCGAGGGCAACCGCTTGTTGAATGAAGGTTGCTTTTACCAAAGGGTAGGAAACAGCACCTTTTCGTTTCTTTGTTGAGATGGCTTTTTGTGGCGCGCCCTCAGGCATAGATGACTGGGGTTTTATATCTCTGGGAACTAGAGAGCGAATACGGTCTAGGGTCTCAAGCGGCAAATATTTCGCAAGGTCTATTCCTTCGATGTGTGCAATAATGTAGACCGCTTCATCAGTAGTCATTGGGCCATATTTTTCCTTCAGGCGCTTGGCCCGTTGAAATATTGCTTGACGTGAAACCTTCAGCTTCCTAAGAAGTTCACGCCTCACTTTGCGGTCAATCACGTCTACACACCTTTTGACTTCTTTTTCTTCTTTGCTTCGGCTAAACGTACGTTCACAGCATTTGCAGTGCTATCATAGATAGCCGCAATTTCTGACGCTGTGAAGCCGAATCTACGTAGAAGAGGTGCACCTTCAGAGAGAGTCATTTTCTGGACGGTCTGATAGGCTACAAGCCTAATCAGAGTATCAAGCTTGCGGTTGATTTCTTCAAGATTGGTTTCGTCGCTCATGAGAGGCCTCCATATAGATTACTTGCTAGTATCGGCTTGGTTCTCGGACTTCGCTTTGGATGTGCTTTTGCGATCAGACTTGGCTTTCAGTTGCGACAGGCGGACAGAAACCGTTAGCGGTGTGGTTTGTAGAATTGAGGCAATAGAACTTCTGTCAAAGCCAAAACTCGCCAATAGGGGTATGAGATCGTTGTTCGACTTGCCTTTCAACTCATCTGTCTGAAGTACAAGATAAGCAAGGCAATGGGCAATTTGTTGAAGTGACTTTTCTACCAATAGACTTTCAACTACTGCAACCTTTGCCTGTTTCTTTGCCATTGGGGGTTCCTCCTCTACTATTGTTCTTTAGATAGTTGTGCCCTTCTTTAGTGAAGGCGGCTAACAAGATATTCACCTACATTATATGAGCAGGACGCGGGCTAAGCAATTTAGTTAAAGCAGCTTATACTTCGCACATGTCCGCTCAACCTAATGCGCCCGCGACGTCAACCACTCAATCGGCTAAGCGCTACAACCTCGATAGCTCACCTACCTTCCGCAAGCTGCGCGAGGCTCTGCGCATCCGACACATGAGCCGGCGCACCGAAGAGTCTTATGTGTTCTACGTGCTCGACTATTGCCGCTTCCTCAACATGGATGACCCGCGACACCACGGCCCCGCGTCCATCCGCGCCTACCTCGCCCACCTCGCCACCGACCGGCACGTCTCGGCCAACACCCAGAACGTCGCCCTCAGCGCCGTGCTCTTCCTCTACCGCCACGTGCTGCACATCCCGATCGAGCGTATGGACGACCTCCCTTGGGCACAACGCCCGCGCCGCGTGCCCGTTGTCTTCACCCGTGACGAGGTCAAGGCCATCCTCGCCCACACCGAAGGCGTCTATCACCTCATCCTCAGCCTGCTCTACGGCACCGGCATGCGCCTGAGCGAAGGCCTCAGTCTGCGCATCAAGGACGTGGACTTCGGCTACCGGCAGATCACCGTCTTCGACGGCAAGGGGGATAAGGACCGCGTCGTGCCGCTGCCGGCCAGGCTGGAAGCGCCACTGCGCGCGCAAATCGCCATCGCGCAACGGCTTCATGAAACAGACTTGCAGGCCGGCTTCGGCGCAGTCACTTTGCCCGATGCGCTCGCCCGCAAGTACCCCAACGCGCCGAAGTCGCCGGGCTGGCAATACGTCTTCCCCGCTGCCGGCCGCACCACCGATCCGCAGACCGGCCGGCAAATGCGTCATCACATCCACGAAACCAGCGTGCAGCGCGCCATGCACGAGGCGATGCGCAAGGCCGGCATCCAGAAGCACGCCAGCGTCCACACCTTGCGCCACAGCTTCGCCACCCACCTGCTCGAAAACGGCTATGACATCCGCACAGTGCAGGAGCTGCTCGGCCACCGCGACGTAAAGACGACGATGATCTACACCCATGTGATGCAGAAGGGCGCGCGCGCCGTCCGCAGTCCGCTCGACGAAGATTGACGCCCCGAAAAAATCAAAAGCGAGGCGAGCATCACACTCACCCCGCCGTTCGCATCGCAGGTATCGGACGCGCGGATCAACCCATCGCGGCGATGTCCTGCTTCACCGGCTCGGCCTCCTTCTCCAGGATAGCTTTGACCTCGGTGAAGACCGCCTCGACCGGTTCGTTGCCGATCAGGATGCGCTCCAGGCCCTTGCCGATGATCTGGTCGCCGCCGGGGATGAACACGCGCGCGGCGTCCTGCGCCTCGGTCAGCGGCAATTGCTCGACGGCCGTCTTGGCCTGCGGCACCTTCTCGAAGAACTGCTTGTAGCTCTCGCTCGCGGCCGTGCTCTTGCGCACGGGCATGTAACCGGTGTTCTGTGCCCAGAACGCGCCGCCATCATTGCCGGTGGCATAGTCAATGTACTTGATCGCCGCACGCGCCTTCTCCATCGGCGTGGTGGTCAGGATGGCCAAGCCCGCGCCGCCGGTGCAGCAGTTGAAGAACTTCTCCTTGGGCAGGAAAGCCGTGCCGACCTTGAACTGCGCGTCGCGCAGCACGCCAGCCAGCGCGCCGGTGGAGAGCATGGCGGTGGCCGCCATGCCGGTGACGAAGTCTTTCGTCACGTCCTGCGAGGCGATCGCCCAGCCCTCTTTGTTGACCGTGTCCTGATAGAACTGGCCGGCGCGGATGCTGTCCGGCTCGGTGAGTAGGATGTTGAAGTCCGGGTCGCTGTAGCGGCCGCCGAACTGGCGGATGACGCACTGGAACAGCCAGGCCACATACGACGCTGCGCCGGGGTGCGCGAAGGCGGCGACCTTCATCGTGTCGCCTTCCTTCTTGACCAGCTTGGGCGCCCACTCCCGCATCTCATCCCAGGTCTCCGGGCCGCGCGCGGGCAGGCCGGCTGCCTCCAGCATGTCGGCGTTGTAGTAGAACAGCGGCGTGCTGCGCGCGAAGGGGATCCAGTACTGCACGTCCTTGCGCACGCCCTCGTTCCACAGCGACTCGACGAAGTCGGCCGTGTCCATATTCTGCTCTTTGATCAGGTCGTTCAGCGGCATCAGCGCCCTGGCGCGGAAGAACTTGAACCACCACACGTCGGAGAGCAGCACCATGTCCGGCCCTTGCTGAGCGGCCAGTGCCGCGGTCAACTTCTGTGCGGTCTCCTCGTAGTTGCCCTGCACCTGCAAGGTCACCTTCACTTCGGACTGCATCTCGTTCCACATTTGAGCCAGCTGCTCCTCGGTCTTGCCCAAGCCGCCGCTGAAGCCCCAGTGGACGATCTCGACTGCACCGGCGGAAGCGGGCGCCGTAGTCGGCGCAGCCGTCGCCTCAGCAGCCGGCGCAGCGGTGGCCTCCGGCGCCACGGTCGCAGCCGGAGCGGCCGGCGCAGCAGGCGCAGCAGGCGTCGCCGGCATAGCGCATGCTGCCAGCGCAACCGCGCCGGCGCCAAAGCCGAGGCCCTTGAGCAGGGTGCGTCGCGAGAGTTTGTTTACTTTCCCGTTCATATCTATCTTTCTCCTTACTTCGTCAACCACTTTGCGTCATCACGATCAGCCTGCGCGCTCGGCTTGCGCCGGCGTCGCGGCTCTACCCTTTCACTGCGCCGGCGGCGATGCCGTCCACCACGAAGCGCTGGGCGTAGAGGAAGACCAGCATCACCGGCACGATGACGAACAACGTCGCCGCCATCACCACGCCCCATTCGGTGTTGCCCTCCTGGTCGAGCAAGCGCGAGATGCCCACCGGCAGCGTGCGCATGTCCTCGGTCGTGGTGATCAGCAACGGCCAGAGGTATTCGTTCCACTTGGCCGTAATGGACAACAAGGCGGTAGTGGCCACCGCCGGCGCAGCCACCGGCACCACCACGTTCAGCAGCGTGCGCACGTGACCCGCGCCGTCCACCCTGGCCGCGTCAATCAGGTCGAGCGGAATCGTGCGAAAGTACTGCCGCAGCAGGAAGGTGCCGAAGGCAATCGAAGCGCCGGGCAGCACGATGCCGGGATAGGTGTTCACCATGCGCCAGCCGGCGATGGTGAGGTAATTCGGCACGAGCACCACTTCCTCCGGCACCATCAGCGCCAACAGCAGCAAGATGAAGATCCAATCGCGCTTGGGGAAGCGCACGAACACGAGCGCGTAAGCCGTGGTCACCGCCATGATCACCTCGGCGCCGGCGCCCAGCAGCGTGGTGATGAAGCTGTTGAAGTAGAAACGGTCGAAGGGCGCGGCGCGCCACGCTTTGCCGAAGTTATCGAACGTCGGGTTGGCCGGCAGAAGTTGCGGCGTGGTGGTGAAGATCTCCCGATTGGTCTTCAGCGCGCCGGACAGCACCCAGGCCACCGGAATGCCGATGATCAGCACCACGGCGACCATGGCCACATATCCCAAGATGCGCTGAGTGGCCTGCGCAGCGCGGTGGTTCGTGGCCAGTTGGCGGTCGCTGGACGTAGCAAGGGCGATGTCACGCATAGCTCACCCGTCGCTCCAAATAGCGCACCTGCAGCAAGGTCACGATCATCATCAACAGGAACAGCAGCAGCGCCACGACGGCCGCCCGTCCGGCCGACGACTGCACGAAGAACAGCTCGTAGAGGTGAAAGATCAAGGTATTGGTCGCGTTCACCGGCCCGCCCTTGGTCATGATGTTGATGATGTCGAAGGCCTGGAAGGAGGTGAGGATGGTCGTGACCGTCAGAAAGAACATTACCGGCGAGAGGCCGGGCAGCGTGACGTGCCAAAAGCGATCGAGGGCGCCGGCGCCATCCACGCGGGCCGCCTCGTATAGCTCGCGCGGGATGGCTTGCAAGCCGGCAATGAAGATCACCGTCGCGTAGCCCAGGTTCTTCCAGACGTAGACGATGATGATGGCCGGCATCGCCCAGTTCGGATCGGTCAGCCACTTCGGGCCGGGGATGCCGAACGGGCGCAGCACGGCGTAGATGAAGCCGAAGCGCGGGTCGAAGATGTAGATCCACACGATGGCGATGGCTGCGCCGGCCAAGATGGTCGGCGAGAACAAGATGCTGCGGGCGGCGTTGCGGCCGCGCAACTTTTGGTTGAGCAGCAGCGCGATCATCAGCCCTAGGGCGAGCAGCAGCGCCACCGAGACCACCGTGAAGACGAACGTGTTGGTGAGGATCTTGCCGAACTGCGTGCTGCCGAAGACGGTCTCGAAATTGCGCAGCCCAATGAACTCGCCGCTGCGCGCGATCAGGTTATAGTTGCTGAAGGCAAGGACGCCGTTTTGAGCGAGTGGATAGTAGGTGAAGATGCCGAACAGCAGCAGGTTCGGGCCGACGAACACGATGAAGATCAGCCACTCGCGCCAATCCCTGCGCGCGACGCGGGCGATGTCGCTTGCTTGCACAGGGACGAAAGTAGCCTGGCGAGGTTAAAGGCCGATCAAGTGACGGCTAAGTGAAGATGAAGGGGAATTGTCAAGGTCCGCATGGCCTTGGAAGAGCATAGCGCAGAAAAGGTGACTTTTTTGCGCGGGAGGAGGCAAAGTAGACGGCATGAATGCCATGCTGGGCCGCACATTTGTTCACCGGTTGTCGGTGTGTCTTGACTTTCGATGAGACCCGCCCAGGCGTCAACGCCTGGGCTGAGCCGACGGGGGATGCGTGCGGCTTGCCCATATGCTCAGCGCTGGGATTCATCCCAGCGCGACTCGATGCCGTGACCCGTCCGTGTCGTCAGCGGTGATTCCCACAAATCTGCGCTACATCCGCCTCGGAAGCTTCTGAGTCGAGCCCCAAAATGCAAAGACAAGCGTAGTGCTACTGTGCACAAGACTTCTCTGAGATTGACATATTTACCAACGGCAAGCGCTGTACGCGGAATCCTTCTGGTTGTTAGAGCGGATGTCCAGTCTTTGACCACTTCTGGAACGATAAACGGACGACGAGTCTTCTGCTTACTCAACTGTTACGCGACGCCGACGCGATTATGGCGAAATTTTCACCAAAATCTAAGACAAGGTTTATATGCACGAATCAGCAAACGAGCCAACAGCGAGCATGCCGGTTGACGCAATCCAGATCGAATGCTTCTAACTCACGTTACGCAGCCAGTGTGACGGGCTGCAGCTGGCGCAGGGCGTCAAAAGCTGATTGAACGGCGTGCAGATACAAATGCGATTTCAAGGCAAAATGATTCGACTTGGATTTACGCTTGAGCATCTCGAGCTTGATGAACGCACACAAACTGGCAAAGATGTGATTGGTCTGCGTCGTGACCGTGTGGGCAGGCGAGCGTTCGAGCGCGGCATTCTGCTTGAGCGACTTGTGGAAGGGTTCGATCGTCCATCGTTTTTGATAGAGCGAGGTGATCCCATCGTAGGTGAGCGTGGTGTCGCTGGTGACCAGAAACAATACGCCGGTAGAGCCATCTTTGTTTGTAAAGACTTGCTTGGCCAAAAGCAGCGGGAAGCTCACATCTTCCAGATACACTGGCCGCACCGTGTTTGGTTCGATCACGACTTCATCCACACGCACGTAGATGCCGTGCCGCTTGTCGTCCGCGCTGAGCGCCACCTTGCGATTGGCCTTGAGCGGCATGACAAACTCCTTCTTCAGCTTGTGTTTGACGAAATTCATGTTGTCGGCCGCGGCAAACCACACATCGTTGAGCACGTATTTGAAGGGAATCTGGTTGATCACCGCTTGTTGCAGCATCATGCGGTAATACTCATTCTTGGTGATCGGACTTCGGCGCTTGGTCTTGCCACTCTTCTTGTCCACATACTGCTCGGTCTTGGCGATCAAGCGAAACTCCACTGGCAACGACAGCCCCCGACTGGGCACGTGATACAGCGCCGTCATCAGGTTGATGCCTTTGATCACCTCGCCGCTGGTGTGATCATAGTGCCAGCACACGATGTCGTTCTCGTCGCTGTAGGGTTTCTCGCTGATCGTGTCGTCCACGATCAGCACCCCATCCTCACTTTGAATCTGCCGCACAAATCGCTTCGTCACCTGCCACAACGCCGCCCCGCCGCGCTGTTGGCCGCTCAGCCAGCGGGTGATTTGGTCATGGCTGACGCTCCCTTCGACCACTTGACCCAACCCGGTTGCCGTGGCCTGTCCAAACGTGCACAACAGATAATCGCTATACAAATCGAGCAAGTCTTGTGCCATGTCGCCATTTTATGGTCGCGCAGTCAGTTCGCGACTGCGTAACGTGAGTTAACAGATGAAAGATTTGGCGGTGAATCAAATAGTTCATCACCACAAACGACGGGGACACTATGGTGAGATGAACGTTCGCCGCCCCACTTCGAGGGAGTAAGATATGTTCAAGAACCTTGACGGATACAAAGGATGCGAGCAAGTAATACTGACTGCGGTTCTAGCGCTTATGATCAGCATGACTACCTCAAGCGGCAGCATACAAGCACAATCCGCATTCGATTCGCGTGAACCGACGCTGATCGAGCAGCAGATAATTCCAATGCAACTGGATTGCAGCACAGTTCCGCAAACCAACGTGGCCGAACAGATGCTCAAGGAGCATGGCCTCTGTGGCTACGCAAACGGTCAAGCAATCAGCACGGCTAGTCACTCAACGGACGCTACGGTCAGTGGTAACTGTGGCAGTCTATCTCTGAACCTTTTCAGTTCAGGCAACGGCATCATGCAGTGGCAAGCCATCATCACCTCTTCGCAAGGTCCGTTTGTCTCCGCAGGATACAACGGCGATTGGCAAAACATCAGTAGTCCCAGAGGAGGATCAGGAGTCGTGAATCGGTCGACTGGGGTTACATTCACAAGCTACTGGCAGGATGACGTCCCAGTCTTCACCGGATCGGGAATAGTTCGCGGTCAGATCACAGGTGCATACTCGCAGCTATGGTGGGGACCAAGGTGCTACGGACTTACGCCGTTAGTTGAGTATGGCAACATTTGATCACAGAATCTGAGACCACCACAAGGTCCAAGTGTTCGAGTGTAGTTCGCGGCTAGCATAGCTTATGCTAGCCAGCTGAAATGTTTTGAGTTCGTGTGAGGTGCAACAATGGCCTGGCGTATCAAATGGAACTTTCCGGAGAGCCTGCAATTCTGCGCTTATGTGGGTGAGCGCGAAGGCTATCGTTTTGATTTGGCAGCGCCAACGATCACTTCACCAGATGCTGAGTGGCGTGTGTGGCTGACTAGATTACTCGATTCGATCTGCCGCTATGAGTCAGATGACCAAACTCGATCTCAAGACGAATTGCGCAATGCACAGCTTCGCCAGTTTCTGGCGTACTACGACGCTCCGGAATTCGAACAGCTTTCACCGTTGCCGGAGCTCCGCAGTCGCTGCCAGCAGCTCTGGCCCGACTTTAGAGAATGGTGGAGTATGACCGGTGGAGAGAAGCAACGTTTAATCAGTCTGTTGCACGAACAGTTGGCACGCCTAAGCCTAAACGAGCTTATTCGACAATGCATGCGATCGGCACACAAATCAACTGTTCCCGATTTTGCTCTCAACGTCAATTTGATGCGATGGCCTTCGTATCTTTACCAACCTCTATCAGACCATTGCTTCGTGGCGGGCACAAGCTTTATCACGCATGATCACATTGATGAATTGCGATCGCTCTTGCAGTCGCATATCGTCAAGCTAATCGGTCAGCGGTGAACCGAAATCATCGTGAGAGCGGGCAGATGAGTTTTGCGGGTTTCAACTCACTTTACGTATTTATCGTGATCGCTTCTATTGCCCTGATTGTTGGCTTAGTTATGATTGCTTTACGGCGCGATGATGGGAATCGCAATCAATAGTCAATACCGCAAGATCAGCGCCACCCGGCCATGCTCGGCCAGCGAGCCGTCCGGCACGAACACCACGCGCCCGCCCTTCTGCAGCACTTCTTCGACGACCACGTCGTCGGCGTCGTCCATCACGTCGAAGTCCTCGGGGTTATCCGAAAGCAGGATGTTCATTCCGTCGTCGCTGAGCCGGGCCGGCTGGTGGTAGCCCTCTTCGAGCAGCAGGAGCGCGCCACGGCCCTCGTGGGCATAGCGCCACGCCTCGCCGATCGTGCTGGCGAACTTGCGCGCGCCGATGGCATCGTTTAGCTGGTCGAACACCTTGGCGCGGCGCTCGGCCAGCGCTTCCTTGACCGCCGGCCACACCAGCTTGCCCAGGTCGTGCGCCGTCAGGTGATCGTAGTTCCCCTTGATCTCCGCGATCACGTCGTTCTTGGTGGAGACCTGCCGGAAGAACGACAGGTAGCGATCCACGCCCACCACCGCCAAAGGCAACGGGTCGTCCTTGGTCACTTTGTCGTATTCTTGATCTACCGCACGGAAGAACTGTTCGTGAAACCGGTCGCGCTGCTGGCTGGGGTTGACGCCCTCGCCGCCGGGCAGCCGCAGCGAGCCACCGGGCAAATCCATCGCCATCGGGAACGCGCCTGTGGTGACCTCGATTAGGTCGTCGCGCGTCGCCTCATACAGCCGAGTTGGCTTCTCGCTGAGCGAGAGCACCCAGTAGCGCGGCGTGCGGTTCATGGCGAATACCAGGTCGCGTGTGGCGAAGGCGTCGCCGACCTCGACGCGCGCTTTGAGCGTGAAAGGCAACTTCACCACGCGGCCGAAGTCGCGGTTGACGAACATCGCCAAGCCATCCAGGTTGTGCGAATGATCCACGTCGGACGCGAGATCATCCATGCGCTTGAGCACGGCCTCGACCTCGCGCTTCGAGAAGTCTTTGAGGAGGCGGTTGGTCGCCTCGACGACCAAGTTCTTCAAGCGAATCGGGTCTTGTTTGTTGTCGGGCGATGTGCGATGCGTCGGCATGGTGATGGTCACGCTCGGCACCGAGCGCATCTGTTGCAGCAGCAGTATTTCTTGACGATTCATTCGGTCGCTCCTACTCAGTCACGCCCCACGCATTCTTTCGCCGTGAAGCGCAAATTACTCATTGGGATCATCGGATGCGGTGCACGTCACGCGCGTTGCTCGATCAACTTCTCTAGGCGATCCACGAAGCCTTCCAGGACCTTAAAGGCGCGATCCATCGGCTCCGGTCGGGTCATGTCCACGCCGGCCATCTTGAGCGCATCGAGCGCATACATCGAGCTGCCGGCCTTGAGGAAGTCCAAGTAGCGATTGACCGCGCCCGGCTCCTTGTTCAACACACTATCGGCCAGCGCATTGGCCGCACTGATGCCGGAGGCATATTGCCACACGTAGTAATCGGCGAAGAAGTGAGAGAACTGCATCCACGTCACGCCCACGCGCGGTTCGTCGAGATGCACCGCATCGCCATAGCCGTTCCTGAAAAGCTCGACCAGCTTGGCACTCATCGCGTCGGCGGTCAGCGCGCCGCCCTGCTCCACCGTGGTGTGCATCCAATGCTCGAACTGCGCGTTGATCGGCATCAGGAACAGGTAACGATGGAAGTTGTCCATGGCTTCCTGAATGACGGCGATCTCGAAGTCGCGCCCGCGGCCGAGTTGGAGCAAGTGCGCCCGCACCAGCGCCTGGTTGAAGTTGGAGGCCACCTCGGCGGCAAACAGCGAGTAGTCGGCGTAGACGAACGGCTGGTTCTGGCAGGTCAGCAGCGTGTGCATCGAGTGGCCGATCTCGTGCGCCAGCGTGCTCAGGCTGCCCAGGCCCTGTTCGCTGTAGCTCATGAAGATGAACGGCTTAGTGCCGTAGGTGCCGGCGGAATAGGCGCCGTCGCGCTTGCCTTGGTTGGGATAGATGTCCACCCAGCGATCGGTGGTGATACCTTGCTTGACCGCGTTCACGTATTTCGTCCCTAACGGCCGCAACCCGCCGACGATCCACTTGACGGCCTGCTTGTAGGTGACGCGCGGCGGCTTCGCCAGCGGCGCGAAGATATCGCACACCTCCATCTTGTCCAGGCCGAGCGCGCGCCGGCGAATGTCCCAGTAGCGATGCCAGATGCCGATGTGGCGATTGCAAGCGTCAATGACGTTGTGATACACGTCAGTGGGGATGTTGTTCGGCGCGAGCGCCGCCGTGAGCGCATCCGGGTAACGATGCACACGCGCGCGCAGCACCGTCGCCTTCACTTTGCCGGCCATCACCTCGGCAAAGGTGTTCTTCATGCGCAGGAAGCCATCGGCGTAGCTCTCCCATGCACTCTTGCGCAACGTCCGATCGGGACTGCTGAGCAGCTCATCAATGTTGCCCTGGGCCACCTGCACGCGCTTCTTTTTGCTCGTGCGCGCATCGGCGAACTTCAGGTCGGCGTTGGCCAGCACGGTATAGACGTTGGCCGGCGTCGCCAGCGCTTCGCCGGCCTGCGCCATCACTTCCTCTACCTCCGCCGAGCGCACGTGCGGCTTCATGCGCATCAAGTTGTCGAAGAAATGCTTGTAGATCTTGAGCGCCGGCTCGGCAGCCATGAAACGCCCGATCGTATCCGGTTCGAGGGTGAGGATCTCCGGCTGGGCAAAGGCCGTCGCTGCGCCGAAGCGCGCGGCCAGGCTTTGCGCCCGGCTCACGCGCGCCGCGTTCGTCTGGTTGGTGGTATCTACGTCGAACCGGCGATCGGCGTAGTTGTAGATCTTATACATCTCCGGGGCGAGCCGGTCCACCAGGCTCAGATACGCATGCAACGTGCGCGCCGACTCGGTCAGCCGCCCTTTGAACGACGCCAGGTTCGGCAACTCGGACTCCAACCGCCTATATGCCCCTTCCCAAGCTTCGGGTGTGGGATACATACTCTCCAGATCCCATGTGTGTTCCACCGGCACTTCTTCGCGGCGAGGCAGAACTTTGGTCATGCGCTTTCACCTCATCACAGGACAGATAGGCTCAAATCATACCGTTCCGGCGCGAGGACGTTTGCGAACCTGTGCCATACACCTCTGGATCACCACAAAGTTACTTGGACGGCTGCGCAGGGTCGCTCTTGCCCTCATCGGCGAATGGATGCAGCAACAGACTCGTGGGCGTCGGTCGTCGCGCCGGAATGAATCCCTTGCACGCAGCACGGGTGCATTTCAGTTTTGGGGCAGGAGCGCACTCAAAAAGCGCGCAGATTGACCTCGCCCGCGTGAACATCCGAAGATCACGGACGTCGTCGTGGATTGACAGACCGGCATCTCAGCGAGGGACGACAAGCCGCAGGCCGCTGCGGGCATAATGCGAGGACAGTTATATCCGGGAGGTATGCCATGAAAGAGACCAGGGCGACGACACAGCGCAAGTCAGCGTCTTCGCCACGGCGAGGCGAGATGAAAGCGGTGCTGATGCGAGAAGCTGAGGCCGTGATCGATGAATTGCTGGACTGGAATGAACAGGCCGGCCAGCCGACGCTGACGCAGATCGAGGAGGTGATCCTGAAGCTGCGCAAGCGGATGAGCGAGGCGATGGCGGTCACCGTGATCGAGGCGCAAGAGGCGAGCCGCCCGGTGCCGGGGCCGGTCTGTCCGCAGTGCGGGCGGGAGATGCACTCCAAAGGCCGCAAGCGGAACACGGTCGAGAGCCGCGTGGGCAGCCTGCCCGTGCAGCGAGGATACTACTACTGTGAAGCCTGCCGCGTCGGGCTTTTCCCCCCCTCGATCGGCAGCTGGCGGTGTGGGACAAGCACTGGAGCGAACAGGTGGCCAAGCAGGCGGTGTGGCTGAGCGGGCTGGTGACGTTTGAGGAAGCGGAGCGCATCCTGGGACAGGTGGGCGGGCTGGTCATGTCCGACAGCAGTGTGTGGCGGCGGGTGGCGGTATGGGGAGAGCGCTTTCGGGGGGTAGAAGCCACGCAACGCGCCCTGGCGGACGGCGGCGGGCGCACCGCCGAGGCGGCGACCGTGCCGGGCAAGATGGGTGTCGCCCTGGACGGAGCAACGGTTCATGTGCGTGGCGAAGGCTGGAAGGAACTCAAGGTGGGGTGCGTGTTTGATGTCGTCCTGCAGCCGACCTGGGATCGCCAGAGCGAGGAATGGGTTGACACGGCCCACGCCGTCCGCGCCAGCTACGTCGCCCATCTGGGCGGGCCGGAACGGTTCGGCCAGGTGTTGTGGACGGCCGCCCAACGTCGCGGCTGGACGCAGGCACGTGACACCATCGCCTTGGGCGATGGCGCCGCGTGGATTTGGAATCTGGTCAGCGATCAGTTCTACGACAGCCGACAAGCCGTGGACTGGTATCACGCCAGCCAGCATCTGTGGCAGGTCGCTCACGGCCTGCACGCAGCAGGCAGCCCGGCGGCCCAGGCTTGGTATCGTGCCCACGAAACCCTCTTGTTCCAGGGCCATGCCGACCGGATTGCGGCTCGACTCCGTCAGGCCGCCCATACCCATCCCCAGCACGCCGAGATGCTACGGCGTGAAGCGGGCTACTTCGGGGACAACCGGCGACGCATGCAATACCAGAGCCTGCACGAAGACGGCTGGCCGATCGGCAGCGGCGTGGTCGAGAGCGCCTGCAAGCAATTCCGTCACCGCTTCGCCGGTAGCGGGATGCGCTGGAGCCGTCCCGGCATCGAGCGTCTGCTCCCGATTCGGGCCGCCGTTCTGGGTCACGCCTTTGACGCGATGTGGTCTGCCGCCTATTCTTCGCCCCCAAACTGAAATAGACCCACGCAGCACCTCAGCCTAGACAACGCGGCAAAGATAGACTATAATTTAATCGTCTGTAGAGATTACGGATCACGTTAGGTCAGTCAGCAGCCGATCCTCGCAGTTCTCACGTCCTCGGCCTTCTCCGCGGCGCCTTCCTGTCAGATCGCGCGATTTGAGCCAAACAGTCCTTCCATCTCCTACGGGTTGATTCTTGACACGCTGTGGGGAAGACCCGCAGCACGCAACGATCGCAGGAGGATCGTATGAACACCAAACTGTATGTCGGCAATTTGCCTTTCGACACCTCGGAGGCCGCGCTGCGCGAACTCTTCACGCAAGCCGGCGCCATCGTCTCGGTCACCATCCCATTGGATCGCATGACCAACCGGCCGCGTGGGTTCGCCTTCGTGGAGATGGAGACTGCTGACGAAGCCAGCAAAGCCATCAAGATGTTCAATGGTCAGGACTTCGAGGGTCGCACCATGAACGTCAGCGAGGCGCGTCCGCCGGAGCAGCGCAGCAACGGTGGCTATGGCAGCTCGGGTGGTAAGGGCGGTTACAACCGCGACCGCCGCGGGCGCGGCAACGACCGCCGCTACTAGAACCGGACGGTGCAAAGGCCCGGCTTTCTGTCTGGAGAAAGCCGGGCCTTTTTTTACACCTTCAGCTTTCGATAGGTCTCTGCGTTGAAGTCGGCCGACTGGTGCCGGAAATAAGTATCGTAGAGCGTCGCGTAGTGTCCGCCGCGCGCCATCAACGCCTCGTGGCTGCCTTCTTCGACGATCTTGCCACGGTCGAGCACGATGATGCGATCCACCGCCTTGACGGTCGAAAGCCTGTGGGCGATCAGGATCGAGGTGCTATCGGCCAAGATCAAGTTGAGCGCAGCCTGGATCTGCTTTTCGGTGAATGGATCCACGCTGGCCGTCGCCTCGTCGAGGATAAAGATGGGCGGATGTTGCGCGAGCACCCGCGCCAGAGCGACGAGCTGACGCTGGCCCATCGAGAGGTGCTGGCCGCGTTCGCCCACTTGGGTGAGCAACCCGTTGGGCAGCGCCTCGACCCACTCACCGTCGCCGATGCGCTGCGCTATTGCCTCCACTTCAGCCTCACTCAGCTCGGGTCGGGCGTAGCGGATGTTGTTCATCACCGTGTCGTTGAACAGGAAGGGCGTCTGCGACACTAGGCCGAGCTGCCGGCGGTACTCGGTCAGATCGAACGTGCGAATATCGCGACCATCCACCAAAATCTGGCCGCCCTGGAACTCGTAGAAGCGCGTGATCAGCTTGATGATGCTGCTCTTGCCTGCGCCGGTGTGCCCCACCAGCGCCACGCTCTCGCCAGGCGCGATGCGCAATGAGAAGTCGCGCAACACCTGTTGTTGGTCGTTGTAGCGAAAGTCCACATGCTTGAATTCGATCTCGCCCTGCACCCTGGAATTGAGGGTGCTGCCGTGCGCGCCATCGCTTTTGAATTTTGCATTTTCAATTTGCTTGACGGACGATTCCGCATCCATCAGCGCGAAGATGCGTTCACAGGCCGACAGCCCACCCTGGATCTGGCTCCAGAACGAAGCAATGTTCGTCATGGGGAACCAAAACTGCTCCAGGCTGATGATGAACAGATACCAGGCGCCGACCGAGACCGCCCCGCCCACCGCCGCAAGGCCGCCCATGTAGGTCATGACGGCCGTGCCAAGGCCGGCCATCGCGTTCAACGTCGGGAAGACGTTCGACAGCACGAAGCCGCGCCGCAAGTTGACTTCGTATGAGCGCCGGTTGATCTGCTTGAAACGGTCGTAGATGGCCTGCTCCTGGCGGAAGCTCTTGGCCACGCGGATGCCGGCCACGGCTTCTTGGATCGCGCTGTTGACCTCGGCGATCACCCGAAAGCCGGAGCGGGTCACCATGCGCGCTACGCGGCGGAAGGCCCAGCCGAAGAACACCACCACCGGCGCCATCACCAGCAAGGCCAGCGTGAGCTGCCACGAGATGGTGAACAACACGGCGATCAGCACGATCAGGATGGTGAACTGGCTGATCAGGTCCGAGATCAGCACCGTGACCTGCGAGAGCTCCTGCGTGTCGTTGGTGATGCGCGCGATGACCTTGCCGGATTGAAACTCATCGAAGAAGGCCATGTCATGATGGATGGTGGCCTCGAAGGCGTCGTTGCGCATCTGGCCGATCACATCGGCGATCAGCCGAACGGTCATGCGCCGGCGCGTCAGGTTGCACAACCAGTTGACGACCGACAGCACGAGCAAGCCGACGCACAGCGCGATGATCGCTCCCACGTTGGGCTGAACGCCGACCAAATCAATGCCGCGCGCAATGAGCAGCGGGCTGACCAGACCGATGGTCGTGATGGCCAGGATGACGAGGGCCAGCCGGAGCAGCCGACCGCGATATGGCGCGAAGTAGGCTGCCATGCGGCGAAGCAATTGCCGGTCGCTGTATTGCCGATCGTATTTCTCGGCAGCGAGTCCCATGAACATGGCGCCTACTCCCTACTCCCTACCTCCCACTCCCGACCTCCGGCATCCAGCGCGCCTCGCGCCTCGCGTGGCAAGTCGGGAGTCGAAAGTGGGGATATCGAGGCAGATTTCTTCGGGCGCTCGTCATCGCCCGCGAAGATCGCGCGATAGTCCTTGGACGTGCGCATGAGCGCCTCGTGCGAGCCGCAGGCCACCACGCGACCCTGCTTGAGCACGACGATCACATCTGCCCAACGAATCTGGGACAAGCGATGCGTGATCAGGAATGTGGTGCGTCCTTGCGCCACGCGGAACATAGCCTGCTGAATCAAATCTTCGGTCGCGCTGTCAATGGCGCTGGTGGAGTCGTCCAGGATGAGGATGCGCGGATCGGCCAGGAAGGCACGCGCGATGGCGATGCGTTGGCGCTGCCCGCCTGAGAGCGTGACGCCGCGTTCGCCGACGATGGTGTTATATCCATCCTTGAAGGAGAGGATGAAGTCGTGCGCCTGGGCCGCCTTGGCCGCCTGCTCGATCTCCGCCTGAGTTGCATCCGGACAGCCGAACTTGATGTTCTCAGCGATGGTGCGCGAGAACAGGAAGACGTCCTGCTCGATAGTGGAGATCTGCCGGCGTAGCGCGTCCAGGTCCCAGTCACGCACGTCCACGCCATCCACGCGCACGCAGCCGGCATCCACGTCGTAGATGCGATTGATCATCTTGGTGAGCGTGCTTTTGCCTGCACCGGTCTGTCCGACGATGGCTACAGTTTGGCCGGCCTTGACCGAAAGGGTGACATCCTGCAACGCCGGCCGCTCATCCTTGCCATAGGCGAACGTGACGTGATCGAACTCGACATCACCGCGGATCTTGCCGGCGTAGCCGCCCTTGTTTTCGTCGAGCAGCGTCTCCGCATTCATCAACTCCAGGATGCGCCGCGCGCTGGCCAGGCCGGAAGACACCTGTGGATAGGCGAACTGCGTGGCGAACGTCGGGAACTGCAAGAACATCAGCACGCCGTTGTAGGCCACCACATCGCCCACGTTGATCGCGCCGGCGTGGTAGAGCAGCAAACTGTGCAACAAGCCCAGCGCCATGGTCATGCCGAAGATCAGCGCGGGCAAATAGAGCGACTCCACATCGCCCTGCCCGATTGCAGCTGCGCGCCAGGCATCTACCTTGTGGCGGAAGCGCGCAATCTCGCGGTCCTCTTGTGC
This sequence comes from Candidatus Roseilinea sp., assembly GCA_025998955.1. Taxonomy (NCBI): domain Bacteria; kingdom Bacillati; phylum Chloroflexota; class Candidatus Thermofontia; genus Candidatus Roseilinea; species Candidatus Roseilinea sp. Next base: position 2,046,896 of record AP024676.1, read on the forward strand.
GGCGCCCTTCACCGTCTCGACGCCCTCGATGGACTCGGCCAGCGTCGCATTCATCTGACCGAAGGCGCGGCGCACGCGCTCGGTGGCCGGGGCGAGCCTGCGCAAGTAGTAGGCCACGGCGAGCACGTACGCAACCACGTAGAACAGCGGCACTAAGACGAGCTGGGGATGAATGCGCGGCCCGATAATCAGTGGGAAGATCAAAAACGCCGCCGACCCCACCACGAGGTTGATGCCGGGGTTCATCAGCAGGTTGATTTCGCGCACGTCGTTCGTGGCGCGCGCCATGATGTCGCCGATGGATTGCCGGTCGTGGAACGACATGCTCTTACCGATCAGACTGGTGTAGAGCTCGTCACGCGCATCGCGCTCGATGCGTTGGCCGATGATCTCCGAGGAGAAGTTACGGCCCAACTGCAGAATGGCGCGCGCGATTTGCGAAGCGACGATGAGCACGGCCGTCAGGCCAAGCGTCGTGGTATTGGGCGGCTGTGCGGTAACCGCATTGAACGCCTGGCCGACCAGCACCGGCATCACCGCGCCGCCGCCCGCGTTGCCGAGCGAGCCGATCAGGATGCCCAGGATGTAGACCTTGTAGCGCCAGATGTGAGAGAAGACCCAACGCGCCGGGCTACGCCGGTCCGAATGCCATTCTCTTTCGACAGAAAACTCGCTCGTCGTGGAGCGCGGAGAGACCGTAGTAGAGGTGTGCACGTGCAAGAAGATTCTAACTGATCGTCTCCGTAGTCGAGAAGTCTGCCGTTTCGGCAACCGGTCGCCAAGGGCCAGACCGATTGAAGTGGTCTGACCCATCTGCAACAAAGGGGGTGACGAATTCGCAAAAATGCGTATCATTCGCGCCGTTTGTGCGTTGGCTTACGCGGTGAAGCGTTGTGCGCATGTGTTTAAGAGGGTGTTTTGAAAAGGAGACGGGCAAGGTTGGCCGGCGAACGGAAGTCGCAGCCAACTCGCAGCGAAGCCGACGTAAAGTCGGCTTTGCCCAATGTCACGCGCGGATTCATCCGTTGCGTAAGCAGGTGGCTTTCGTATTTTGAACGCCCTTCCAGAGGACGCGAGTGCGGCCAGCAACGTCGCGCAAGCCCGATTCAGAAAGGAGAACGCTGACATGATGAAGATCCCATTCGGCGGGCGAATCTTGATCCTGGGTTGCGGCGCCGTATCCCGATGTTTCCAGCCGTTGGTGCTGCGGCACGTTGATATGGACTTCACCAAGCTCACGGTGATGGACTTTGAAGATCTGCGCGCTGCCAGCGCCGACGTGATCGCAGCCGGCGGCCGATTCGTGCAAGACTACGTCACGACCCACAACTACGCCCATGTGCTCTCGCAGCACCTGGGACCCGGCGACATCTTGATAGACCTCGCCTGGAACATCGAGACGCTCGCGCTCATGCGCTGGTGCCACGATCACCACGTCGGCTACATCAATACCTCGGTCGAGTTGTGGGATCCGTATGCCGGTGGCAGCAACCAGCCGCCCACCGAGCGCACCCTCTACGTTCGCCACATGGCGCTGCGCAAGCAAGCCGCGCGCTGGAGCGACCCGTGGGCCACGTTCATCGTGGAACACGGCGCAAACCCCGGCCTGGTGTCGCACTGGGTCAAGGTCGGCTTGGAAGACATCGCCCAGGCCATCCTGCAACGCGGCACGAACCGCGAGCGCGCAGACCTGCTGGAACAGTATCTGGCCGACGCCGACTATCCGCGGTTGGCCATGCTGACCGGCGTCAAGGTCATCCACATCTCGGAGCGCGACACGCAGATCAGCAATAAGCCCAAGGAAGTGGATGAGTTCGTGAACACCTGGTCGGTCGAAGGTTTTCGCGAAGAGGGCGTTGCACCGGCCGAGATGGGCTGGGGCACACACGAGCGACGCTTGCCGAAAGGCGCGCAAAAGCATGCCTACGGGCCGAGCAATCAGATTTGTCTGAGCCAGATGGGCATCAACACCTGGGTGCGCTCCTGGGTGCCGGGTGGCGATATTATCGGCATGGTCGTCCGGCACGGCGAGGCATTCACCATCAGCGACTACCTCACCGTGTGGGACGATGATGTGCCGATCTACCGCCCCACCGTGCACTACGCCTATCTGCCAAGCGACGCCGCCATCGCCTCGTTGCACGAGTTCCGCATGCGCAACTACCAGCTCCAGCCACGGGTGCGCATCATGAACGACGAGATCGTCAGCGGCAAAGACGAGCTGGGCGTATTGCTGCTCGGCCACGACTTGAACGGGTGGTGGGTCGGCTCGCAGCTCGACATCCACGAAGCGCGCCGGCTGGTGCCCCATCAGAACGCCACGACGTTGCAAGTGGCGGCTTCGGTTCTGGGCGCATTATTCTGGCTGATCAAGAATCCCTACAAGGGGCTGTGCGTGCCGGATGGCCTACCGCACGAAGAGGTGCTCGAGGTTGCCAATCCTTATCTCGGCCCCACCCCATCCGTCCATACCGACTGGACGCCGCTCAAGCATTGGAACGACCCGTTCGAGCATTTTGGGTGTCCACGTCCGCACGATGAGGACGTGTGGCAGTTCGATACCTTCCTAGTTAAGTGAGCTTCGAGCTGTGAGCGTGCAGCTGTGAGCTATGAGAGGTGAACCACAGCTCACAACGCACGGCTGACCGCTCGCAGCTCATGCAACCGCCACGACCCGCGGGCCGGCCGCAACGACGGCCGGGCTGACGTTGTCTTCGAACTGCGCGAAGTTCTCGATGAACTTTGCGGCCAGCTCGCGCGCCTTGACATCGTAGGCCGCCTTGTCCGCCCAGGTGTTGCGCGGTTGCAACACGTCGCCGGGCACGCCGGGACAATGCTCTGGGACGTGGATACCGAACACCGGGTCGGGGCGCGTCGGCACTGCGGCCAGCGTGCCGTCCAGCGCAGCGGTCACCATCGCGCGCGTGTAAGCGATTTTCATGCGATGGCCCACGCCATACGGCCCGCCGCTCCAGCCGGTGTTCACCAGCCACACCGTGCACTTGTGCCGGTTGAGCCGTTCGGCCAGCATCTCGGCGTAGAGGGTCGGGAAGTGAACCATGAACGGCGCGCCGAAGCAGGTGCTGAAGGTCGCCTGCGGCTCGGTCACGCCGCGCTCGGTGCCGGCCAGCTTCGCGGTGTAACCGGAGAGGAAGAAGTACACTGCCTGTTCGAGCGTCAACTTGCTGATGGGCGGAAGCACGCCGAACGCATCGGCGGTCAGGAACAGGATGTTGCGCGGATGGCCGGCTGTGCCGGTCGCCACAAAGTTGGGGATGAAGTGAATCGGATACGCCGCGCGCGTGTTCTCGGTGATCTCTTCACTGTTCAGGTCGAGCTGGTGCGTGTCCGGATCCATGACCACGTTCTCCAGCACCGTGCCGAACTGACTGAGCGTCGCGTAGATTTCCGGCTCGGCCTCTTTCGACAGGCGGATGACTTTGGCATAGCATCCCCCCTCGAAGTTGAACACGCCGCTGGCGCTCCAGCCGTGTTCGTCGTCGCCGATCAGGGCGCGATTGTGGTCGGCGGAAAGGGTCGTCTTGCCGGTGCCGCTCAGCCCGAAGAACAGCGCCGTGTCGCCGGCCGGGCCGACGTTCGCCGCGCAGTGCATCGGGAATACGCCCTGTAACGGCAGCAGATAGTTCATCGCCGTGAAGATGCTCTTCTTGATCTCACCGGCGTAGCGCGTGCCGGCGATGATCACCATGCGCTCGGCGAAGTTCAGGGCGATCACGGCGGTCGGGCCACTGGGCGGCTTGCGTATGCCGTGCCGCTGGGGGTCAGGATGGAACTCCGGCGCGTGCAGGACGGTGAAGTTCGGCTCGAAGTCCGCCAGGTCGGCGGGATAGGGCCGGATGAACTGGTTGTAAGCGAACAGGGTATGCCAAGCGCTCTCCGAGATCAGCCGAACATTCAAGCGATAAGCCGGATCGGCGCCGGCATACACGTCGCGGATGAACAACTCTTTGGTATTCAGGTAGGCCTTCACGTCGCGCGCCAGCACGTCGAACTTGGCCGGATCGAGCGGGCGGTTCACCTTGCCCCACCAGATCTTGTCCGCGCTGGATGGCTCTTGGACGATGAATTTGTCCTGGGGCGAACGGCCGGTGAAGGGGCTGGTAATGGCGAGGAAGGCGCCGCCGGCCGTCAACTGTCCTTCCCCACGACAGATTGCGATTTCGATCGTGCGCGCCGGCGAGGGATTCCATGTCTGCCGGATGCCGGTCAGGCCGATCTCATGGATGCCGTTTTTGCTGTGGATCATGGCTGCAAGTTCTGCACATTCAGGAGAGGATGCTCCTGAGCGCCTTGAGATTCTCTGCTTTGTCGAAGATCGCCCGCACGGGGATCTCGAAGCCGGGGATCGCGATGCTGGCCAGCGTCCCCGTGCGCGATTTCATCGCCAGTTCATAGCGGCCCTGCGAAAGCACATACTGCTCCACCGTCTCGGTCTCCGGCTCGACCAGCCAGTATTCGGTCACGCCGTGCGCGGCGTAGTCCTCGAACTTGATCGTCCGGTCTATTTGCTCGGTGCTGGGCGACAGCACCTCGACGATCAGATCAGGCGCCGGGAAGCGCGTTTGGTCGCCGGTGAACAGTCGCGCCTTGGCCTCGGCAAAGTAGCAGATGTCGGGTTCGTAGTCGTTGCGCGAGAGCGAGATCATCATCTTCTCTGTGCCGGCTATGCCCATCCCACGCGCCTCGACAAACGCTGATAGCAGACGAATCAGATGCGTCACTGTTCGCGTATGGTGAAACTGAGCTGGCGAGTGCACGATGACTTCTCCGTTGATGAACTCGGCCTTTTGATCCTCGCGCACGGTCTCGTAGAACTGCTCGCGCCGGACCTGCTCCTCCTCCAGCGTCGCGGCGATCCGGTCGCGCAACTGGACGAGGCGCGGTGAACGCAGCACCGCATACAGCAGATCATCGGATGATCGCTCGGTAGCCGTCATCGCCTTTCAAAAGCACGGGCGAGCGTATCCTCGCTCGCCCATGCGCGTTTAGATGTCCAGGTTTTGCACCTCGCGCGCGTGACGGGTGATGAACGCGCGGCGCGGCGGCACGGCGTTGCCCATCAGCATGTCGAAGGTGCGATCCGCCTCGGCAGCATCTTCGACCGTCACCCGGAGCATGGTGCGCCGCTGCGGATCCATGGTCGTCTCCCACAATTGCTCTGGATTCATCTCGCCTAGTCCCTTGTAGCGCTGGGTGACGACCTCGGTCGGCTTGCTCACGTCGAGGCCGCGCTGCCTCAGCTCAGCATACACCTTGTCGCGTTCTTCGACGCTGTAGACGTAGCGCACCTCCTTGTTGCCCTTCTTCACCTCGATGCGGAAAAGCGGCGGTTGGGCGATATAGACATGGCCATGCTCGACCAGCGGCTGCATGTAGCGGAAGAAGAAGGTCAGCAGCAACGTGCGAATGTGGCTGCCGTCCACATCCGCGTCGGTCATCAACACGATGCGGTCGTAGCGCCGGTTGTCCAGGTTGAACTGGTCGCCCACGCCGGTGCCGATGGCGCTGATCAACGCTTTGATCGCGTCCGACTGCAGGATTTTGTCCAGGCGGGCGCGCTCGGTGTTCATGATCTTGCCGAACAGCGGCAGGATCGCTTGGAAGTGCCGGTCGCGGCCTTGCTTGGCCGAACCACCGGCGCTGTCGCCTTCGACCACGAACAGCTCGCACTTGGCCGGGTCGCGCTCGGAGCAATCGGCCAGCTTGCCGGGCAGCGTGCCGCTCTCCAGCGCGCTCTTACGCTTGACCAGTTCAGCGGCAGCTTTGGCCGCCTCACGTGCGCGCTGCGAGATCAGACACTTCTCGATGATGGCCTTCGCCTCGCGCGGGTTCTGCTCCAGAAACTCCGTCAGCGCCTCGCGCACGACTTGCTCGACCGCCGTCTTGGCGTCGGTGTTCATCAGTTTGACTTTGGTCTGGCTCTCGAACTGCGGTTCGGGATGCTTGATGCTGACGATGGCCGTCAAGCCCTCGAGCGTGTCTCGGCTGTCGAGGTTGGGGTCTTTCTCCTTCAGGATGTTGGCCTTGCGCGCGTAGTCGTTCAGGCTGCGCGTCAACGCGCTGCGGAAGCCAGTTTGATGCGTGCCGCCGTCTGGCGTGTTGATGGTGTTGGCGAAATAGAACTCGCTCTGCGCGGTGGCGTCGGTGTACTGCATGGCGAATTCGACGCCAATGTTGCCCACTTTCTTCTCTCCGCCGATGACCGGATGCAGCGCCTCCTTGTTGCGGTTGAGGTAACGGACGAACGCGCTGATGCCGTCCTCGAAGTAGAAGGTCATCTCGCGATCCTCACGTTCGTCGCGGAACACGATCGTCACCCCGCGGGTGATAAACGCCATCTCGCGGAAGCGCTGCGCGAGCACGTCGAACTTGTAGCTGTTGTCCTCGGTGAAGATCGAATCGTCGCGCAGGAAGGTGACTTTGGTGCCGGTGTCCTTCTCCTTCGTTTTGCCGACTACCTCGACCTTACCGGTGGGCCGGCCCTCCTTATAGGACTGGCGATAGATTTTGCCGTCGCGCTTGACTTCGGCGATCAGCCACTTCGACAGCGCGTTCACCGCTTTCACACCTACGCCGTGCAGGCCGCCGGACACCGTGTATGCCCCGGTGCCGAACTTGCCGCCAGCGTGCAGGTTGGTCATCACCACTTCCAGCGTGCTCACCCGCTCGCCGGCCTTGTTGCGAAAGGTGGGATGGATGTCGGTCGGGATGCCGCGGCCGTTGTCCTCCACGGTCACGCTCTCGTCCTTGTGGATGGTGATCTCGATGCGGTCGCAATAGCCGGCCAGCACCTCGTCCACGCTGTTGTCCACCACCTCGTAGACCAGGTGATGCATGGCCTTGCTGTCGGTGCCGCCGACATACATGCCGGGCCGCTTGCGGATCGCTTCGAGGCCTTCGAGGACCTGAATCTGACCGGCGCCGTATTCCTGCTTGGTTGCAACCGGAGTTGTGTCTGTCATAGAGATATGCTTCGATTCGGTGAGGTATGCGATAGAGCGCAGCGTTTATAGAGCTTCCCTAGAACATATATTCTAGCATGTGGCTTCTTCTGTCATGGGTGAATTTCACAATCAGGGAACGCGGACTGGCTAGCAGCGGTATTCGCCTCAGTCGCGCGGGGATAAATCCCAGCGCTGAGCATACGGGCAAGCCGCGCGCATCCTGCCCCTTTCAGCCCAGGCGTTTACGCCGGGGCAGGTCTGCTACATCTGCCCCTGTTGGCGAATGCACCCTCGCTATTTCGCTGCGGCGTCTAGCTCCGGCAGCAGCACGACGCTTTCCTGTTCGTTGGGGTCGGTGCGGGCGATGATGCCGATGCACGGCTCGGTCTGGCTGCGATTAGCGGGGAGATGAGGCACCCCAGCCGGGATGTAGACGAAATCGCCCGCCTCGATGATCATGTGTTCGCGCAGTCCCTCACCCCACCACATCTCGGCCTGGCCACTGATGACGTAGACGGCGCTTTCGTGATGCGCGTGGAGGTGCGCCTTGGCTCGACCGCCCGGCGGTATGGTCAGCAGGTGCATGCACAGGCCATGCGCGCCGGCGCTCTGCGCCGAAACGCCCTCGAAGTAGCTTAGCCCTTGCTTGCCGCGGTATGTGCCGCGCTCCGCAGGGCGAATCAATCTGCATTCGTTCATCGTCAACCTCCGTGAAATGTCCATGACGCCAGCTTGAAGCCGCAACGGCGGCGATCATCGCGCCAGACCCACCTCATAGCGATTAGCCGAATTATCGTTTATCGCTTCGCGAAAGGACGGGCACGAAGCGCGCTCACGCCTTCTTCCTGCGCCCAATCGGTCAGAGGCATACAACGCCCAACTTGCGCCCAAGGGCAGACCGTGCCAACATCCAGAGCGCCATGAAGCAGTTGAATTGGCCCGTCCTCACCCGCTACGATCAGGATCATCTCACCCGCATAGCCCTGCCCATCGGCGGCATCGGCACCGGCACGGTCGCCCTTGGCGGTCGCGGCGACCTGCGTGACTGGGAAGTGGTCAACCGCCCCGCCAAGGGCTTCAAACCCAAGCACACCTTCTTCGCGCTCTACGCGCGCGCCACAGGCAAACCGAGCGTCGCGCGCTGCCTGGAGGGCGCGATTGACCCGCGCGACTATGAAGGCGCGTTCGGCTGCCCGATCCCCAACCACGGCCTGCCGCGCTTCCGGCGCTGCGCGTTCGAGGCCGCATACCCGCTCGGTCAGGTCGTGCTGTCCGACCCCGATGTGCCGGTGAAGGTGCGCCTGCAAGCATTCAACCCGTTCATCCCGTGCGACGCCGAGCGCAGCGGCATCCCTGTCGCCATCCTACGTTTTGTGCTGACGAACCGCACCGGCCAACGCGTCAAGGCGTCGGTGTGCGGCAACCTGGAGAATTTCATCGGCCAGGATGGCAGCCTCGTCGCCGATCACCGCATCAACGCAGGCGACCGAGGCGGCGCGCGCAACGTCAACGAATTTCGCACGCTTAAGCATGCCACCGGCTGCGGGCTGTTCATGCACTCACGCGGGGTCGCACCATCAGCCGAGCAATGGGGCACGCTTGCGCTGGTCGCGCTGATGACGCGCGGCATTACCCATCGCACGACGTGGGCCGATCTGAGCTGGGGCGATTCCCTGCTCGATTACTGGGATGATTTCTCTGCCGATGGCGAGCTGGAGGAACGCCAAGCTGAGGTCAACAATCCTATCGGTTCGCTGTGTGTTACGCTGAGCCTCAAGCCGGGCGAGACGCGCGCAATCACGTTCCTGCTGGCATGGCACTTTCCTAACCGGCGTGGCTGGGGCCTGCGCAACGAGCCATCGCTGACCTACGGCGCCGGCACGCGCGATCAACCCGACCGCGTGGGCAACTACTACGCTACACGATACGCCGATGCGTGGGATGTCGTCGAACGCACCGCCGCCCAGCTCTCCGAGCTCGAAAATGACACGTTAACCTTCGTCAACGTCTTCGTCCAAAGCGACCTGCCGGCGCCGATCAAGGAAGCCGCGCTCTACAACCTCAGCACGCTTCGCTCGCAGACCGCGTTCCGCATCGAGAGCGGCCACCTGATGGGCTGGGAAGGCTGCGGCGACAAAGCCGGCTGCTGCTTCGGCAGTTGCACGCATGTATGGAATTACGAGCAGGCAACCGCTTTCCTCTTCGGCGATCTGGCCAAGACCATGCGCGAGGTGGAGTTCAAGCATGCCACGCGCAGCGATGGGCTGATGTGCTTCCGCGCCGACCTGCCGCTCGACCGCGCGACGACGTGGATTCATGCCGCCGCCGATGGGCAAATGGGGTGCCTGATGAAGCTTTACCGCGAATGGCAACTGAGCGGCGATGATGACTTCCTACGCGCGCTGTGGCCGCAGGCGCGACGGGCGATGGAGTTCTGCTGGCGGCCGGGCGGCTGGGATGCCGACGAAGACGGCGTGATGGAAGGCTGTCAGCACAACACGATGGACGTGGAGTACTACGGCCCGAATCCGCAGATGGGCACGTGGTATCTCGGCGCGTTGCGGGCGATGGAAGCGATGGCGCGCTATTTGGCGGAACATTCGACTCCCGACTCCCCACTTCCCTCCAGCGACATGAGTCGTGCGTCGGGAGTGGGAGGTGATGCGGTGCGCGACGCGCCTGAAGGCCTGATCGCCTTCGCCGACAAGTGCCGCCGGCTGTTCGAGCAGGGCCGAGCATGGATGGATGCACATTTGTTCAACGGTGAGTACTATGAGCATGAGATCCGACCGCCGCAGCCGGGCGACCTGATCCTAGAGGGACTGCGCGCCGGTATGGGCGCGGCTGCGCCACAGGAGCCGGAACTCCAGCTCGGCACCGGCTGCCTGGTAGATCAATTGGTGGGCCAATACTTCGCGCATGTGTGCGGCCTGGGCTACCTGCTCGATCCTCGCCACGTGCGCCGGGCGCTGCGCGCGATCATGAAGTACAACTTCCGACGTAGCTTCCACGATCACTTCAATCACCTGCGCAGCTTCGTGCTGGGCGACGAATCGGCGCTGCTGATGGCGACTTATCCGAAGGGTCGCCGGCCGAAACGCCCCTTCCCTTACTTCAACGAAGTAATGACCGGCTTCGAGTACACGGCTGCCGTCGGCATGCTCTATGAAGGGCAGATCGAGAACGGCCTAAAAGTGATCGCCGCCATCCGCGCCCGCTATGACGGCGCAAAGCGCAACCCCTTCGACGAAGCCGAATGCGGGCATCACTACGCGCGGGCGATGGCGAGCTGGGCCGCCGTCCTGGCCTGGACCGGCTTCCACTACTCTGCCGTTGACGGCGTAATGACGTTCGACCCGATCGAGGGGACACATTTCTGGTCCACCGGTCACGCCTGGGGCACGTGCACCATCCGGCTGGCGAAGCACCGCGCCGAGGCCGACGTCACGCTGGAAATCCTCGGCGGCAAGGTCAAGCTTTGTCGGTTCGTGTTGCGCGGCTTCGGCGAAGCCGCATTCGACAATCATGAAGCAACGCCCATCGCCGTCTCATCAACCACCAACCTGTAACCTGTAACCTACAACCCAACGAGGTGAACATGATCCGAGCAAGAAACGTGCTAGGAGGCGAACTGAAGCCATGTAGCACCGCGCCGATGACCGGCTGGTATCGCGATGGTTGCTGCAACACCGGCCCGGGCGATGTTGGTTTGCACTTGGTATGCACCCAGGTCACGCGCGAGTTCCTGGAGTTTTCGCGCGCGATGGGCAACGACCTGATCACGCCACGGCCCGAGTTCGCATTCCCCGGCCTGAAACCGGGCGACCGCTGGTGTGTGTGCGTATCGCGCTGGATCGAGGCCTATGAAGCCGGCTGCGCGCCGCCGGTGGACCTGGAAGCCACCCACATCTCCGCGCTGGAGTTCGTGGACCTGGATGTGCTGAAGGAGTACGCCCTGGACAGCGCGTGAGCAATGGGCTTACGCAATCGGCCGGCGATCATCGTTGCCCCAATCCTTCCAAGAGCCATCGTAAACCGCGCTGTTGGCGAAGCCGGCGACGCGCAGCGCTAGCAATCCCAGCGACGCGCTCACGCCGGCGTTGCAATACGTCACGATCTCTGGCGTGCTTCCATCTATGCCAACCTGCGCGAACTTCTCGCGCAGCAACTCCGGCGGTAGCAGCGTGCCATCGGGCGCGACGAGCGACGCCCGGGGCACGTTCACCGCGCCGGGGATGTGGCCGAATCGCCTGGCGCGCGACTGCTCGCCACTGAACTCCTGTGGAGAGCGCACGTCCACCAGTTTGACCGGCGCACCGAGCGCCGCCATCACCTGATCGCCGGTGCGAATCCAAGCCGGCTGCGGGCGCGGTGTAAAGTCGGCTGGCGCGACCTCCGGGATCATCGCCGAGATCGGGCGTCCCTCTGCGATCCATTTGTTCCAACCGCCATCCAGCACGGCCACGTTCGCGTGACCGTAATAGTTCAACGCCCACCATAGCCGCGCAGCGAACATGCCTGCGGCATCGTCATAGGCCACGACGAACGTCTCATCGCCGATGCCACGCCGGCGCATTACGGCGGCAAAGCGCTCCGGCGGCGCAATGCGCGCGTGGCGCGGGTCATCCGGGTCGGTAATCTCATGCACCCAGTCCACAAAGACGGCGCCGGGGATGTGTCCCTTGAGGTAGTCGTCATAGTGGTTGAAGTAATGCGGCGGCGGCTCGGTCGGCGGCAGGACGTGGCCGCGAATGTCCACGATGCGGATGCGATCGTCGTTCAGATGCGCATGCAGCCATTCGGGGGTGACGAGCGGTTGTTCGGCCATAGCGGTATTATCTACGCCTCGACACTTGAACCTCAAACTTCATCGAACGAGCCAGTAGGAGAACTATGAAGATCGCAGTTTTGGGCGGCACCGGCAAGGAAGGATCGGGGTTGGCGCTGCGTTGGGCGCACGCCGGCCACGACGTGATCATCGGCTCACGCGATGCGGAGAAGGCGCGCCGCGTGGCCGAAGAGCTGAATCTTGCCCTGGGCAACGGGCACATCACCGGCGCCGACAATGCCAGCGCCGCGCGCGATGCTGAAGTCGTCGTCCTCACCGTGCCTTATGCCGCGCACAAGGATACGCTGACGAGCGTGAAGGACGCCGTGCAGGGCAAGGTGCTGGTGGACGTGACCGTGCCGATCAACCCGAATGACTTCACGCGGGTGGCCGTGCCGCCGGGCGGCTCGGCATCCAAGGAAGCGCAGGCCATCCTCGGCGCAGGTGCGCGCGTGGTGACGGCCTTCCAGAATATCTCGGCGACGCACCTGAAGAAGCTGGACGCGGTGATTGACTGCGACGTGCTGGTGTGCGGCGACGACGACGACGCCAAACGCGTCGGCATGCAGTTGGTGGCCGACGCCGGTATGAAGGCCTGGGACGCCGGCCCGCTAGACAACGCCGTCGTGGTCGAGGGGCTGACCCCCATCCTGCTCGGCATCAACAAGCGCCACAAGGTCAAAGGCGCCGGCATCCGCATCACCGGCGCATAAGCCGCAACACGCAAAACTCGCGACGTGCCCTACCCCGCCCTGCAACTCTTTGCAGTCACCGATCTGCCGGTCATTCGCCCCGGCGACGATCTGGCTGCGCTGCTTGAGGCGGCCATTGCGCCACTGCGGCCCCAAACCGGCGATGTGCTGATCGTCACTTCCAAGATCGTGGCCAAAGCCGAGGGCCGCTTCGTCAACCTACGCGAGATCGCGCCTTCGGCGCAGGCAGTCGAACTGGCAGCGGTCACGCAGAAAGACCCGCGCCTGGTCGAGGTGATCTTGCGCGAATCGGTGGAAGTGTCACGCGCCGCGCCGAACGTGTTGATTACGCGCCACCGGTTGGGCTTCGTCTCGGCCAACGCCGCTATAGACCACTCCAACGTGTCGCCCGACCCCGACGTGGTGTTGCGCATGCCGGAGGACCCCGATGCCAGCGCCCGTCGCATCCGCGATCGGCTGCATGCGACTTTCGGGTTCGCGATTCCGGTCGTCATTTGCGATAGCCACGGCCGACCACACCGGTTGGGCACGGTGGGCGTCGCGGTGGGCGTGGCCGGCCTGCCCGGCCTCGAAGACTGGCGCGGGCGCGAAGACCTGTTCGGCTACAAGCTGCAACACACCGAGATCGGCTTGGCCGACATGGTCGCGAGCGCCGCGACGCTGGTGATGGGCCAAGCGGCCGAGGGGGTGCCGGCCGTGCTGGTGCGCGGCCTGCGCTTCACGCCGCGCGAGGGCAGCGCCGCCGAGATCATCCGGCCGGCGCATCTCGACCTGTATCACTGAGCATTGCATGAACGCCATCGCCCAACGCCGCATGATTCGCCGCTATACCGACCGGCCGGTGTCGCGCGAAGCGGTGATCGCGCTGCTGGAGGCGGCCACGCACGCGCCCTCGCCGCACAACCGCCAGCCCTGGCGGTTCGCCGTGCTGACCGGCGACGCGCGCGCTCGACTTGCGGCCGCGATGGGCGAACGATTGCGCGACGATCTCTCGCGCGATGGCATCGCACCGGAGCTGATCGCGCGCGACGTATCGCGCTCATATCAGCGGATCACATCGGCGCCAGTCTGCATCCTCGCTTGTATGACGTTGTGCGACATGGACGTGTACGCCGACGAGCGGCGCAACGCTGCCGAGCGATGGATGGCCGGACAGGCCGTCGCCGCCGCGCTGCAGAATATCCTGCTGACGGCCACCGAGCTGGGCCTCGGCGCGTGCTGGATGTGCGCGCCGCTGTTCTGCCCCGAGACGGTCGTTCGGACGCTCGGCCTGCCGGAAGATTGGCAGCCGCAAGCCCTGATCACGATCGGCCACCCCGCCGATGCCGGCAAACCACGCGACCGGCGGCCGGTGGACGAAGTGACGATCTGGTTGGACAATTGATTTGGAGGTAAACCATGGCATTCACACTTCAGTTGGGCGAAAAGGCCCCGGACTTCGAACTACCCGCGACCGATGGGAAGACTTACCGCCTGTCCGATTTCGACGATGCGCCGGTGCTCGTCATCTTCTTCACCTGCAACCATTGTCCCTACGTGAAAGGGTCGGATGAGGTGACGCGACAGACCGCGCTGCGCTTCATGCCGCAGGGCGTGCGCTTCGTCGCCATCAACTCGAACAGCGAGACGACCTATCCGGAGGACAGCTTCGAGCACATGGTGAAGCGGATGGAGGAGCACAAGTTCCCCTGGGTGTATCTGCGCGACAAATCGCAGCAGGTGGCGCTGGCCTACGGCGCGCTGCGCACGCCGCACTTCTACGTCTTCGACAAGGAGCGTCGGCTGATTTACACCGGCCGTGGTGTGGACAACCCGCGCGAGGCCGAGAAGAGCACGGTGAACGACCTGGCCAACGCGCTCGAAGATCACCTCGCCGGCCGGCCTGTGCGCACGCCGCTCACCAACCCGATCGGCTGCAACGTCAAGTGGGAGGGCCACGAAGCGCACTGGATGCCGCCCGAAGCGTGCGACCTAGTGCCCAGCGCATGAGAGCCCCGGCACGTGTCCAGACCGACGCTGCTCGTCTCGCTCATCACGGCGCTTGCCCTGCTCGCAACGCCGGCATCGTGGCTCACCCTCGCCCAGGAGCGCGATGAGCTGCGACCGGCGTTCGAGGCCGTTTTGCCGCGGCTGAACGCGCGCGCGGCGTGGGGCGAGTCTTACGCGCTCGGCGAAGTCGCATCCGCTGGCCGGTGGGCGTTTGCCATCGCCGAACCGATCCCGGCCAGCGGCTTCGCCGGCTTCACACCGCACATCGCCATCCCGCTCATCGGCATCCGCGAGGAGAGCGGGTGGCTGGTGATCGCGCCTTCGCCGGCCAACGCCGCCGAGTTCAACGCGCTGCTGAACAACCTGCCGGCGCAGCTCGCGGACGAGGCAACCAAGGCGTACTTCGAGCAACCGGTGCTGCGAACGGGCCACGGTCCGGCGCGCGTCCAAAACTTCACAGGCCACAAGCTTCCTTGGAGGAAGGGACTACAAGCCTGGGCCTTCAGCAAGGACGCGGCGGGCCACATCAATCAGGTGGACTTCGACATCCAGGGACTGGCTGCGACCGGCGACGTGCTCGCCTCGAAGCCGGGCGTGGTCGTCTTCGTCAAGGAGAGCAGCAACGCCGGCGCCTGCAGCAACTTCAGCTCGGTCTGGAAGCAAGCCAATATGGTCGTGGTGCAGCACGGCCCGAACGAATACTCATGGTACGTGCACCTGGAGCACAACAGTGTCCCGGTAAATGTGGGCGACGTCGTGAGCGCCGGCGCCAAGCTGGGCAGAGAGGGCGATACCGGCTTCGCCTGTGGCAAGCACGTGCACTTCATGGTATCGAGCGAGCCGGCGACGTGGACGAACCCGGCCGACCCCAACGCCGCGCCTTGGCCGAAGACCAGCACCCTGGCGCCGGTGGACTTCGTTGAAGTGCCGTGGAGCGGCATCCAGAATGGGCAGACCTACATCTCGCAGAACGACGGCGCGCCGCCCCCGCCTCCACCGCCCTGCCCTTCCCCCGGCCTGCAATCGCCCGAAGCCGGCGCCGTTGCCGACGGCCAAGCTATCGCGTTCACCTGGACAGGAGTGAACGGCTGTGCCTACGACGGCCGCTATGTGTTGCGCGTGCGCACCGCGCCGGACATGAACGCCGGCGGGACGCTGATCGTCGAAGCGATCACGAACGGTCTCTCCAGCGCGCTGACCATCAGCACAGCGTGGAACTACCACGATCTGTACTGGAGCGTGCGCGCGAACGGCGACGGCGCGGCGTGGGCCGCCGCGCGCCGGCTGCGCATCGAGCCCACCATCACCGGCGTCTACACGCTGTATAGCGGGCCGAACTTCACCGGCGCGGTGTTCACCGGCAGCCAGACCATCACCGATCTACAGACCATCGGGCTGAACGACTGGGCGCAGTCGCTCATTCTCGACCCTGGTGTCGGCGTGATCCTGTGCAGCGAGGCCGACCTGCATGGCGAGTGCGGGCGCGCCGTCGGCCCGGCGCAATTCGGCGATCTGGACGATCTGGCGCAAGGGCTCGCCGGCGACGTCTCATCCATCCGCGCTTGCGGCGGCATGTGCCCGCCCGGCCCGCTCACCCCCACCCTCACCTCGCCGATCAGCGGACAGCTCATGCTCAGCGGCCCGCCGATCGCGCTGCGCTGGCAGGGCGCCGAGGGCGAGCTGTATTGGGGCGAACTCTCGGGCGGCGCATTGACGACGACCGTCACCTTCGGATGGATCACCGACACGCAGTGGCTGGCCGGCCCGCTGGCGGCGTCCGAGGCACCCTACACATGGCGCGTGCGCGCGAGCAACGGTTTCGGCGATAGCGCGTGGGCGCAGGCGAGCTTCGTCGTCATTCCGTCGCAGCCGGTCTATCTGCCGATCACGCAGCGCTAGCGCTACTGATACACGCGCTCTTTCCAAGTCACGCCGCGCTTGAAGAATACTTGCAGCGTCCCACGCACGACGATGGTCAAGTAGATCAGCCAGCCAATCGGCGCCAACAGCGCCATCCACCTCGGCAGGTCATACCAGCGACGATAACGGGCAGCCCAAAACCCCAGCACCGCCGATGCAGCGAGCGCTGTAACGGCGAGCGCCGGCCAGGTATACAGCGCGTCTGGATGCATCGCCGCCTGAGCCAGGCAGAAGGCAAGCAACGGCCAGGGCGCCAGCAGCGTGAGCGACATGCGCAACACCGCCCAGAACGCCCGCCAGCCGCTGGCCCGCCGGCCTGCGGCGGCATGTTTGCCCAGCCCTTGGGCTACCTCACCGAGATCGTGATACATGCGCACGCGCAGTTGGCCGAACGCCGTCGCCAACCCAACGCGGTAACCGGCCCGCCGCAGCGCCTGCGCAAACTCGATGTCCTCGAGCACCTTGTCTTTCACGGCCTCGTGCCCGCCCACCGACCAATAGGCCGAGGACTTTACGATCAGGCATTGCCCGTTGGCGATCACCGTGTTGGCCGGCGCTTCGACGGAGAGGCTCTTCTGCAACGGGAAAGCCGTGAGCGCGAACTGGTAGAAGACCGGCAACACCAGTTGCTCCGACCAGGTGACAAGCTCGTTGAACGGGAGGACGCTGGCCACCTCGAGCCGGTTGCGTTCGACGAACGCCGCCAGTGCGCTGAGCAACGTCGGCTGCGGTGCGGTGTCGGCATCCAAGAAGAGCAGCCACTCGCCGCGCGCGTGATGTGCGCCGTGTAGGCAGGCGTTGCACTTCCCAACCCAACCGCGCGGCAAAGGCCGACCGGAGACCACATGCAGCTGGCCGGCGAAGCGCGCCGCATACTCGCGCAAGATGCGCGGCGTTGCATCGGTCGAGCCGTCGTCCACGACGATCACTTCATAGGCTGGATAGCGCTGGTCGAGCGCGCCGTCCAAACAGCGCGCAATGTTGCCCTCCTCGTTGCGCGCCGGGATGACGATGGAGATGAACGGCATCGCCTTGGGAAGCACGTGGGCGTCCAGGGCAGGCAGCCGGCGGATGCGCAGCGCGTCGCGCGCGATGAGCAGAATGATGAAGCTGCCGAGGCAGGCAGCGAGGATAAACGGCAGCATCTGGGTGCGACGAAAGTATAATCCGCGCCATCCTCCAGGACGAGAGCCAAACGCAAACTTGGTTACCGCCGGCTCGCGACCGCTTCGAGCGAACACCTGAGAGATCACGCTTGGCACGCTGGCCGGTAGTTCGATCCGGAGTTTTCATCAATGAGCAATAAAAGCCTTCGTGTACTGATCGCCGACGACGAATCCATCATCCGCATGGGCCTGCGCACCATTCTGACGGAGCTGGGCCACACGGTTTACAGCGCCGCCGATGGCGTGGAGGCCGTTACCCTGGCGCACCGCGAACAGCCAGACATCGCGCTGCTCGACATACGCATGCCGTTCCGCGACGGCCTGGAGGCAGCTGCGGAGATCCTCAAGCAGCGGCCGATCCCCATCGTCATCCTGACCGCTTACAACGAAACCGCGCTGCTCGATCGGGCGACCGAATTACCGGTGCAAGGTTATCTGATCAAGCCGGTCAAGCGCGACGATCTGATCAGCACCATGCGCGTCGCCATTGCCACCTTCAACGAACGCCGCAACTTGAGCGAGAAGGTGGACGAACTGGAGGAGAAGCTCACCGCCCGCAAGCTGATCGAGCGCGCCAAGGGCATCCTGATGAAGGGCGGGATGGGCGAAGAAGAAGCCTATCACCACATCCAGATGACCGCGCGCTCGCGCCGCACGACGATGAGCAAAGTCGCTCAGGAGATCATTGATCGAGCGATGAAGGAGGGCTGAGTTCCTCCAGCACGCGCCGCATGTCCACAGGCAGCGGCGCGTGCACCTTCACCGATTGCCCCGAAGCCGGCGAGACGAACGTGAGTTCGCTGGCATGCAGCATGTGCCGCGGCTTCAGCCGGCGCGTGAGTTCATCCTTGCGCACCCCATACAGTGCATCCCCCACGATGGGATAGCCGATCGAGGCGAAATGCACACGCAACTGGTGTGTGCGCCCGGTCAACGGGTGCGCGCGCACCAGCGAGTACTGCGCGCCTGCGGCACTGCCCGGCGTGAATACCTCCGTCACGACGTACTCCGTCACGGCTTCGCGCCCGCCAGGAACGATCGCCATGCGCCGACGACTGCTGGGGTCGCGTCCGATAGGGCGGTCAATCACGCCGCGCTCCGGACGGACGTGCCCTACGCATAGGGCCAGATAGGTCTTCTTGATGGCACGCGCCTTGAACTGCGACTGCAGCGCGTGCAGCGCAGTTTCGTGGCGGGCGACCAGCAGTAGGCCGCTGGTCTCCTTATCCAGCCGGTGCACAATGCCAGGCCGGCGCGCGTCGCCCACTGCCTGCACCTCGGGCGCATAGGCCAGCACGGCGTTCACCACCGTCCCACGGAGGTTGCCGGGCGCCGGGTGCACCACGATGCCGGCCGGCTTGTTGATCACGATCACGCTCTCGTCTTCGTAGAGGATGTCGAGCGCGATTGGCTCGGCCTGGGGCGCTTCCGGCAGCGGCGCGGGCAAGTCCACTAAGATCGTCTGCCCCGGCTGTACCCGGAAGTCGGCGTCGCGGGCGACGTCGTCAACGCGCACGCGTCCCTGTGCGATGAGGCGCTGCGCTGCGCTCCGGCTCAACATCGGCAAGAGCGCAACGATGACTTTGTCGAGGCGATCGGCTTGCGCGGCGGTTAGCGTGATGAGGCCGGTGCTCACGGCCACCTATCATACGCGCCGCCGGTCAATTTGCCTGCACGAATCGTTTGAGGTAGTCGGTGATAAGGTGGCTCAACATGCTGTGCGCGTCCTCGATATGGCCGTAGTGCGTGCTGTGAACGACGATGCTGTGATCCACCATGGAGCGCACCGCCCCGCCCTCGAACCCGAGCAGCGCCAGGGTGCGCAAGCCCAACTCCCGCGCCGCCTGGACGGCCTGGATGATGTTCGGCGAGTTGCCGCTGGCCGAGATCACCACGAGCAGATCGCCGGGGTTGGCCAAGTTGCGCAGTTGTTCGGCAAACACACACTCGTAGCCTACGTCGTTGCCCCAAGCCGAGAGCAGCGGGACGTTGTCGGTCAACGCGATCGCGCGGATGCGCCGAGCGGGCAAATGCGCGCCCTTGCCCAGCGTGGTCTTGGCTAGATCGCACGCCATGTGGGACGCAGTGGCCGCGCTGCCGCCGTTGCCGGCGATGAAGATCTGTCTTCCCTCTTCGAACGCCAAGCGAACTTGTTCCACCACGGCTTCGATTTGCTCCGGCACGATGGCATCCAGCGTGGCGTTGAACGCCATCCTGTAGTCGTTGATGAACATGCGCAGGGTCATCGGGCGATCCTCTCGATCGGCGCCAGCAGCTCGACGGCGCAGGCCAGATCGTCCGCCACGTCGAACCACGGCGTATCGGCAAAAGTGCACCACTCCGACAGGCCGCGGCCGGTCATGACCAATATGCCGCGCACCCCGGCGGCGCGCGCCGCCTCCATATCGGTAATCGCATCGCCTATCATCACCGACCGCGACAGGTCAAGGCCGAGATCGCGTGCAGCGCGCAGCAGCATACCGGGTTTGGGCTTGCGACAATCGCAATGTTCGTCCGGCCGGTGTGGGCAAAGATAAGCTGCGTCAATGCGTCCACCGCAGCGAACAACTTCGGTCACGACGCGCTGGTTGATTTGATGTGCAAGTTCGAGCGTGATGATCCCCTTGCCTACCGCAGCCTGGTTGGTCGCAATGACGATCGCCCAGTCCGAGCGTGACACCGCGCGCAGCGCCTCCAACGCGGCAGGGATGAAACTGACGTCGTCCCAGGATCGAACGTAGGCTTCGCAATTCTCGATGATCACGCCGTCTCGGTCGAGGAAGATGGCAGGTCGCATGCAGTGTTTACCCTCCGCCCGATAGTCGGGATCGGCAGGGCAGGCTGCAACGAAAAGCCCGGCGCTCCATCGTAGAAGCGCCGGGCTTATGCCAGCGTAGTGATCTCAGCGCAGGCTCAAGCCTGTACGGCTCTGACGACCGCAGCGAAGGCATCGGCGTCGCGCACCGCCAAATCGGCCAAGATCTTGCGATCGAGTTGGACATCGGCAGCCTTCAAGGCCTGGATGAGCTTGCTGTAGGTTGTGCCGTTCAAGCGCGCTGCAGCGTTGATGCGGGTGATCCATAGGCTGCGCAACTCGCGGCGGCGATTGCGCCGGTCGCGGGTGGCATAGGCCATGGCGTGCAAGCGCGCCTCGTTGGCCTTGCGAAAGTGCTTGTGCCGCGCACCGAACTGGCCTTTGGTCGCGGCGAGCACGCGGTTGTGGCGTCGGCGTGTCTTCACGCCGCCCTTTACTCTAGCCATTTCCCTGCTACTCCTTCTACTCTGGTGTGCTCTACTTGTTCTTCAGATACGGGGCGAGCTTATGAATGCGTTTCTGGATGCCCTTGCCTTCTACCTCGGTCATCTCGACGAAAAGTGCTTTCACGCGCGCCGGCTTCTTGCGCCGGAAGTGGCTCTTCCCCTGCCGGGTGCGCATCAGCTTGCCACTCCCCGTCACCTTGAAGCGCTTGGACGTGGACTTGTGCGTCTTGATCTTGCCCATGATGTGTTCCTCTGCCTACTTCCACAGTTTCGCCGCAGCCAGAAGACTGCGGCGAAACACCACCTTGTATGAACGCTGAATTCGGTTGTGACCTATGGCAATCCGAACTGTTCGTTGGCCCGTTTTTGCGCTAGTTTCTCGCGATTCTGGCGCCGGCGCAGCTCCGCCTCCTGCTGTTTGGTGAGCGCTTTGGCAGGCGCAGCCGCGACCAACTCGGGCACAGGTTCACTCGTCGCTTCTTCCTCCGACTCGACGTCTTCAACTTCTTCGATCTCTTCCTCTTCTTCGTTATAGCCTGCAGCGCGATCGGCAGCGCGCTCAGCTTCGATGCGCTGCTGCGTTGACTTCAGATGAGCCGCTGCAAGCGTCGCTGGCGTCGGCGCTACTACGGCGACCAACGCCTTGCCTTCGAGATTCGGCGCCACTTCTACGACGCCGATATCCGAAAGCTCTTGCAAGAACCGGTCAATCAGTTTGAGCGCAACATGCTGGTTGGCGACTTCACGGCCGCGGAACCGCAAGTTGAGCTTGACTTTGTTACCCGCTTCCAGGAAGCGTCGCGCCGCTCGAATCTTGAATACCAGATGATGTTCGGTCGTCTTGGGGCGTAGTTGTACCCCTTTCACTTCGATCGTCTTCTGGCTCTTCTTCGCTGCACGCTCTTTCTTCTCTCTTTCGTAGATGAAGCGTCCGTAGTCTATGATTCGACATACTGGCGGGTCCGCGTTTGGAGCGACCTCGATCAAATCCATGCGCATGTTTCGCGCCAGTTCCAGCGCGTCGCGTGTGTCCAAGATGCCCTTGTTCGTGCCATCCGGCATGATCACGCGCACTTGCGGCACACGGATCTGATTGTTGATGCGAAAGGTCTGCTGCGGCGATACTCGATTCGATCTTTGCTGCGCGATACTCTCATTCCTCCCCCGCCAAGCGGGACTGAACTTTCAATCGGACGAGCCTAGATTATAGCCAGTTGCCTTCAGCAGTTCAAGGCAGGTATTGCTGCGCCGCCGACCTGGCCGGCTGCTAGGCAAGCTCCCCGGCAAGGGACTTAGCGGTCGCAGGACCCAACGTTACGGATACAAGCCGCGCGTTTGCGTCGCCTCGGCCACCCGACCGATGCCGAGCACCAGCGCGCTCGTGCGCAGATCGAGATTCATGCGGATGGATTGCTCGTACACGTCGTGGAAGCTGCGCACCATGATGCGCTCCAAGCGGTGGGTGACGTCGTCCTCTTCCCAGAACAATTGTTGCAAGCTCTGCACCCACTCGAAGTAGCTGACGACGACGCCGCCGGCGTTGCACAAGATGTCGGGGATGACGAGCACGTTGTTCGCCATCAGGATCTCGTCGGCTTCGGGCGTAGTCGGGCCGTTCGCGCCCTCGGCAACGACGCGCGCTCTAATCCTATCGGCGTTCGCGCGCGTAATCTGGTTCTCCATCGCCGCCGGCACCAACACATCGCAGGGTAGCTCGAGCAGTTCGGCGTTAGTGATCTTGTCGGCGCCGTCGAACCCTTGCACGGTCGAATGCTCGCGCATGTAGCGGCGCAGGCGCGGGATATCTATGCCCTTGGGGTTGTAGATGCCGCCTTGGACGTCGCTCACAGCGATCACTTTGCATCCCATCTCGTGGGCCGTCTGCGCCGTGATCGAGCCAACGTTGCCAAAGCCCTGCACCACCACGCTGATGCCATCGAAATCCCAGCCGAAGGTGCGATAGGCCTCGCGCACGGTGAACAAGATGCCCCGCCCGGTCGCCTCGAAGCGCCCCGCCGAGCCGCCGATGTTGATCGGCTTGCCGGTAACAATGGCCGGCACGGAATAGCCGCGGTGCATGGAGTAGGTATCCATGATCCACGCCATGATTTGCGGATTCGTGCCCATATCCGGCGCTGGAATATCGCCTTCGGGGCTGATGAAGGGGGAAATCTCGGTGGTGTAGCGGCGCGTCAACCCCTCCAACTCGCGCAGCGATAGCTCTTTGGGATTGCAAACCACACCGCCTTTCGCGCCGCCGTAGGGGATGTTCACCACAGCGCACTTCCACGTCATCCACATCGCCAAAGCGCGCACCTCGTCCAGGTCAACGGTCGGCGCGTAGCGGATGCCGCCCTTCGTCGGCCCGCGTGCCGTATTGTGGTGGACGCGGTATCCCGTGAAGCGACGGACTTCGCCGCTGTCCATCTTCACAGGGAAGTTAACGGTAAGTTCGCGTTTGCAGGAACGTAACGTGTCGGCCAGCCCAGGATCGAGGTTGAGGATTTGGGCCGCGCGATCGAACTGGGCGAGCGCCGTAGCATATGCGCTCTCCTTCTTCTCGGTCGCCCGGCTCTGCGGCAGCGCGGGCGACTCGGCGCCATTCGCCGCCGGCATCGCCGACGACGAGCGCAACGGGTCGAAGATCGTCATGGATCACCCTCCGAAATCATTCCATCGAATCTCGATCGTGCAGCAGGTGTTTGCTGAACACGATAGCTGATGCATCCCGGCATCGCTTTTTAAGATTCTATTACATCCGGATAGTCGAAACGTTAGCGCCGCTCTGCGCCGTCGTTGCGGTGCACCGCTCACATATACTAACCGGCGTGATGCACTTGGAAATACGGGGCCGAAATATTCGGCTGAATCCGCGTGACCCGCACTTCTACAACGATCCCTATCCTTATTACGATGCGATGCGGCAACTGCCGCAGCCGTTCTACTGGGAAGACTTCGATCTGTGGTGCTTTGCGAACTGGGACGACGTGAATGCCTTGCTGCGCGACCGGCGCTTCGGCCGGCAGATCACCCATCTGCGCACACGCGAGGAGCTGGGCTGGCCGCCTATCCCCGAGGCACTCAAGCCGTTCTACGATGTGGACAACGCGACCATGATCCAGATGGAGCCGCCGGATCACACCCGGCTGCGCGGCTTGGTGCAGAAGGCCTTCATGGCGCGGCAGATCGAGAGCCTGCGTCCCCAGATTCAAGCGCTGTGTGACCGGCTGATTGACGATATGCTCGCGCGGGGCGAGGTGGACCTGCTGCCGGCCTACGCTACGCCGATCCCCGTCGTTACCATCGCCAACATGCTAGGCGTGCCGGTCGAGATGAGCGACCATTTGCTGAACTGGTCGCATGCGATGGTCGCGATGTATGAGCTGGGCCGAACGGCCGAGCAAGAGCACAGGGCGGTTCAAGCGACCCAAGAGTTCTACGCCTACCTGAGCGGGCTGGTGCAAGCAAGGCGACACCAACCGACCGACGATCTCATCACGCGGCTGATCGAGGCCGAGGATCAAGGTCACCGACTGACCGAGCACGAGTTGATCTCCGGCTGCATGCAACTGTTGAACGCCGGGCATGAAGCCACCGTGAACGTGATCGGCAACGGTGTGTTCGCATTACTGACCCATCACGAACAATGGAAAAAGCTGGTCGCCAATCCATCGCTCAGCAAGTCTGCCGCCGAGGAGCTGATGCGCTTCGACACGCCGCTGCATCTATTCACTCGCTGGGTGCTGGACGACTTATGCTGGAACGGGCACACCTTCAAGTTCGGCGACACGATCGCGCTGCTGCTGGGCGCTGCCAATCGCGACCCCCACCGATTTGTAAATCCGAATACGCTGGATATCACGCGTGCCGACAACCCGCACGTTTCGTTCGGCGGCGGCATCCATTTCTGCGTCGGTGCGCCGTTGGCCCGGCTCGAACTGGACGTCGCCTTGAGCACACTCGCCAGACGCGTTCCCAATTTAGAGCTGATGGAGCAGCCGGAGTATCGCAACGCCTACCACTTTCACGGGCTGAAGTCCTTGCGAGTCCGCGTGCTGAGCTAACGTGGTCGGCCAGGTCAGCGGATCTGCTCGGCCTGTCAAGGCCGGCGAGGTCTGCTCAGTTCAGGCGGAGCTGCATGGCATGCCAGCCACTGCGACCTTGCTAAGCGCAGCGCAGCTGCCACCGCCAGACGATCGCACCGATCATGGCTGTGCAAGCGTCGTTACACTGGGCGCGTGACCAGCGCGAGGCGGCGCTACAGTTGATGGCCGAGGCAGCCGCAATCGGCTAGGGCGGCGGGATGATTCGCACCTTTGCCGATCTCGGCGCGGATGTGCATGCCGGGTCTCCTCGGCGACTCATCCTCCAGATACCCAATTTCTACACAATTTGCGTCAGGCAGCGCACGTCGCCACTATTACCGTTTTCCCCGAGCGAATCATGCCGCATTCTTGTTTGAAGCTGCCTACGCCCACGACACTATGAGATTCGCGTACGAGGCAGTTTGAGCGCAGCCCGGGCTGATTACGTCGGCAAGTGCGCGATTACCAGCGCCAACAACGACTGTGAGGACCAGTGGGCGATCGTCACGACGCTACGCGACTACGCGACGCTAAGTGTTCAGCGCGTTCTCGTGGCAGGTCATGTAGATGCGGATCGAGATGGAGGGCGTAAGACGCAAAACGCAGGACAACGATGTGCACCCGAGTATTACTGAACAAGAACAAATCCTTCGTCATCAGCGGACGGACGATGGACTGGCCCACGACCACAGAGCCGAAGCTCTTCGTCTATCCGCGCAGCATCAAACGCAGCGGAGCGATGTTCGCCGGCCATGTGGTGGTGGCGGAAAACCCCGCGCAATGGACCTCGAAATACGGCAGCGTCGTCACCTCGATGTATGGCCTCGGCACGATTGACGGTCTGAACGAGCGTGGCCTGGCCGTTCACTGTCTCAACCTGAGCGCGACCGACTTCGGCCCGCGCGACCCGAGCAAGCCGGGGGTAAACGCTGCGCTGTGGGCGCAGTTCCTGCTCGACCGAGCAGCCAACGTCAAAGAGGCGCTCGAGCTGCAGGAGGCAATACAGGTCACCCTGGTCGAAGCGCGCGGTCGCAAAGCGACCCTGCACATGGCGCTGGGGGACGCCAGCGGCGACTCGGCTACCATCGAATACGTCGAGGGCAGGCCGCTCATCCACCACGGGCGCGAGTATTGCGTCATGACCAACGCCCCGCCCTTCGACGAGCAACTCGCGCTATTGGCGCAGCAGGACTTCTCCAATCCCTCGAGCGCGATGGCGTTGCCCGGCAATGTCAATGCGGTGGACCGATTCCAACGCGCAGCCTACTGGCTGGCCGTGTTGCCCGATCCCCAGAGTGAACGCGACGCCATCGCCGGCACGCTGGCTATTTTGCGCAATACGTCAGTTCCCTTCGGCGCGCCCTACAAAGGGTTTGGCACCTACGATACCGAGTATCGCGCGGTGTCCAACTGCACTGCGAAGCGCTACTTCTTCGAGCTGTCGAATAGCCCGAACGTGATCTGGGCAGATCTAAAGAAGTTCGACCTGCAACGCGGTGCGCCGGCCCGAGTGCTGGATCCAGACAACATCAACCTGGCAGGCGACGTGTCCTCGAAGTTCAAGAAACTGGCCAAAGCGCCGTACTAACCGCAGCCTAGCCATGGACGCCGCCCAGTTCGAGCGCGTGCAGTTCTAGTCACACATCAAACGGGGGAAATCATGGTCAACCGCAGCAATGATCTGAGCGATAAAGAATGGGAGCGCATTCGGCTGCTTTTGCCACTGCAGCGGCAATGGGTGGGACAGCCGGCGCATGACCATCGCATGATCATCGGTGGGATTCTGCGGTGGAGCGCATGGGGAGTGTGGCGACAGATGCCGCGGTGTTGTGGAACGTGGTCCACGGTGGCCCGCCGTTGCTACTGCTGGAAGAGCGCCGGCTGCATGCCGGCTTCCTAGCCGAGAAGTATCGAGAGACAACGGCGAACGCATTGGCTTGTTGCCGGAGGAGGTCGAACGGATAGGACTAAAAGTCGTTCGAGCAAATTACGCATCAATGACAGAGTGCATAAAGGACATTCGCGGTGTTGACGACTGACCGGTCTTGAGCGATCGCATCTTGACTATGCAGTTTAAGACGTGTGCGGAGATGTTGGTTCAACCAAGGAGGAGATACTATGCCAAACCTAATGGAAGTGATCGGTTCGATGATCACGCCGAGTACCGTCAACCAGATCGCCAGCCTGACCGGCGAAGACTCTAACGGTATTACTAAGGCGCTCGGCACCATCGTGCCTACTCTGATCACTGCTGCCGCGGCTAAAGGGTCAACGTCGTCTGGCGCGCAACAACTCATCAACTCAATCGGCAGCCTGATTGGCGCCGGCACAGGCAACGGCGACATCGCTAGCCTGCTCGGTGGCGGCGAAGCGACTCAGAATCTGCTGAAGACCGGCAGTGTCATGGCCAACGCCTTGCTTGGTAGCAACGCCAACGCGATCACCGATGTAATCAGTTCGGCGTCCGGCGTAAGCAACAAGTCGGTTTCCAGTCTGATGGCTATCGGTGCGCCGCTCCTGGCCTCAGTCATTAGCAAGACCCTCGGTGCGGGAAATGTCAACCCCACTTCCCTATCCAACTTGCTTGCTGAGCAAGGGCAGTATGTCAAGGACACGCTTCCGCCCGAAGTCAACCGCTTGCTCAATCCGGCTGTAACTACGGCGCGCACAAGTGTGACCGAGCCATCGCCAGCGTCGCGCGTCGAAACATACACCCGTCCACCTGTAACCGAGCCACCCCGGCAGCCTGAACCACAGAGATCTTTCTGGAGCTGGCTATTGCCGTTGCTGGGTGTATTAGCGCTTGGGCTTTTAGTGTTTGCGTTTTGCAATCGCCCTCAGCCCGTGGACAACACGGTCGCTTGCAACGCCATCGCTCGCCTCGATCAAACGATCGCCTCGGTCCCCACCGTCACTGCCGACACAAGGGTGGCCGACGTGAAGGACTTCTTCACCAAGGTGCGCGACGTGCATAACACGATCGGCCCCGCCGCTCAGGCGCTGACCGGCGTGAACCTGAGTGGACTGAACACGGCGTTCAATGCGCTCGACAGTATCGTAAACGGCCTAGCCGGCGACGTCGTCGGCGACGCGGCTGACACCATCAACCGCGCAGTTACCGACATCAAGAGCCAAAATGCCTCGCTCAGGTCATCTGTGGGCTGCCGATAGAGGAGCCTGCGGTCTGTCTTTGGAAGAAGCCCAGACTGGGCTATGTGTCGTGATGTTTGCCAGCGCGCAGATGTCACCTCAATAAAGGAGAACCCTAAACCATGAATATTGACGAAGCAACCCAAAAGGCGATTGTCGAAGAACTGAAGCGCTTCGGAGCCGATTTGAACCTGTCTGACGCACAGAAAGCACAGGCCAAGAAGGCTTTGGAGAGCTTTGGCGAAAAGGCATCGGAGTACGTCAACAGCGGTAACAAGCCGACCAAAGAGGAACTCGCTGCGTGGCGCGCCGGCTTCCGCAAGACCCTAGAAGGATTCCTAACTCCAGAACAACTGGCGAAGTGGGATGCCGAGATAGTCAAAGCCAAGACCTTCTTGGGTCAAAAACTGTGAGTCGCTATAAGCGCGGATGAAGGGCGAATCAGAGTCGCGTGCGAATCAAACCGTGCGCGGCTCTAGTCGCTCCGAATCTGGTCGTGAGCATCGAAGGAGGTGCAACATGAACCTAGGACCGGTTGAACTGATCGTGATCGAATTTCCGGACGGCAAGCTGGACAAGCGGGTCGCGCCGGCACTCAAGGAGATCGTGGACAACGGCACGATCCGCATCATAGACTTGCTGTTCGTGAAGAAAGACAAGCAAGGCAAAACCACCGTTGTCGAGTTGGAAGACAGCGGCATCGCTGATTCGTTCAAGGACGTGGACGGCGACGTGTTCGACCTGGTCAACGCTGACGACGTCGAGATTCTCGCCGCGGACTTGGACAATGGTAGCGCTGCAGCGCTGATCGTATGGGAAAACACGTGGGCGACGAAGTTTGCCGAAGCGGTGCGGGCGTCAAAGGGGCGGGTCGCCGCGAACTTGCGCATACCGCATTCGGCGGTGGAAGCCGCGATGCAGGCAGTGCAAGCCAGCAAGGTGGCATCCGAATAATAGGCTGTTGAGGAGGTCATGAGACATGAGAAACACCAGAAATCAACGCGGGCCGATCGTAGTGCAAACGCAGCCGCAGCGGCGCGGGCCGGGGCTGTTGAACACGATGGCGACCACGGCCGTGATCGCCGGCACGGCCACCGTGACCTCGAAAGCGGTCTCGGGCGCGATGGGCGGGTCACAGCAGCAAGCCGCGGCCCGGCAACAAGCGGCTGCACAGCAACAGGCCGCCCAGCAGGCGCAGATCGAAGCGGCGGCGCAGCGGGCGGTGGCCGAACAGCAGGCCATGCTGGCACAACAGCAGGCGGCATTGGCTGCCCAGGCAGCCGCAGCGCAGGCAGCCGCACCAGCGTCTCCCGCAGGCCTGAGCGAAGAAGCGATGGCGCAGTTGCAGAAGCTGGCCGAGCTGCACAAGGCCGGCATCCTCACTGACGAGGAATTCCAGGCTCAGAAAGCCAAAATCCTGGGGATGTAATCCAAACGTTACGCTGTGGCCAGATTCACGCTGGACGTGCTCCCTCTACGTCCCCGGCCGGATCACCTTGCGGCGCAGCACGTCCAGCACCTGCAACGCGGTCAGATTACGCTGGTTGTAGCCATATTGTAGGTAGTCCGGCGTAAACCACGCGCTGCGGTTGTCGCCGGGGTAGTTGTAGTGGAAGCCGTCGCCGGTGGTGCCACCGTTGGGCAGGCGCTGCACCACTTGGCGCAGGTTCAGCAGCGGCACTTGATATTCGTTCGCCAGCTGGGCGATCTTGCCGTTGATGTAGCCGTAGGGCGCGCTGTTGTCGCGCGATTCCAGGTCATCGGCCTTGGTGATCAACACGGGGATCACGCCCATGTTGATCGAGATCTCGATGATGCGGCGGTAGTTGCGCTCGAAGTTCTGCCAGTCGTGCTGGTCTCCCGTGCCCAGCAAGATGAGCGCGACGCTGGGCCGAGTGCGGTTGTATTCGCATTCCAGCGGCGACTGGCCGTTGCAATAGGCCGGCGCATGCGCGGGATCGAGCACCTTCGCTGTGTTGAAGCCGCCGGCCGCCGCTGGGCTGTCGTTGGCGAACGAGCCGCGAAAGAAGTCCACCGTGGGCTGCAAGTAACCGTAGCTGCCCAAGTTGTAGTTGCCCCAATCGAACGGCTTGAGGAAAGCGGGATGCTGCGAGTTGCTATCGCCGACCACCGAGAAGGCGTTGGGGCGGTTGCCGCGCGCCTGGCCGAGCTGAAAGATCTGATACACGCGCGGCGAGATGTCGGAAAGATACGGATACTCGAGCGGGCCGGCGACGACCGCGGAGACCGGCGGCGCGTCCAGGGCAGGCGACGTCGGCAGCACCGTCGCGCCACCGATGCTCACATAGCGCGCATCCACATAGCCCTGCGTGCCGTTGGGCGTGATCACCTTCAACCAGCTCTGCCCGGCCACCTGGCCGAGGATCTTCAGCTCGGTATTCGGCCCTAGCCGCGTGATGACGTTGCTCTCATAGCTCGGGCCGGCGCGCAAGCGCAACCCGCCGGCGCCGGGCAACACCTGCCCCATCACGAAGTAATCCGGCGCGGGCGGCTGCGGCTGAGCCGGGGCAGCGGTCGGTTGCGGCCGGGGCGGTGGGACGAAGTCGGCGCCCGGGATATTGATGATCTGTCCAAGCGAGAGGAAGTCGGGGTTGATGCCGGGATTCGCCGCGATGATCGGATCGAGCGTGGCGAAGCCGAAGCGGATGGCGATGTCCCACAGCGTATCGTTCGGCTGCACGACGTATTGCGTCACCCGCGGGGTCGGCGTCGGCTCGACGGTCGGCACCTCTGTGGGGATGGCGATCTGAGGCGCCGGCGTGGCCGTCGGCAGGGGCTGCGTTGGGTAGATGGTCACCGCGATGTCGCCAGCCGGCACGGGGGAAGGCGCCGCGCGGTCGAGAGCCACCGCGACGAGCACCGCGCCGATCAGCACGAGCAGGGCAAAAAGCGCGACGATGACGGGCGACGGCGTGCGCGAACGAGGCTGCATCGGCGCAAATTGTATCGAAACGGCCGGCGGTGATACCATGCGCGCCATGCGCAAGACACGCAAGACGATCATGGCGGCTATCGGGCTGGGTATTGTCCTGGCGGCCTGCGGCAGCGCACCCGCCGGCGATCCGGCCCAGCGCATCGAAGCGTATCTGCAGGCGCGCGTGAAGGGTGACGTGGACCGGATGATCACGCTCTCGTGCGCAGCATGGGAGCCGAACGCGCGCCTGGAGGCGACCTCCATTCAAGGTCGCAGCCCCGCGCTGGATGCGCTCGCCTGCCGAACCAGCGCAACCGAGGGCGATACGGCGTTCGTCGCCTGCACCGGCAAGATCGTCACCAACTACGACGGCGAGCGCCGCGAATTCGACCTGGCCGAGCGCCAGTTCAAGCTGGTGCAAGAAGGCGGCGAGTGGCGGATGTGTGGGTATCGGTGATGGTGTCGGACAGTGTCAATGGTGTCGAATAGTGTCACCGGTGTCGAGAATGTCGCCGCGCTAACACCAACGACACTAGCGACACGAATGACACCAACGCCACTCTCCTACTTAACCGCTCGCAATACCGCGTCCAGCGCCTGCAGTGTCACCAAGTTGCGCACGGTGAAACCATACTGTAGGTGCTCGCCCGAGAAGATGTCCACGCGCCCGTCCGGCGGCACGGTCAGGTGCGTCGTGTCCTTCGGATCCACGCCCTGGTGGGGCAGCATGGCCAGCGCGCGATTCAGGTTTACCAGCGGCACGCTGTAGTCCTGCGCCACCTTCACGACGATCTGGTTGAGCTGGCGGGTCTTGGCAGGATTCTCCGGCCGCGTGGGAAAGGTATTCAAAATCGGGATCACGCCGGCATCCAGCGTCTGGCTGATGATGGTGCGCAGATAGAAGTCGTAGGTCACCAGGTCGGTGGTGTTCACGTCGTTGGTGCCGAACATGACGACGGCGAAGGCCGGCCTCGAGACACGAAACTCGCATTGCAGCGGCGATTCGTCGGCGGCGCACCATTCCGGGTTCGACCACGTCGGGTCGAGCGGGCCGGCCACGTTAAAACCACCCGCCGACGCCAGGCCAACGGTGGCGAACGAGTCTTTGTCCCACGGCCGACCGCCGTTGGCCCGCGCCGGAACGCCCAGGAAGTGCTCGAGCGTCGGTTTGAGCGCCATGTAGTCGCCCAACTGATAGCGCCCGGCGCTGAGCGGCACCAGGAAGTACTCGTTCTCGGTCATGCAGTCGCCGAGCTTAGCAAACACGCGGGGGTTGTTGCCCTTGGCCAGGCCGGCCTGGTAGATGGCGCGCAGTGATTCCGCCATCGCCGGCGTGATCTCCGGCAGCACCGGCACGGCATCCACGTCAATGTCGCGCGTGGTGTTCGGGTCGAACCGACCGAAGACCGGCGGCGCCGGGCGCTGCAAATTCGGGCCGGCGTCCTGCGCCGGTGCACAAGCGACCAACAGCGCGCCGGCCAGCGCCATCAAGACAGCTTTCGCATTCACGCGCGCGATTTTAACGTGCCGGGCAATGATTCAGCGCTCAAGGGCTGAGGAAGTCGGCGCGGGGTGCATTTCAAAATGGGGGAGCTTGGCCTGGGCCCGCAGCGATATTCGCTTCAGTCGCGCTGGGATAAATCCCAGCGCTGAGCATACGGGCAAGTCGCGCGCATCCCGCCCCTTTCAGCCCAGGCGTTTACGCCGGGGCGGGTCTGCTACGTCTGCCCCCGTTGGCAAATGTACCCTTAGACACTACGGGCGTGGATAATCACCCCTCATGAACGAGCGTTCCATCGAATTCCTCAAGCAATTGCTCAGCACGCCCGGCCCATCGGGCGACGAAGCCGGCCCGGCGCGCGTCTGGCGCGAAGAAGCCAAGACCTTCGCCGACGAAGTGCGCGCCGACGTGCGCGGCAACTCCTACGCCGTATTGAACGGCGCCGAGGGTGCGCCGCGCGTGCTGCTGGCCGGCCACATTGACGAAATCGGCCTGATGGTCACCCACGTGGACGACGAGGGTTACTTGTGGTTCGCGCCGATCGGCGGCTGGGATCCGCAGGTGCTGGTGGGACAGCGTGTGCGGCTGCTCGGCAAGCAGGGCGAGTTGATCGGCGTGATCGGCAAGAAGGCCATCCATCTGATGAAGCCGGAGGAGCGCGACAAGGCCAGCAAGATCGAGGACTTGTGGATTGACATCGGCGCGAAGAACCGCGACGAAGCACTGGCCCGCGTACGCGTCGGCACGGTCGGCGTGATTGACGCACCCGCCTACGACTTCCCCAACGGCCG
Organism: Candidatus Roseilinea sp.; assembly: GCA_025998955.1. NCBI lineage: Bacteria > Bacillati > Chloroflexota > Candidatus Thermofontia > Candidatus Roseilinea > Candidatus Roseilinea sp. The sequence goes on from AP024676.1 coordinate 2,080,200, forward strand.
CATCGTCTCGCGCAGCATTGACAACCGCATCGGCGCGTTCACCGTGCTGGAGGCGCTGCGCCTCCTTTCCGAACAGCGGCCAGCAGCAACGGTCGCGGCGGTGGCGACGGTGCAGGAGGAGATCACCTTCGCCGGCGCGCACACCTCGGCCTTCTCGTTCGCGCCGCAGGCGGCCATCGTGGTGGACGTGACGCACGCCACCGACCACCCGGATGCGAACAAGCGCCGCTCGGGCGATGTGAAGCTGGGCGGTGGTCCGGTGATCTCGCGCGGGTCGTCGGGCAGCCCGGTGGTATTCGACATGCTCGTCGGCCTGGCCGAGCGTGAGGGCATCCCCTATGCGGTCGAGGCCAGCCCGCGTTCCACCGGCACCGACGCTGACGCGATTCACCTCTCGCGCGGCGGGGTGGCGACCGGCATCATCTCGATCCCCAACCGCTACATGCACTCACCGAACGAGATGATCGCGTTGAGCGACGTCGAGAATGCCGCGAAGCTGATCGCGGCGTTCGTGCGGGAGTTAACCGCCGAGACGGATTTCTTGCCGCGCTGACGACGCGCGGTCACTGCCCCGTCGTCGGCACGCTGCCAGCGTTGCCCGTGGTGCGCACGTAGCGCGCCGAGATCCACGCCGGTTGCTCACCGAATTGGATTTGCCACCACGCGCCGTCGGCGCTGCGCCCGATGATCGGCGCCGATTGGCGCGCGCGCATGCGGCCGAGGATGTCGAAGTTCACGCCGGGGCCGCTGCGCACGTTCACTACACTGCCGGCCGGGACAACGATGCGCGGCGGATCGGGATTCGGAGGCGCCTGCGCGTCATCGCCCGCCACGGCCATATCCTGGAAGTAACCCTTGACCTGCACGACGTTCTTGTTCACCCAGGCCAGCCGGCCGGTGCGCGGCATCTGGAACTGCAACCAGTTGCCGTCCACGCTGCGGCCCAGGATCTCGCTGCTGAACCCGCCGCGCAACTGGCCCAGGCTGCGCGAGCGCACGGTCGGCGCGCTGCGAATGTTGACAACGTCGCCCGGCGGCACCAAGAAGGTGGGCGGCACGACCTCCGGTGGCGCTAGCGGCGTCGTCGCCGCTGCAACCGGGTCGAGCAGCGCCGTTGCGGTGATCACGACGGCGGTCTGGTTGAGCGACTCGACGACGGCCTGTTCGATGTGCGCGGTGTCGGTGACCACGACCGAGGTCTTCAGCGGCTGCAGCACCTCCTCCGCGATCATTTCCTGCGGCCCGATCGGCTGGCTGCCCGCAGCCGCCAGTGACTTGGCGTAGTAGCAGGTGTTGAAATCCGGCCCGATGACGACGGTGAAGCGCGGCCCGTTCGGGTTCGGCTCGGCGACGACGTTCTTCTGATTGAGGTTGAACGTGCGCAGCAACAGCGGCAGCGCGCTGCCCTTCTTAGTCGTCATGTGGTCAATCACCACGGTGCGCGGGTAGCGCTCCCCAGCCGGCTTGACGGCAGTGACTACGAAGCCCAACTCCTTCAAGCGATCCGCCGCCGCCAGCGTGAAGCCCGGATCGCCGATGCCGTCCAGCACCTCGATCGGGATGCCGTCGTTGATGCGCTGGTTGAGCGCGACGTTCAAGGCTTTCTGGATGTAATCCAGCCGGTCGTTCCAGTTGCGCGGCGCACCCTCCAGCGCTGCGCCGCTGGCGTCATAGCCCATCAGGTAGCGGCTGCGCACTACCGCGTCGCCGATCTTGTCGATCATCATGGCGTAGCGCAGGATGCTCTCCAGCGTCAAGTCGGTTTCGACGTCGTTGCGCACGGCGTTGTAGAGCTCGGTCAGCTTGGTAAGCGAGCCGACCTGGCGCGCCTTGGCCAACAACGCGCGCACGACGCGCTGCTCGCGCCGGCCGCGATCCACGTCGCCGCCGGGGATGTTGTAGCGCGCCCGCACGTAGGCCAGGGCCTGCAGACCGTTCAGGCGATACACGCCGGGCTTCGGTAGGTCTATGCGCAGCAACGGCACGCGCGAGCCGGCCGGCCATACTTCGCCGGTGAACGTGTCCACGTAGTCCTTCGCCACGATGCTGCCGCCCATGTAATATGGATCGCGCGGGAAGTTGTGCTGGATCGGACAGGTGGCGATGACGTCCACGCCGCCCAGCGCGTCCACGGCGCGCACCAAGCCGGCGAAGTTGACCATCGCATAGTTGGCGACGTCCAGGCCGAAGTTGTAGCGGATGGTTTCTTTGAACAGGTCAGGGCCGCCGAGGGCGTAGGCCTGGTTGACCTTCTTCATGCCGACCCCGGGGATGTAGACCGGCGTGTCGCGTGGGATCGAGAGCAGGGTGACGATCGGCACGTCCGGATTGATGCTGGCGATGATGATGACGTCGGTGTTCATGAAGCCACGATCCGGCCGCTTATCAATGCCCAGCAGAGCGATGTTGAAGGTGCCAGGTGGCAGCGCGATTTTGCGCGCCGGCGGGGGGATAGGTACCGGCGTCGGCGCGAGTTGGGCAGGCGGCTGTTGGCCCTGTGCGTGCGCCGTTTGGGGAGCGGGAGCGGCGATCGCGAGCGACGTTGTGGCAAGGAGCGCGCCGGCCAGCCAACGGATCGAACGAGTCCACTTCATGACGAATCGTAGCGCGATACGCGCGTGTAAATGGAGAGCGCTGAAAAGGCTCGGAGCGGCGAACGATGGCGCGGTCGGACTACGGGCCCCCTCTTGATCTCTCTTCTTAGAAATTGTGCCATCATTCTCACCCGGACGTGTTTCTATGTCAACCGTGGATGCGGACTTAGCCGAGCATACGGGCGAGCGGCGCGCACCCCGCTCCTTTCAGCCCAGGCGTAAATGCTTGGACGGGTCTACGTCTACCTCCACTGGCGAATGCACCCCCGATTGATCCGCGTTGTTGCGGCTGATATAATTTGCGTGCGCGCCCAGGTGGTGGAATTGGCAGACACGCCATCTTGAGGGGGTGGTGCCGAAAGGCTTGCAGGTTCAAATCCTGTCCTGGGCATGCCAGCGCCTCGGTTCTTCGCGAAGCCGGGGCGCTGCTTCGTTGATACACTCCGCGCATGCCAACGTTCACCCCTAACTATCTCCTGGACGTATGCACGAGGCTGTTCGCTGCACATCGCGCACCTGAGGACGAGGCGCGCATCGCCGCGGAGGAACTGGTCGAATCCAGCTTGCTGGGGTTCGACTCACACGGCGTGATGCGCGCGTCGCAGTATGCCCAAGACATCCGCGAGGGGCGCATCCGGCCGGGCTCGCCGATCACCATCGCGAAGCAGACGCCCACAACGGCGATCGTGGATTGCGGCTTCAACTTCGGCGCGGTCAGCGCGCGCAGAATGGTCGAGGTGGCCTGCGAGAAGGCGCAGGGCGGCATCGCCTGCGTGGTCAGCCACAACAGCCATCACGTGGGTCGGCTCGGCGCATGGGTGCAACGCATCGCCGAGCGCGACTTGATCGGGCTGGCCTTCGTGAACAACACGCGCGGCGGCCACTCGGTCGCGCCGTGGGGCGGGCGTGAAGGTCGGCTCGGCACCAATCCGTTGGCTTGGGCGGTGCCGGTCGCTGCCGACAGCACACCCATCGTCATGGACATGGCGACATGCATGATGCCCGAAGGCAAGATCCGCGTGCACCTGCACGCCGGCAAGCCGCTGCCGCCGGGGATCATCGTAGACGCGCATGGGCGGCCCTCGACCGACCCCAAGGTGTTCTACGGCCCGCCGCGCGGCGCCATCCTGCCCTTCGGCGGCCAATACGGCTACAAAGGATTCGGCCTGGCCCTGCTGGTCGAGCTGCTGGGCGGCGTGCTGGCCGGCTACACCCCCAGCCAACCTCAACCCCACGTCAACGGCCTGTGCCTGATCGCCATTAACCCCGAGGCGTTCTGCGGCGCACAGACGTTCAAGGCGCTGGTCGAGGATCTGCGCGCCTACGTCGTGAACACGCCGACGATGGCGGGTTTCGACGAAGTGATCATGCCCGGCGCGATTGACTTCCGCATCCGCGAACGGCGCATGCACGAGGGCATCCCGCTGGCCGACGAATCGTGGCGGCTCATCGTAGAAGCAGCTGCGCAGGTCGGTCTGATGGTGTAAAACAGAGGGCATGGCATCCACGTTCTACACCTACGTCGGCACATACACGAACGGCCGGCGCGAAGGCATCTTCGCCTTTACGTTCGACGCCGCCCATGGGACGGCGCAACCGATCGGCGCGACCGAGGGTTTGTCCAATCCGTCATTCTTGGCCATTCATCCCGCGCAGCGCTTCCTCTATGCCGTGAGCGAGGTGGAGGACTTCGGCGGCCAGCCGGCAGGCGCCGTGAGCGCATTCGCCATCGAAGCGCAGACCGGCAAACTCCATCTGCTCAACCAACAGTCGTCTATCGGTGCAGGGCCATGCCACCTTAGCGTGGACGCAACCGGGCGCTTCGTCCTCGTCGCCAACTACGGCAGCGGCAGCGTCGCCGTGTTGCCGGTCAACGCCGATGGATCGCTGGCCGAAGCCAGCGACTTCGTGCAGCACCACGGCTCAAGCGTCAATCCGCAGCGCCAAGAGGGGCCGCACGCACATTCGATCATCCTCGATCCGGCCAACCGCTTCGCCTTCGTCGCCGACCTCGGCCTGGACAAGGTGATGATCTATCGCTTCGACGCCGAGCGCGGCAAGCTAATGCCGAACGAGCCGGCGTGCACGCCGGTGAAGCCGGGAGCCGGCCCGCGCCATTTCACCTTTCACCCCAGCGGTCGCTTCGCCTACGTGATCAACGAGCTGGATAACACGGTGACCGCGTTTGCCTACGATGCCGAGCGCGGCGCGCTGCACGAGTTGCAGACGATCTCGACGCTGCCGGAGGGCTACGCGCAAACCAGCTACTGCGCCGACGTGCACGTCGCGGCGTCGGGACGCTTCTTGTACGGCTCGAACCGCGGGCACGACAGCATCGCCATCTTCGCGATCCACGACGATGGGCGGTTGTCGTCGCTCGGTCAGGAGCCGACGCGTGGGCATTGGCCGCGCAACTTCGCGCTCGACCCGACCGGCCGCTTCCTGTGGGCCGCCAACCAGGAGAGCGACACGATCACCGTCTTTGCAGTGGATGCGACGACCGGCCGGCTCTTGGCGCGCGACCAGCTTCACGTCCCCAAGCCGGTGTGCGTCAAGTTCGTGACGATGGGAGCGTGAGTAAAACACGGGTCGTCAGTCGTGAACTGTAAAGCGCAAGACGCAACACGAAGGACGCAAGACCCAAGTTGGAGGGAAAGCCCTCCCACTCCCGACGCCCCACTTCCCACCAAAAACCAACAACCAGCAACCGATCATGAACATCCAAAAACATCCCTTCAGTAAGCTGCCCGACGGCAGCGAGGTTGAGCAATACACTCTGACGAACGAGGGCGGCTTGACCGTCCAGATCATCACCTATGGCGGCATCATCACTGCGCTGCGCGCGCCGGACCGCAACGGCACGCCGGGCGACATCGTGCTGGGCTTCGATTCGCTGGCGGGCTACCTGGCCGGGCATCCCTACTTCGGCTGCATCGTCGGCCGATTCGCCAACCGCATCGCCGGCGGGCGCTTCACACTCGACGGCGTAGCGTATCAGCTTGCCGTGAACAACGGGCCGAACCACTTGCACGGCGGCCTGGCCGGCTTCGACAAAAAGCTCTGGCGCGCGACGACCGGCCGCAGCGACGGCGCGATTAGCGTGGCGCTGTCCTACCTCAGCCGGGACGGCGAGGAGGGCTACCCGGGCAACCTGCACGTGACGGTGACCTACACGCTGACGCGCGACAACGCGCTGCACATCCGCTACCTGGCGCGCACCGACAAGCCCACCATCCTCAACCTGACCAATCACACCTACTTCAACCTGGCCGGTCAGGGCGACATCCTCGACCACGAGGTCACCATCAACGCCGACCACTTTACGCCGGTGAACGAGACGCTCATTCCCACCGGCGAGTTGCAACCCGTCGCGGGCACCCCGCTGGACTTCCGCCAACCGATGCGCATCGGCGCGCGGATCAACGACCCGCACGAGCAACTGGTCCGCGCCGGCGGCTACGATCACAACTTCATCATCAACGGCGCGATGGGCGAGCTGCGCTTCGCCGCGCGCGTCTATGAGCCATCCAGCGGCCGCGTGCTGGAGGTCTACACCACCGAGCCGGGCATGCAGCTCTACACCGGCAACTTCCTGGACGGCTCGATCGTCGGCAAGGGCGGGACGGTGTATGGCCGGCGGGCCGGCTTGTGCCTGGAGACCCAGCACTTCCCCGACTCGCCGAACCAGCCGAACTTCCCGAGCGCCGTGCTGCGGCCAAGCGAGAGCTTTCACTCGGCAACGGTGTTCAAGTTCGGCGCGCGCTAAGAGCACCGAATCGCGAACGCTTTTCAGGCAGCATGCCGCCCCACCTCCCACGTGCGCAAGCCGAAGCGGCTGAGATAAATCGGGATGGCGCGGCAAGGAGGCACATCTGCCTCGATGGCGCGAATCATCTCGCGCTTGACGTGCGACAGGTCGCCGCACAGCAAGGTGATCGAGCCACCTTCGCCGCCGGCGCCGTTGACCTTCCAACCCAGCGCGCCGTATGCCCGGGCGATCTCGATGACGCGCAGCGCATCGGCGCTCACCAACGCCGGGTTGAGCGCAGCTTGCGCTGCAGTGTTCTCGGCCATGGCGCGGCCCAGGGCGACGAAATCGCCGGCGTAGATGGCATCACGCGCTTGCTCCGCGGCGCAGCGCAGCGCTTCGATCTTCGGGTTGCTCGGCCCGGCGTCCTCCAGCTCGCGGATCACCCGCTCGTGCACCTGCGACGAGTCGTGCGTGCGGCCCAGGAAGATCAGCACCAGCCGGCGCTCCAATTCCCACCACACCGCATCGGGAACGCGGATCGGCGACACGCTGGCGTGCGGATAGCGGTGCATCTCGATGTAGTTGATGCCGCCGTAAGCCGCGCACAATTGGTCCTGGATGCCGCTCTGTCGCTTCAGCATCTCCGTCTCCACCGCGTGCGCGGCATAGGCGACCTCGTGCGGCGTCATGCGACCGGGCGTCAGCCGGTCGAGCGCGCCGATCAGCGCCACGGCCACCGACGCCGATGTGCCGGTGCTGGCGCCGGCCGGCGCCTCGCTATAGATCGCCACGCGGATGGCTACGTCGTCCGGCACGCGCATGCGTTCGATGGCTGCCTCGATCAACGGATGGGCTTGCCAGCGCGCGCCAGGGGTGACGGCGAAACGCTCGCCGTAGTTCTCCGCGTAAACGACGATGCGCTCGGCTTGCGCGTCGCGCGGGAGCACCTCGATCTGCACCTCGATGTACGGATAGACGCCGATGTTGAAGATCTTGCCGTGGCCAGCGAACCAGGTGTCGGTCCAGCCACCGTTGTCGCAGATGCGAATGGGCGCAACGGCGTTGATGATGCGAAGTGAATGCATGCGTGGAGTATGGCCGGGCGGAGCGGGGCGGTCAAGCAAGGATATACGTTGCCCGGTGACTGCAAGTCGCGGGCAACTCGAGCAAAGTCCGCCTTCGCGGACTGCCCCCGGTCGCCGCCACAACACCCTGCCCGGCGACTGCAAGTCGCGGGCAACTGGAGCAAAGTCCGCCTTCGCGGACTGCCCCCGGTCGCCGCCGCCGCAACACCCTGCCCGGCGACTGCAAGTCGCGGGCAACTCGAGCAAAGTCCGCCTTCGCGGACTGCCCCCGGTCGCCGCCGCCGCAACACCCTGCCCGGCGACTGCAAGTCGCAGGCAACTCGAGCAAAGTCCGCCTTCGCGGACTTGTCCTCAGTCGCTGCGCAACGCGGGTTACGACGCCGGCGTCGCAGTTGCTTCCGGCGTCGGCGTGGCCGGCGGTTGGATGAAGTCCTCGCGCCGGGCGTTCACGATCTCATCCAAGATGAATGCGTTCACATGCACATACCATGGCGAGTTGCGCGACTTCACCACATAGGCGTTGTCGGCGTCGGCCTTCGCGCCGATCGTCAACACCAGCGGCGCCAAGCTGGACAAGTCCGACTTGAGCGTGAGGGTGATGGTCGCCGTCGGGCGATCCATGCCGTATTCGGGTTTGGCTGTCTTGCCCAGCGGACGCACCATGTAGAGCGAGGAGACGCGCGAGAGGATGGTCTCCAGCCGGCTGGGGTTGAAGACCTCGCCTGCCGCCAACCCTTTGAACTCCCAGACATCGCTCACGTTGCGCTGGAATTCCAGCGTGCCGGTGATGTTGGTGATCACCACCTTGCCCACCGCAGCTTCGGTGGATGTGAAGTAGATCGTGTTGATCCAGCTCGGCAGGTCGCTAGAGATGTCGAACGTGGCCAGCTTGGTGGTCAGGAAGACGTCGTTCGAGCCGCCCAAGCGCACGTGCGAGCTACCGCCGCGCGCCGAACCGAAGAACAACGTCTGATCGCCTTGGCCGGTGGTCAGGTCAACGCGCCGCGCGAAGGTATCCTCGGCCACCTGCAGGCGCGCATGGCTGGTCGCCGTCGTCGCCACCGGCTGGCCAACCTGAATGGCGGTCAGCTTGTTCAACAGCTCGGTCACTTTGCTCTCGTTCACCGGAAAGTCCTCGACCTCCGGCAGCACCCATTGTCCGTCTTTCTTGGCGATGTGCACGCGCCGGTCGGGCCTTTCCTGGATCGTCAGCGCCGTCACGTCGGCAGCGGCGACCTGCGACATCAGCGGCCGCAGCGTCCGGTTAGACGCCTGGGCCGGCAGCACAAGCACGATTGCCGCGACGACGATTTGGACGACGAGCAACACAGCGAGGATTTGGTTGCGACGGTTCATCGTTAGTTCACCTCCTTGCGCATCGCGCGCGCATCGCCGGCGCGCACCGGGACGGTCGCCGGCGCGAGCTGCATCGGCGGCTCGGCGCGCTGGCGCAGCCGCCAGATCAGGCCGATGCCGAACAACGCAGCGACCATGACGACGTAGTTAGCGATCTCCCACGCGCGGCGCTCGCTCTCGGTCAGCGGGCGCAGCGTGCGCGTCACCGTGCCGCGCGTGCGGATGTCCAGCAACTCCAGCTCCTCCACCGTCCAGTCGGCCACGTTCTGCATGAACTGCAGGCTGTTCAGGTAACGCTCCTGGCCCAACCGCGACGAAAGCTCCAGCAGCGCATCGTTCAAAAAGTCGGCGCTGCCGATCACCACGAGCCGCGCCGTGTCGGGGGACTGCTCGATGGTCGCGCCGACCGGTCGCGCCGGCTCGGGCGTGGGCGTGGGTTCGGGCGTCGCGCCCGGCGCCGGGGTCGGTGCTGGCGTCGGCGTGACCTGCAGCGGCGAAGGCTTGCCTTTGAAGAAGCTCTCGAAGCTGCCCTGGATGGCGACGGCCAGGGTGCGCGACTTGCGCTCGCCTTCTACGGGGAAGCCAAGCTCCGGGTGAGCCTGGAAGTTGGGCTGAACGTTAGCGTCGGTGCGCACCCACGACTGATCGGTGGAGCGCAGCAGCGTCGTCACCTTGCGATCGGCGTTCTTCTGCGCATCCACCTCGATCGGCGAGACGAAGTTCATCGTTACCGCCGGCAGGCGCGACACAATCGGGTTGTTGCGATCCATGCCGTCGGGCCGCACGTCCACGAAGAACGGATAGTTCACCGCCTGCAGCTCTCGGACGATCAGCCCGCCGATGTCGCGGTTCACCTCCACCGGGAACGGCTCGTTCTGCGGATCCATCACCAGGCCGGGGCCGACCTTCACGCCGTAGTGCTCCAACATCTCGTTCAGCCCACCCTGCACCGGCTCGAGTATGGGCGAGCCGAAGCCGAGCATCAACGAGTAATTGCCGCCGGCGATCACCACCGAGCCGCCCTGCATCAGGTACTGGTCAATCGCGTAACGCGCCTTGTCGTCCAGGTTGCGCGGGCCGATGATGATTAGGGTATTCACATCCGGCGGCACCTGGCCGGTCGAGAGATTCACGTCGCGCACGGTGTATTCGCGGCTCAGTTGCTCGCGGATCAGCCGCCAGTTGCCGGGGTCGGCGCCGCCGAACATGCCCATCTGCGGCGGCGGCGTCCACAGGCCGATCACGTTCAAGAAGCCACCCAGGTTGCGCTTGAGGGCCGACTCGATGGCCGTGCGGATGGACGACTCGGTAAAGTCGCCTTCGGGATAGATCGCCTGCGCCTTGCCGTCCATCTCCAGCAACATGTTCAGATAGAACGACTCGAGGCTGAAGAGCGCGACCGGCGTGGGCTGCAGCCCATAGCGCTCGACCAGCGCCTTGCGCGTGAAGGTCACGTTGGGTTGATCGGGGTCCACCACCTGATACTCGAACTTGCCGCCCGACTTCTGCTGGATCTCCTGGGCGACCTTCTCCATCAGTCCCGGCACGTCCTTGAATGCCTCGGGCAGCGTCTGGCGGGTGACCAGGATGGTCAGGCGGGCGGGCTGCTCGAGCGCGGCGAACACCGACTCGATGCCGCGGAAGCCGCTGGTCACCTTCTTGATGGCGCGGGTGAGGTCGTATTCGAGGTTGCGCAAGCGCACGTCCACCGTGCCGTCGCGGCGCTGTTCCACCTCGATCAGGTCGCGGAAGTTCAGCACGGTGTTCTGGTCGCCGTAGCGCACCAGGATGTCGAAGTAAGTGTTGATGAGCGAAGCCTCGTAGCGCCCGGCCACTTGCACCGGCGTGGGCTGAATGCCATAGGTGCGCGCGGCTTCGGCTTCGAGGTTCGGATCGGTGATCGGGTCAACGACTTCTGCGGTGACTTGGCCGCGCCCGGCGATCTGGTATTCGCGCAGCAGATCGCGCACGCGCGGCGTCAGCGGCGCCAGCAGCGGATGGGTCTTCTCGCTGATGTAGGCGCGGATGAGCAGCGGCTCTTGCAGCTCGCCGAGCAGGTTCAAGGTTGCCGGCGAGAGGCTGAACTCGCGCTGGGCGGTTAGGTCGGCGCGCAGCATCTGCAGCGGACCGGCCCAGACGTTGACGGCGATCAGGTTGAGCGCCACCAGGCCGCTGGTGAGGTTGGCCGTGCGGCGGTATTCCGCCGTGCGCGGGCCGGCGCTCCAGCGCTTGCGATCCAACGACCAGGCGTTCAGCGTCAGGAAGATCAGCGCCAGCGTGACGTAGTAGGCCAGGTCGCGCAGGTCAATCACGCCGCGCTCGATGCTCTCGAAGCGGCTGCCGGTGCCCAGCGCCCGGAAGAACTCGGCCGTGCTGCCGGTCACGAAGTCCACCACCAGCGGGCTGCCGATCAGGTAGAACGCGCCGCCGACCAGCGCCGTGACGATCAGCGCCACGATCTGGTTATCGGTGCGCGACGAGACGAACAGGCCGATGGCCGCATACGCCGAGGCCAGCAACAGCGCCGCGATGTAGCCGCCGATCACCGGCCCCCAATCCAGGTTGCCCAGCAGCGCCACGGTGAACGTGAGCGGCAGCGTGAGCGCCAGCGCCAGCGCCACCAGGCCCATCACCGCCAGAAACTTGCCGGCCACCAGTTGCCAGGTCGGCACGGGCAGCGTCAACAGCATCTCCAGCGACCCGCTGCGCTGCTCCTCGCTCCACTGGCGCATGGTGAGCGCCGACACCAGGAAGATCAGCAACAGCGGCATCCAACGAAACAGCGGGCGCATCTCGGCCACGCCGCGGGCGAAGAACGTCTCGCCCCAGAAGAAAATGAACAAGCTGGCCGCCAGGAACACGCCGATGAAGATCAGCGCCTGCGGCGAGCTGAAGTAGTTGTTCCATTCCTTGCGAGTGATCGCCAAGATGGTCTTCATACAAGCGCCTCCTTGTTGCGGACGAAGGACGCAGGACGTAGGGAGTAGGGAGTCGTGAGTTGCGAGTCGTGCGTCAGCCGTGGGTGGCCAGTTCGTTGAACACGCTCTCCAACGTGCGCGTGTCGGCGCGCAATTCGCGCAGCGGCCAGCCCATCTGTGTCGCCGCGGCATAGAGCGCCGGGCAGAGGTCCACGTTGCCCTCGCCGTACACGCGGTAGTGCGGCGCGCCGTTCGTCGTCGGCAGCGCCTCCACGCGCTTGACGCCGCGGACGCCGCGCAGCGCCTTGTCGAAATCGGCCACCGGCCGTTGCAACACGACGATGGCGTTATTGGTTGCGGCCAGGTCGGCCAGGCGAGCATCGGCTTTGATCTCGCCGTTCATGATGATGATCGCCCGGTGACACACCGCCTCCACTTCCGGCAGGATGTGACTGGAGAACAGCACGGTGCTGTTCTGCGCCAGCCGCCGGATGAGCTGCCGGATCTCCACGAGCTGCGTGGGGTCGAGGCCGATGGTCGGCTCGTCGAGGATGAGCAGGCGGGGCTTGTGCAAGATCGCCTGCGCCAACCCCACGCGCTGGCGCATACCTTTGCTCAATTTGCCGATCGGCCGGTTGAGGAAGCCGGCGATGTCGGTGGCATAGACCGCCTCGGAGATGTATTCGATCTGTTTATCTTCAGGGATGCGGCGCAGGTCGGCCATCATTTTTAGGTAGGCCTGCACCGTCATGTCGGGGTAGAGCGGCGTGTTTTCGGGCAGGTAGCCGAGCCGCGCCTGCACTTCCAGCCGCTGCGTCAGCACATCCAGGCCGTCCACTTCGACGCTGCCCTCATCCGGCTGCAAGTAGCCGGTGAGGATCTTGATGATGGTGGACTTGCCGGCGCCGTTGGGGCCGAGCAGACCGACGATCTCGCCGGCCGATACCTGAAAGCTCACCCCCCGGAGGGCCTGAATGGCGCCGTAGGACTTCTTCAAGCCTTCGACACGAATCATACCGTCCTCCAAAGCATGCTTTCGTATTTTCACATTGCAGACCTTAGAGTTGCCGACAGTCATGGCAACTTCGGCGCGGTTCAAACGCCCCGTACTATAGCGTGCGCGTTGAGGCAGCGCTGAGACCGCTGTTACGTTTTCTTCACATTCGCGCGCCGCCTATAGCCACGCTCCGAGGCGGGAAAGATGCGCAGGTAATGTTAGATGCGCGTTGGATGACAAGGCTTTTGGAGGATCGCAGATCGAGGTTCATCCGGGCCTCATGCGCCAATCTGGACGACGAAGGCAGCGTGTTCGGGTGAGCGCAGGCCGGCCGGCAGGCGCTCGAGCACCGCCGGCATATCGCCGCACAACAGGGCCGGCGCGTCCAGCCACAGCCCGGGGAAGACGCGGCTGCGCAGCACGCCGTCGGCATCGGCCGGCAGGGGCACGTATCGCCCCGCTTGTAGCTCCCACCACGCAACGGCCCGGTCGCGCACCTGCCACACGCAATACTCCTGAATGCCCGCGCGGCGATACACGTTGAACTTCTGGTGCAAGTCCTTGGAGGTGCTGCTCGACGCGACCTCGACGATCAGCTCCGGCGCGCCCTGGACGAAGCCGTCTCGATCAATGCGCGCCCGCCCGCCGCGCTCCGGCGCGATCATCAGGATCAAATCCGGCTGGAACTCGTTGTCCTGGTCAATCCGGTAGGAGACGCTGTCCAAGGTCAGTGTGCCCGGTGTGCTCACGCGATACGTGCCCAGCCAGAGGCCGATATTTGCATGTGGGATGCCGTGGTCTGCCTTGAGCGGTGAGGTCATGTAAACGATCCCCTCGATGAGTTCCGCCTTCTTGACGTGCGGCATGGCCTCGTAGCGGCGCTCGAATTCGTCGCGCGTGAGGAAGTCGCCGTTCTCCAACGGCGGCGCGGCGAGGTCGTCGGCGAGTCGCTGCGTTGCGAACGAGGACATGCGCAGACTATAGGCCGGCGCGCGTGGATCGAGCGCTCAACGGGTGCATTCGCCAACGGGGGCAGACGTAATAGCTCGGTCGCGCTCTGCCCCCATTCGCGGCACGTATAGGGCGCGGACTCCGTTCCGCGCCCCACCGTGCAAATTTTGCCCCGATGCACGAGTGCACCCCGCTCAACGCGCGTTGAGCGCTTCCATTTCCTACGGCCACCAGCGCCACACGTCGCGCAGGGCGGCCCAGAACTCATCCACCGCGGCCTGCCCGCCCTGATGCGCGATCAACGGCAGCACCGCAACCAAACTCTGCACGCACTCACTGCGTGGCCGAGATGCGAACGCCGTCAACACCTTCTGCCACGCCTCGAACGTCAGGCCTGCGAACCGGCCGGCCTGCCAAACCTCCATCAGCGGTTCGAAGTAATTCGAATGAGATCGTGCAAGTTGTGCAAGGCGCACGAAGACCTCATTTCGCTCCGGCTCGCTCAGGTGCGGCGCCAGGTCGCGCAGGGCGTCTGCTCTGCTCCCCTTAGCGCCGATCGCGCGCGCCGCGGCCAGGGCTTCCTGCAATACCTCCGCCCGCAGCGGCTCGCTCAGGTGCGGCGCCAGGTCGCGCAGGGCGGATGCTCTGCCCCACTCATCGCCGATCGCGCGCGCCGCGGCCAGGGCTTCCTGCAATACCTCCGCCCGCAGCGGCTCACTCAGGTGCGGCGCCAGGTCGCGCAGGGCGTCTGCTCTGCTCCCCTCAGCGCCGATCGCGCGCGCCGCGGCCAGGGCTTCGCCGTGCAGGTCGGCGTCGAGGTGTGGCGCGATCTGCGCGAGCGCCTCGCTCTTCTGCTCATCATCCGGCACCTGCCGGGCCGTCTCCAGCGCCCGCAGCCCCGACCACAGCCCGGCCTGCACCAATTGCCCCAGCAGCCTGGGCGGGACGTTGCCGGCCAAGGCGCGGATGCTGCTCTCGATCAGCGCACAGCGGATCCCCCGCCCCAGGCCTGCCCAGCCGGCCGCGTCGGCGCGCTGCCGGACGATCCGCAGGTCGTTGAGGTAGCCGGTGTAGCCCTCTTCCTTCGCCTCGCGCGCCTTCGCCCAGCGGTCGTCCTGGGCGGCGATCCGATAGAGCAATGCCGGATCCACCGCGTCCAGGTGCGCCGAGAGGTAGCGGCGGACGTAGTCGTCGGCCTCCGCTAATCGCGGCCAGTCGCCGCCGCACTGCGCCTCCATCGCCGCAACGATGTTCCGGTGCGCCGCCTGCACGCCTTCCTTCAATTCGCGCACGAAGCGCATCTCCTGCTCGCTCAGCCCGCCCGTGTTGTGGGCGCTCGGTTCGCCGGCCTCGCCGCGCACGAAGCGCGTCAGGCTGGGGTGCAGGAACTGGTAGCGCACCACTTCGCCGGCCGCAGTCGCGCGGCGCTGGTAGGTGACGAAGCCGCGCCACGCCTGCTCCAGCAGCTCCTTGATCTCGTCCTCCCGGCCGCCCAGGCCGCACCACGCCGCCAGCCGGCTGGCATCCACCGGCTCCTGGGCGGCGGCCAGCGCGCACAACAGCGGCTTGTAGAACGCCTTCCATCGGTCGCGCCCACCGGTGCGCGGGTCGTCGCGCCAGCGCTGCCAGCTCCGGCAGTAATACGCATTCAGGCCGGTGGGCAACGCATCGAGTTCGAGCGGCGCGAGCTTGCCGTCTGCGATCTCCTGTAGCACGTAGTGCAGGTACATCCAATTGCCCTCGCTGCGCCGGAGCAGCGTCTCGACGAAGGCATCTTCGGTGTAACGGCCGGCCAGTTGCGCGGCGATGCGCCGGTCGCGCGCTTTGCTCGCCAGGAACGCGCGGATGTCCGCCTAGTTCTCGGGGTCGCCGGCCTCGAGGCGATACACCCGAGACGCCGCGGCGTCGCAGCGCGGGGGATGCTGCACCGGCCGCTGGGTAGCGAGGACGATCACGCCGTCGGGCAGGCTGCGCGGCAATCCCAGCGGGTTCGATTCGTCGTTCGGCGCGCCGCCCTGGTCGAGCGCGTCGTAGGCGATGACGATGCGTTCGCCGGCGGCCTGCTCCAGCAGGCGCTGCAGGAAGTGCGGGCTGCGCGCCAGCTCCAACGACACGCCGTCGCGGTAGCTTTCGATGTGGTAGCGGCTCACCACCTGCGCCGCCAGGTGCGCGACGGCGTTCGGGCGGTTGGTCTCGCCCTCGAAGCGCCCGCCAAACACGTGCAGATACCCGCGCGTATAGACCAGGTGCGCCAGCAGGGTGGTCTTGCCCAGGCCGGCCTCGCCCTCGATCAGGAACAGCCCGGAGCGATGCTTGGCGATGAAGTCGTCAATCTCCTGCTTGAGCGCGGCGCGCCCGACGAACGCCGCCACGTTGACCTGCCGGAAGACGTAGTCCGGTGGGTCGTAGAAGACCTTCAGCGCGTCGTAGCGATCCGCCAGGTAGTAGTGGTTGATGATCTGGTCGCGCCCGATGAAGTCGCGGCCGGTGGTCACGGTGCTGTTGGCGATCGCGGCGCTGCCTTGCGTGTGCACGCCTTCGATCGCGATGCGATACGCCTCGGCGTCCTGGATCGCCCGGCGCAACTGCTCGTTCAACCGATCGAGCTTGTCACCGATCTCGGGCAGCGCATCGAGCGCGCGCGAATCGAAGATGGCGCGGAAGTGCGGGTCGTGCCGCAGCTCCGCTTCGAGCAGGCGCAGGAAATGCGCCGAGGCCTCGACGGCAAGCGAGGTCGGTGTGCCGTCCGGCGCGCGCAGTTGGGGCGAGGTGACGTGGGGGTGCGGCTCGGCGATCCACCGTTGGGCAAAAGTGATGGGGTCGGGGGTCTGGCCACCGGCCAGCTTGGCCAGCTCGGGCGCGGCGGCGCCGGCCAAAAACGGCTCGGTGAAGAGCGACGGCGTCAGGTCGGGGTATTGGCGGGCGAAGGCGGCGTAGGCGCGGGCCAGCGCCGCTTTGAAGGCGGTCTGTGCCGGATCGGCCTTGGCGCGGCCGAGCAGGCGCTCGTCGAGCTTGAGCCGAGCCGCGACTGCGTCCAGCGCCCGGCCGAAGATCGCCTTGGCTGCAGCGCCGATGAGTGCTTCGACGACCATGTTCGAATTGTTAGTCGAGCGAAACGCCCTCGATTGCTCGATCGTTCTGCTCCCCCTGGAGCAGCATACCCACCTTTATATTGCAGTGTAACAGCAAATTTTATAGGTCAGGACGCTTCGAGCGGTCTGACCTGTTGCCGGACGACCCCAGGTGATCCCGATAGCCCGGCAGCGCACGGATCTCGACCAGGGGGATCGGCGCGCCGCGCAGCCCGCCCGGCAAGCGGCGATCCAGCTCGCGCATCAATCGAACGTCGTTCGCCGGTCGGCCGGCCGGCGTCCCCATGTCCAGCATCTCGGCCACGCTCAGCCAGCGGTCGTTGAGGTGCAGCACAATCTCGCGCGCGTCGAGCGCCGCTCCGAAGACGCTGAAGGCGTAGTCGGTCAGCGCGCCGTAGGTGGGCGAGAGGGCCGTCAGCATGATACACGCCGGCGGCTCGATGAGAGGGCGAAGGGCGGCGCGGCCGGCGGCAATCCCGAGTTCCTCACGCAGCTCCCGCAGCGCGGCGGCCAGCGGCGCTTCGCCTGGCTCGACCCGGCCGCCGATCAGTTGGTAGCGGCGCGCGTCGGCGTCCAACTGGTGCAGGTAATACACCTCGCCGTCCAGCACGCCCTTGACCAGGATGAGCACGGCTTCCTGGCGGCGCGAGGCCGGCGCCTCCAGGCCCAGGCGACCGGCGACGGCCAGCCGGCGCCGCTCCATTGCGTCGAGGAAGTCCGGCGCGCGATCCAGGATCGGGGCGCCGGCCTCGCCTCGCACGCCGCGCGTCTGCCAGCCGTCCACCAGCGGGATGCCGTGCTCGACATACCAGGCCAGGCTGTGCAGGAAGTAGGTCGCGACCTGGCCGGCGGTGCGGTGGCCTTCGTCGCTCGTCTCCAGCGCGCCGAACCAGTCCAGCACAGCCAGCGCGCAGCGGACGGCAGCCTCGGCCTCCTCGGGCGCAGGCCGACCGGCGGCGTCGCACGTCTCGCACAGCCGACGCACGATCTCGGCTGCGGAGCGTGCAGGCTCGCGGTGGGACGGGATCGCTGCCAGTGCTTGACGCACGCGCCGGCGGAAGCGATCGGTTGCAGGAGGGGACGCAGCTTCGGTCATCGCAGCTCCCAGGTCGGCACGGTTCGGCGCGCCTGTGAACCGGATTGTAGCCGGAAGTGATTCGCTCGCGTCACGAACATCATCGCGCTGTCACGCAATAGCGCGCCGGGCTGTCATGCACGGCTCGGCCGGTTTTTGTTGCGCGTGCGCCCGCTTCGGGGTTGAATAGCGGGCATGAACGACGTCTCATCCCTTCCCGTCGCCGTGATCACCGGCGCGGCCGGCGGCATCGGCAAAGGCTGCGCCATCCAACTCGCCGCCGATGGCTACGCCGTAGTCATCGCCGACCTGCGCGGCGAAGCGGCCCAAGCGACCGCCGAGGCGTTCGCCGCGCAAGGCCGGCGGGCCCTGGCCGTGCCGGTGGACATCACCGACCCCGACGCGTGCGCAGCGATGATCGCCCGCGCGGTCGAGGCATTTGGCCGCGTGGATGTGCTGGTGAACAGCGCCGGCATCAGCAAGCCCGAACCGTCGCTCGACGTCTCGCCCGAGAGCTGGCGGCGCATGATCGAGGTGCAGCTCAACGGCGTGTTCTTCGCCTCGCAGGCCGCCGGACGACAGATGGTCAAACAGGGCTGGGGCGGCTGCATTGTGAACATCTCTTCGATCAACGCCGAGGCTGCCTTTCCCATGCGCACAGCCTACTCGTGCGCCAAGGCCGGCGTGAACATGATGACCAAGACACTGGCCATCGAGTGGGCGCAGTACGGCATCCGCGTCAACGCCGTCGGGCCGTGCCACACCGAGACCGAGATGACCGCCGAGAACATCCGGCGCGGCGCGGTGAGCGTGGACGTGCTGAAGAAGCGCATCCCGCTGGGCCGGCTGGCGAAGGTCGAAGACGTGGCCAACGCGGTGTCCTTCCTGTGCTCCCCCAAGGCCGCCTTCATCACCGGCCACGCGCTCTACGTGGACGGCGGCTACCTGGCGTTCGGCTACTGGTGATGCTGCGTTTGACATCTTCGGATGCGATCTAGATAATTCGACTCGCTGCGCATAGCGGCAATCTCGATTCGCCCGGCCTGTCGGGTTGCAGGAGAAAGCCCTAAGCTCATCCACCCTGCGCACGAACGCGGGCCGGCGTCCCAGGAGGTGATCGGCTACTGTCTTGACGAAACGTGACGACATCTTCGATGCCAAAAAAAGCACGGAGTTTCGAGACGAACTCGATTTCTGCCCTTGCATGCTCATTCAGGAGGAAACCCATGAACGGTTCGAAGAAGCGATTGCATGTACTTGGCTCGGCCCTCGTCGGCCTCAGCCTGTTGATGGGCGTAACGGCAAACGTGGCGCAGGCCGCGTCGCCCGAGCAAACCATCCCGAGCGTTCCCAGAGAACAAACGTTGATCCTCGATATTGACGGCGGCAAGGTCGTCACGCCGGACCTGTGGAACCCCCTCGTCCCAGGCAGCCGCCGCGACCACGGCTTCCACCAATCCATGATCGAGCCGCTGTTCATCCTCAACTACATGACCGGCAAGATCAACCCATGGCTGGGCGAGAGCTTCACCCCCAACGCCAAGCAGGACGTTTGGACGCTCAAGCTGAACAAGAACGCCAAGTGGAACGACGGCAAGCCGGTCACGGCCGACGATGTCGTCTTCACCATCGGCGAGCTGTGCTTGAAGGTGAAAGAGCTGAACTGCTACGGCGCAATGAACGATTGGGTGAAGAGCGTCAAGAAGATAGACACGCACACCGCCGAGTTCACCCTGAATCGGCCGAATCCACGCTTCCAGCTCGACTACTTCTCGGTCAAGATCTGGGGCGGCATCAACATCATGCCCAAGCACATCTGGGAGGGCAAGGATCCGCTCACGTTCAAGAACTATGAGAAGGGCAAGTCGCCGGTGTTCAGCGGCCCCTACAAGCTGGTCAGCTTCAACACCGACGGCACCGAGTTCATCTATGACCGCGATGACAACTGGTGGGCAGCCAAGAGCGGCTTCAAGCCGTTGCCCGCGCCGAAGCGCCTGATCTGGACATGGGCCGGCCCGCCCGAGAACCGCGTCGCGTTGATGGCCGACAGGAAGCTGGACAGCTTGATGGACATTACCAAAGGCGCATTCGAAGCCCTCAAGGCCAAGAACCCGAACGTGATCGCCTGGTATAAGGACCTGCCGTATGCGGTGCTCGACCCCTGCTCGCGCACCTTCGAGCTGAACACCACGCTGGAGCCGTGGAACGACCCCGAGATTCGCTGGGCGCTCAACTACGCGATTGACCGCGACCAGATCGTGCAGATCGCCTACGAAGGCACCACCAGCAAGAGCCGCATCCCTTACCCAATGTATCCGCCCATCCAGCGCCTGGACAAGCTGCTGGAGTCCAAGGGCATCTTCGAGAAGTACCCGATCTGGGAGCACAACCCCAAGAAGACAATGGAGATCCTGGAGAAGAAGGGCTGGAAGAAGGGCAGCGACGGCTACTATGCCAAGGGCGGCAAGCAACTCTCGATGGTGATCACCACCCATGAGGCCTTCATCGAGAAGCAGCGCATCGCCGACGTGCTGGTCGAGCAGTTCCAGGCAGTCGGCATCAACGCCTCGCACAAGAAG
Source organism: Candidatus Roseilinea sp. (assembly GCA_025998955.1). Lineage (NCBI taxonomy): Bacteria > Bacillati > Chloroflexota > Candidatus Thermofontia > Candidatus Roseilinea > Candidatus Roseilinea sp. The sequence goes on from AP024676.1 coordinate 2,100,598, forward strand.
GAAGCCGGCCAGCTCTGGGGCGACAACTTCGCCTTTGGCAAGTTCGAAGCGCGCATGGGCTGGCAAATGTGCGGTTCGGTGAGCGAGCCGTGGGCCACGCTGAACACGCTGAACGCCAAGTGGATCGTGCCCGTGGGCGAGCGCGCAAACGGCAACCAGTGGCGCTGGAAGAACGAGGAGTTCAGCAAGATCGTGGACGAGATCGGTGTGCTCCCGCTGGGCGACAAGCGCATTGACGATTTGTTCGTCAAGGCCATGGACATCTACTTCCGCGAGCTGCCGGTCATCCCGATCACTCAGGCCAAGAAGCTGATCCCGTTCGACACCACCTACTGGACCAACTGGCCGAGCGACGACAACAAGTACGCGCCGTCGTGGACGTGGTGGCAGAGCTTCTACGACATCTTGGTGGCGATCAAGCCGGCGAAGAGGTCGTAAGTTGCAGGACCACGCGATCCTAGACAGATAGATGCCAACGGAAGTGGGGAGTCGGGAGTGGGATCAACACCGACTCCCGACTTCCCACTCCCGACACCTGATCCCTAATCCCTGATTCCCGATTCCTGATCCCTGACGCCCGACCATGAGTGGCATGACGCGCGGATACATCATCCGCAGGATTTTGATGTGGGGGCTAACGGTGTGGCTCGGCGCCACGCTGATCTTCGCCATCCCGCGCCTCGCCCCCGGCGACCCGATCGCGGCGATGGTGTTACGCATGTCGGCGCAAGGCCAAATCATCGAGAACAGCGCCGAATTGATCCAGGCCTGGCGCGAGCGCTTTGGCTTGGATGGGCCGTGGTACGTGCAATACATCAACTGGCTGCGCAACTGCCTGACGCTCGACTTCGGCTACTCACTGACGCAGTTTCCGGCCAAAGTATGGGAGATGATCTGGCGCGCGCTGCCGTGGACGATCGCGCTCCTGACCTTCGCCGTCATCATCACCTTCCTGCTCGGCAACCTGATCGGCGCGCTGCTGGGCTGGCGCCGCACGCCAACGCTGGTGCGCAACCTGCTGCCCATCACCCTTACGTTCTCTTCTATCCCGCCGTTCATCTTCGGGCTGTTGCTGCTATTCATCTTCGCCTACACGCTCGACCTCTTTCCTAACCAGGGGGCATACGATTCGCGCAACCTCCAACCGGGCTTCACGCTGGAGTTCATCGCCAGCGCTATTCACCATGCGATCCTGCCTTCCATGGCCATCGTGCTCACCAGCATGGGCGGTTGGGCGCTGGGCATGCGCGGCATGATGATCACGACCGACGGCGAGGACTACATGATCCTGGCGCAGGCCAAAGGGCTGCGCACGCCGCGCCTGTTCTTCCGCTACGCCGTGCGCAACGCGCTGCTGCCCCAATTGACGGCGCTGGCCTTGTCCTTGGGCTTGTTGGTGGGCGGATCGGTGCTGATCGAGACCTACTTCGTCTACCCCGGCGTGGGCTATCTGCTGTATTACAGCATCACGAACGGCGATTACACGCTGATGCAGGGTATCGTCTATATCCTGATCCTGACGACGGCGACCGCGGTGCTCATCATTGACTTGCTATACCCGCTCATTGACCCACGAATCACCTATCAAAAACGCTGACTCGACGAAGACAATTGGATTTCACGAGACGCGCCCGGATTCTCCGAGCGATCGGGCGCACGAGCGAAACAACGATTAACGATGGCGACACTGACTGCTGAACCCATTGCCGCTCAGCCAGCGAAAGCGACGCGCATCAACCGGTGGGATTCGCCCTGGCTCAACCCTAAGCTCATCATCGGCCTGATCATGGTGCTGAGCGTCGCGCTGTCCGGCGTGATCGGTGGGCTGTTCTGGGATTTGCGGCTCGCCCGCGTGGGCACCTCGCCGCAAGACCTGCCGCCGGCGTTCATGCCCGGTGGGACGTGGGCGCACCCGCTCGGCACCGAGAACAGCGGCCGCGACATGCTGGCCGTAATCCTGACCGGTGCGCCGCGTTCGTTCCGCATCGGGTTGATCGCGGCCACCATCGGCTTGCTGGTGGGCGTGGTGCTCGGTTGTCTGGCCGGCTTCCTGGGCGGCTGGGTGGACCGCGTGATCCTGATCGCATCGGACGCGTGGATCACCATCCCCAGCCTCGCCGTGCTGATCGTGATCTCTGCGTTCGTGCGGCAGATCAGCGCCGAGACGATGGCGGTGCTGATCGCGATGTTCGCCTGGCCCGGCCCGACGCGCCTGATCCGCGCCCAAGTGCTCACCCTGCGCGAACGCGGCTACATCCGCATGGCACGGCTATCCGGCGCGAACACCTTCGACGTGATCTTCCGCGAGATGATGCCGAACATGTTGCCTTACATCGCGGCCAGTTTCACCGGCAATGTGTCCGGTGCAATTCTGGCCTCGGCCGGCCTGGAGGCGCTCGGCCTTGGCCCAACGCGTATCCCCACGCTGGGCATGACGATTTTCTACGCCAACCAGGCCTCCGCCGTGATTCGCGGCATGTGGTGGTGGTGGGGCTTCCCCTTCCTGGTGCTCGCCATCATCTTCTCCGGCCTCTTCCTCATCGCCATCGGCCTGGACGAAGTGGCCAACCCGCGCCTGCGGGGATTGCAGGTGAAGCAGTAGAGAGGCGAGAGCCAGGAATCAAGACGCAAGAGTCCAGAAGTCAGAAGTCAGAAGTCAGAGGTCAGAGGTCAGAAGTCAGAAGCCCATGGTAGAAGGTTCGACTTTGTCTCATTCGCCGAACGGCAGTCGGCCGGTCGTGCTGGATGTGCAAGACCTGCGCGTGCACTACGCTACGCCGCGCGGCGACGTGATTGCGGTCAACGGCATCAGCTTTCAGGTGTATCAGGGGGAGACGGTGGGGTTGGTCGGCGAATCGGGGTGCGGCAAGACCACTACGGCCATGGCCATCCTGCGATTGGTGCAGCCACCCGGCCGCATCATCGGCGGGCGCGCGCTCATCGAGGGAACCGACCTCGTGCCGCTCACCGAAAAGCAACTGCGCGAGCTGCGCTGGAACAAGCTGGCGCTCATCCCCCAGGGCGCGATGAACTCGCTCAACCCGGTGATGCGCATCAAGGATCAGATCGGCGATGCCATCATTACGCATGAGGGTAAACAGCCGCGCGATGTGCTCAAACAGCGCATCCTCGACCTACTGAACCAGGTGGGCCTGCCGGCGCGCGTGTATAACATGTATCCGCACGAGCTGAGCGGGGGCATGAAGCAGCGCGTGTGCGTGGCGATGGCCATTGCCCTCAACCCCCCGCTCATCATCGCCGACGAGCCGACCAGCGCGCTCGACGTGGTGGTGCAGCGCGTGGTGGCGCAGACGTTGCTGGACGTGAAGCAGCGCTTGGGCGTGAGCATGATCCTGATCGGCCACGACATGGGCCTGCAGGCGCAGCTCGTGGATCGCATCATCGTGATGTACGCCGGCAACATCGTCGAGATTGCTCCCGTGCGCGAGGCGTTCAAGAACCCGCTGCACCCCTACACGCAGTTGCTCATCGCTTCGATCCCGTCCATTAAAGAGCGCAAACCGCTAAAGGTGACGGAGGGGTTGACGCACGACTTGCGCAACCCACCGCCCGGCTGCGTCTTCCAATTCCGCTGCCCCTACGCGCGGGAGATCTGCCGGTCGCTGCGCCCGCAGCTCAAAGCCTACGGCGTTGAGCACTTCACCGCGTGCCACATCTACGAGAACCCGATGCTCTACGAGAACAGCGCACCGATCGCCACGGCCACCCGGCCGGAGACGCCCGGCGCCTTGTATGCGTCCGACTTGATGAAGGAGGTGGATCCACATGCCGGCGCCGCTGCTTGAGATTCGCGACGCGACGAAGGTCTACGGTGGCGGCCTGTTCGGTAGCGGCCGGAGGGTGGTCGCGCTGCAAAACTTCAACCTGACGATCTACGAGAAGCCGGCCACCATCACCACCATCGCCGGCGAAAGCGGCAGCGGCAAGACCACGCTGGCCAACCTGGTGCTCGGCTTTCTACAGCTCACCTCCGGTCGAATCCTCTACAAGGGCGTGGACATCGCGGCGATGAACGCGCAGCAGCGGTTCGAATATCGGCGCGAAGTGCAGGCCGTCTTTCAAGACCCTTACGAGGTCTATAACCCGTTCTACCGCGTCAAGCACATCTTCGAATTGGCCGTCAGCCGGTTCAAGCTGGCCGATAACAAGCGCGACGCGCGCGACATGATCGAGGATGCGCTGCGCGTGGTCGGCATGCGCGGCGAAGAGGTGCTGGAAAAGTATCCGCACCAGCTCAGCGGCGGCCAGCGCCAACGCATGATGGTGGCCCGCGCATACATGCTCAAACCGCGCATCATCGTGGCCGACGAGCCGGTCTCGATGGTGGACGCCTCGTTGCGCGCGATGATCCTGGACATCATGTTGCACTTGCGCAACGACTACGGCATCTCCTTCCTCTACATCACCCACGATCTGAGCACGGCCTACCAGATCGGCGACGACATCTACGTGTTGTATCAAGGCCTGGTGGCGGAGAAGGGCGACACGGCCAAGGTGATCGAGCACCCGCGCCATCCCTACGTGCAGTTGCTCGTCAACTCGATCCCCGTGCCCGACCCTGAGGTGAAGTGGGACACGAACTTGCGGCTGCCGTCCGAGGAGGAGATGCGCGCGAGCGTGGCCAGCGGCTGCCGCTTCTATCCCCGATGCCCGCAGCGCATGGATCGCTGCCTGAGAGCGGTCCCGCCGCTCTACGCGATCGAGGCGCGCCACGAGGCAGCGTGCTATCTCTACGATGGTGAAGCAACCACGCTTCCGAAATCCCCGGAGGCTGTGGAGGCATGAGTGGAGCGTGATATGAATCAGACACGACTCAAGACCCTTTTCGCAGCGATATGTGTAGCAGGGTTGCTAGCGGCTTGCGGTGAGGGCGAAGGGAGCGGCCTGGACGACCGGCCCTTGCCCACCCCAATCATTCCCACGCCCACACGCATCTCGCCGGAGCAACTGGCCCAGCAGAGCGCGGAGAGCGCCGGTTATGCCCTCAAAGCATTGGCGGTCGAAGACCCTGCCCAGGCCGCAGCCGGCTTTCAGCTCCAGCCCGATACGCGCCTCGTCGCCGTACAGGTGGAACTGTCGAACGAGACCTCCGACGACGCGATGCCGGTGGATTTGACGAACGCGGTCGTCGCCGACGAAAACGGCGTCACGTACAACGCCGTCGCCGGCGCGCGCGACAACGAACTCCAGCCCACCGAACTGAAGAAGGGCGAGCGCGCCTCTGGATGGATCGGCTTCGTCGTGCCGAAGGACGCTAAGCTGAAGACCATCACCTACCGCATCGGCCTGATCAGCACCATTGCGCTCACGGCGGATTTGCCTGGTCAGTAAAAGCTGGCAAGCTGGCAGTCGCAACACATGATTTCTTGACAAGCTTTCTTTCGTTCGCGATAATCCCATGCAGTGCCGCAGCATCGTTGTAGAACATTTGTCAATCTCGTGACACGAGGAGGAATGCCTACGCACTAAAAGCGATCTCCACGAACCGCACAATCGCACGACTTATCAACTTAGACCATTGGTCACAAGTTAAGAGAAACGGGAAGTAGTCAAGTTTGCCCAAAGCGCCCTGGCAGGGCAAGATGAGCACATGACAGACACAAGAACACCCGACAAACAATCGAAGAGACGTAGCACGGTCCGCCACACACGAGCGATTCAACGGGATCGGAGCAAGCGCTCGCCGTCCGCACCGCCGGACGAGAAGATTGTGGAGCGGCTGACGGAGATCGTGCATCCGGCCACCCTGAATCAAGTCGCCCACTTTCATCGCTTAGGGTTGCGCGAGCGCATCCTGAATCTGCCCGTGATGGTTGCCCTCGTGCTGAGTATGATCTGGCGCCAGATCGACCAAGTCAGTGAACTGGTGCGTCTGCTGCGCACGGAGGGGCTGCTATGGGCGGAGGCACGACAGGTCAGCCAGCAGGCGGTCTCTCTGCGCTTGCGCACCTTTCCCGCCGATCTGTTTCGCCAGATTCTGCTCACGGTGTTACCTCTGATGCAGGAACGTTGGCAGGAACGCCAGCGTCCATTGCCGACCGAGGTGGCGTGGGCGTTGGCGCACTACGCTGAGGTGCTGATCCACGACGGCTCGACGCTGGATGCGCTACTGCGCAAGGTGGGGCTCTTACGTGAGGCAGAGACGAACCCTCTGGCCGGGCGCATGACGGCGTTGCTGGATCTTGGCTCCCACCTGCCGCGTCAGGTGTGGTACGAAGAAGATGCGCAAGCGCACGATCAATGCTTTTGGCCACGCATCCAGAAGGTGCTACGCGCCGGCAGCCTGCTCATCTTCGACCTGGGCTACACCAACTTCTCACCTATCTGGCGGACAACGCCCAATGGCTGGGCGTTCTCAAACGAAAACGTAAGGGCAAGCCGTCTCTCTTGCTGCTCTTCAATTTGACAGATCCGCTAATCCGTTAACTTGTGACCAATGAACTTAGACCACGAGTCGTCAACTTCCCATGATCAGTGTCCTAAATCTCATTTAGGAGGAGACCCATACACATGCAAACCCGAAAACCCTATGCCGTACTGGCTGCCGCCGCAGCAGCCAGCCTGATCCTTACAGCCTGCCCAGCGCCGCAAGCGGCTGCCCCGATCGTGCAAACCGTCGAGGTCCGCGTGACCGAGGTCGTCGAGGTTGTCAAGGAGGTCGAGAAGGAAGTCGAGAAGATCGTCGAGGTCACGGCCACGCCGGTGCCGGAGTGGACGCGGCCGCATCCGATTCTTAGCGACATTCGCGTTCGCCAGGCGATCGCCCACTGCACCAACCCGGTCGAGCTGATCGGCTCGGTCTACGGGTTCTTGCCGGAGGAGCAGCGCACCAAGCAGCTCATGGACACCTTCATCCCGAAGGACTCGCCATGGTATGCCAAGAACATTGACCCGAACGCGAATATCGTTCAATATACCTTCGACATCACTCGAGCGAACCAGTTGCTCGACGAAGCGGGCTGGAAGTTGCCCGAAGGCGCGCGCATCCGCGCCAACGACAAGGGCGAGCCGCTGGCCATTCGCTTCACCACCACCAACGCGCCGTTCCGCCAGACCTGGGGCGCAGTATGGGTGAGCCAGTTGCAACGGTGCGGCATCCAGCTGCTGCCGTCGTATATCCCCGGCTCGATCTGGTTCGGCGGCAACTCCGGCCTGCGCAGGCGTGACTTCGACATCGGCGCCTTCGCCTGGGTGGGCGAGACCGAGCCGCCCGGCCCGACGCTGTATGCCTGCGACCAGATTCCGACGCCGGCCAACAATTGGAACGGCCAAAACTACATGGGCTGGTGCAACGAGCGCGCGAGCAACGCCATCAAGCAGGCCAACAACACGCTCAACCTCGAAGAGCGCCAGAAGAACTACGTGATCGTGCAGGAAGAGTTCAGCAAGGACATGGTCTCGCTGCCGCTCTTCCAGCGCCTGGAGGCCACCGCTTACAACAAGGACCTGAAGGGTCTGCGCCCCGACCCGACAGAGTACTGGTCGGCCAACTCGCATGAGTTCGAACTGCCCGGCCGCGACACCATCGTCGCCGCGCTCGGCCAAGAGCCGGCATCGCTGTTCCTGTTGCAGGAGAGCGCTGCAGTCGCCGTGATCGTCGGGCAGCTGATCTACGGCGTGGACGTGACGCAGTACAGCTACGGCTTCCAGAACGTCGGCCTGGAGGGCGAGGACTTCCCGCGCATCGAGAACGGCGGCGCCACGCTGACCGAGGTCGAGATCAAGGACGGCGACGTGCTGGTCAACGCCAACGGCGACGTCGGCACTTTCAAGGATGGCAAGCTGACCGACGCCGACGGCAACGAGCTGGCACTCAAGGTCAAGAACGCCGCCGGCGAGGAAGTGGACCTGGTCGCCGGCGTCAAGGTGCCGCAACTGTCGGTGACCTTCAAGTTCAAGCCGCGCAAGTGGAGCGATGGCGAGGATCTCAAGAACGCCGACTTCGAGCTGGGCTACAAGGTCGCCTGCGACCGCGAGTCGGGCAACACCAGCTACTTCGTCTGCGATCGCACAGCCAAGCACGAGGTGCTGGCGGATGGCCTCGGCTATACGGTGACCTACGTGCCCGGCTATCTGAACCCGACCTACTTCTTGCCGCCCTACGGCTACTACCCGTCGCACCGCGTGGTGGAGACCGACGGCGAGTACAAGGGCAAGACGCTGGCCGAAGTCGCTCCGAAAGACTTCAAGAACCTGCCGGAGTTGACCGACAAGCCACTGGGCACCGGCCCATTCGTGGTGGACACCTGGGACAAAGGCTCGAAGATCGTGCTGAAGGCCAACCCGAACTTCTACCTGGGCGAGCCGAAGGCCAAGGAGATCGTCATCCAGATCTTCGACGCCAATCCGGCCGGCGCGGTGGCGGCCCTGCTGCAAGGCACGGTGGACATCGTCGGCAAGGAAGTGATCGGCGCAGGTCAGGAACTGGAGACGGTGATCAAGGAAGCGCAGGCCGGCAAGATCAACGCCGAGCCGATCGCCAGCCCAACCTGGGAACACGCCGACATGAACCTCAACACGCGGTAGTGCCGGTTGGATAAGCCGCATCGTAGATCGAATGAGTAGCCCCATGGCTGGGGCTACTCATTTTCTATAAAATACGCAGCTATTAGGTAAAACTAAAAGTGGGAATCACATTTCACATATTACGTTTTGCGTGACGTAACGCGTGATGCGCGATGCAAAAGACGTAAGACGGAGGATGACTTGACAACTTATCTAATTCGCAGGCTGTTCGTGATTGTGGTGATGGCGTTCATCATCGCGTTCGCGTCGTTCATTCTGCTGAGCATCGCCCCCGGCGGGCCGCTGCAGGAAATCGCCGCGCGCCAAAGCACGACGCAACGCAACGACCTCGACTTGATCGAGCGCACGATGAAGCGCTATGATCTGGACATCTTCCTGATCCCCCGTTTTCTGCGCTGGCTGACCGGCCATCCCCGCGGGCCGATCGAGATCGGCGGACAACAATTCTTCGCCGACCTGCAAGTGGGATGCCTCAAAGAGGGTCGCGCCCGGCTCGTCTATCCCGACGGGCGCGTGGTTGAGCTGGACTGCGAAAAGCCGGTCTTCTTGCGGGATCTCGCGGGCCGTCCGGTTAGCGATGGCATTTTGCGGCTCGACTTCGGCAAGTCCACCCAAATCCTGCGTGAACAGCCGGTGATGCGCCTGTTCGAGAGCCGCATCGTCAACACGCTGTTGCTGATGGGCATCTCCACTTTCTTGTCCATCGCCATCGCGATTCCCCTGGGGATCGTTTCGGCGGTCAAGCAGTACTCGCGCTTTGACTATACCGTCACGACGCTGGCCTTCATCGGCTCGGGCATGCCCACGCTGTTCATGGGCATCATGGGCATCCTGATCTTCGCGGTGTTGTTCAAAGAGGCGGGGCTGCCTTACCTGCCGGCCGGCACGGCCGAATCGCCGCGCGACACGGTCATCCCCATCTTCGGCACGATCAAGGCGGGCTCGTTCATTGACCGGCTGTGGCACTTGGTGCTGCCGGTGATGATTCTGACCATCTTCAATCTGGCGCAGTGGAGCCGATTCATCCGCTCCTCGATGCTGGAGGTGCTGCGGCAGGACTACGTGCGCACGGCGCGCGCCAAAGGGTTGATCGAGCGCGTGGTGATCGTGAAGCACGCCATGCGCAACGCGCTCATCCCGTTCGTGACCTTGCTGGCCGGTGTGTTGCCGGCGCTGTTCGGCGGGGCGATCATCACCGAGAGCGTTTTCAACTATCCCGGCATGGGCCGACTGTTCGTCGCGTCGCTCACGGCCGGCGACTACAACGTGGCCATCGGCTTCATCTTGATCTCCACCTTCCTGGTGTTGATCGGCTACTTACTCTCGGATGTACTCTACACCGTCGTGGATCCGCGCATCCGGCTGTCGTAGTGGAGAGCCGATGGCGCGAATGACGGAAGGGATGAGCAAGCGGATGGCGCAGATAGACTATTTCGGAGGCTGAGGATGGCAACCGCAACCGCCAGCGTAGAGGCAGCAACCCCTAAGCCGATCACTTTGGCTAAGCCGGAAGGCCAGTGGGCAATCGTCCTGCGCCGCTTTCGCAAGCACCGGCTGGCGATCGTCTCGCTCATGTTCATCATCGTCGTCTTCATCGCGTCGCTGATCACGCCGCTGATCGCACCGTTCCCGCGTGACGCCGTGAATCCCGTGATGCGCTTCTCGCCGCCCATGACCGTGGATACAGAGACCGGCAAACTCCATGTCTTGGGCACCGACCATGTTGGCCGTGACACATTCACCCGCCTGCTCTACGCGGCGCGCATCACCCTCAGCGTCGCTGTCATCGTGGCCACGCTGAGCACGTTCATCGGCATGACGGTCGGCGCGCTGGCCGGCTACTATCGCGGCATCATAGACGCCATCCTCATGCGCATCCTGGAGTTCATGTCGGCTATCCCCACCTTCCCGATTTTGCTTATCCTGGCTTCCGTCTTGAACCAGGATCCCAAGCTGCTGCCCTTCCCCGACTTCCTGGTGAACTTCGTCAGCGCGATCATGCTGATTGACCCGCAGAAGGAATCGCGCAGCGTGCTGGTGGTGATCTTCGTCATAACGTTGTTCGGCTGGACAGGCGCGGCACGGCTGATGCGCGGCATGGTGCTCTCGGTGCGCGAGCGCGACTTCATCGAGTCGGCCCGCTCGCTGGGCGCGAACAACTTTCGGATCATCGCGCGGCACGTGGTGCCGAACGCCTTCCCGCCGCTGATCGTGGCCTACACGCTGGCGCTGGCCGACGGCCTGACGGCCGAGGTCGCGCTGAGCTTCCTCGGCCTCGGCATCACCGACCCCACGCCGACCTGGGGCAACATGCTCAACTTCTCGACGCAGTTCATGTTGACCCACCCGTGGGCGCCGCTCATTCCGGGCATCCCGGTGGTGCTGTGCTCGCTGGCGTTCAATTTCATCGGTGACGGTTTGCGCGACGCGCTGGATCCGCGGCTGAAGATGTGACTATGACACCTGGATTCGACAACGAGATCGGCGCAATCAAAGAACCGGCCTGGGATGTCGCTTACCTCTTCCCTGCACAAGGCGAATGGACGGAGGAAGACTATTTCGCTTTGCCCGACAATACTCGGGTCGAACTGGTAGAAGGCCGGCTGGAACGATTACCTATGCCGACGACGAGCCATCAACGCATCGTGGCTTTTCTCTTCAGGCTGTTGCTGGCCTTCATCAGCCGGAATTATCCAGGCGCCGAGGCCTTGTTCGCTTCCTTGCCGATTCGACTCGGACCGAACACGCTAAGAGAGCCGGACATCGTGTTGATGCTGCCCGAGCATCGTCAACGTATTCACGAGCAATACTGGGAAGCTCCGGATATGGTCATTGAAGTGGTGTCACCCCAAAACAGAGCGACGGACATTCGCGACAAGCGTCGCGAATATGCACAGGCCGGCATTCCGGAATACTGGATCGTAGACCCGCAAGCGAAAATCGTCACTGTGCTTAAACTCGTGGGTGAAGGCTACGTCATCCACGGCGAGTATGGCCGCGGGGATACTGCCGAGTCGGCGCTGCTCGAGGGATTTCGCGTAGAAGTAGACGATATCTGGCGCGCAGCAAGTGGCGCGTCAGGCGCATTGCATCTTTGAAATCGTAATCTGGAGAGAGTAAATCGGCATGAGTGTGAACGCTGCAATCGGCACTGCGACGGCCCCGACCGGCGCGCGCAACGGTCAGTTGAACGACCTGATGCTCGACGTTCAGGGCTTGAAGACGTATTTCTACACTGAAGACGGCGTGGTCAAAGCTGTGGACGGCGTGGACCTCTACGTCAGGCGTGGCGAGACGCTCGGCATCGTCGGCGAGTCCGGCTGCGGCAAGAGCGTCACGTCGCTCTCGATCATGCGCCTGATCAGCCCGCCGGGCAAGATCGTCGAGGGCAAGATTGTTTTCGACGGCGTCAACCTGCTCGACCTGCCTGAACGCGAAATGACCAAGATTCGCGGCAACCGCATCTCGATGATCTTCCAACAGCCCACCTCGTGCTTGAACCCGGTGTTCAAGATCGGCGACCAGGTCGCTGAGGTGCTCAACATCCACCAGGACCTGGGACGCGAGGCCGGCTGGAAGCGCGCTGTCGAGCTGTTGCGCATGGTGGGCATCCCCGAACCGGCCAAACGCGCACACGCTTACCCGCACGAAATTTCGGGCGGCCAGGCCCAGCGCGTGATGATCGCCATGGCGCTGGCCTGCGCGCCGGAATTGCTCATCGCCGACGAACCGACCACCGCGCTCGACGTGACCATCCAGGCGCAGATCCTCGATCTGATGCGCGACCTCAAAGAGAAGACCGGCACGGCCATCATGCTGATCACGCACGACCTCGGTGTCGTGGCCGAGATGTGCGATCGCGTGGTCGTGATGTACGCCGGCCAGGTGGTCGAGCAAGCCGAGGTCAGAGAGCTGTTCGCCAACCCGTTGCATCCCTACACGCAAGGCTTAATCGGCTCGATCCCGGTCCTCGGCCAAGTGCGTGATCGCCTCGATGTGATCCCCGGCACGGTGCCGAACTTACTCAACCCACCGCCCGGCTGTCGATTCGAGCCGCGCTGCCAGAAGTGCGAAGGCGCCGCGCGCGAGCGCTGCAAAGTCGAGCTGCCGCCGTTGCGCGAAATCAAACCCGGCCACTGGGTGCGCACGTGGCTCTATGACTGAGACTGAGACTGATTACTGATTACGAAAACATGGGCACGAACGGCAATAAGTCAGAAGACCTGCTCGAGGTGAAGAACCTCCAGAAGTATTTCCCGATCAAGGGCGGCATCCTTCAGCGCACCGTTGGATACGTCAAAGCCGTAGATGGCGTGTCCTTCACGGTGAAGAAGGGTGAGACGTTGGGCTTGGTGGGCGAATCGGGCTGCGGCAAAACCACGGTCGGTCGCACGATCCTGCGCCTGACGCCGGCCACCGGTGGCTCGGTGATCTTCGAGGGGCAGGACGTGTTCAAGCTGAACAGCAGCCAGCTCAAGGCGCTGCGCCGCGACATGCAGATCATCTTCCAAGATCCGTATTCGTCGCTCGACCCGCGCATGCCGGTGGGCGAGAGCGTCGGCGAGGGGTTGCTGGTGCATGGCATGCGCGACGCCAAGAAGCGCAACGAGATCGTCATCGAGATGCTGCGCAAGGTCGGTCTGGAGGACTATCACGCGCGGCGCTATCCGCATGAGTTCTCCGGCGGCCAGCGCCAGCGCATCGGCATCGCCCGCGCCCTGGCTTTGCGCCCCAAGTTCATCGTGTGCGATGAGCCGGTATCCGCATTGGATGTGTCCATCCAGTCACAGGTCTTGAACATCCTCAAAGACTTACAAGCCGAGTTCGGCCTGACCTACCTCTTCATCGCCCACAACCTCAGCGTGGTGGAGCACATCAGCGACCGCGTCGGCGTAATGTACCTCGGCAAGATGGTCGAGCTGACCGACCGGGAGACGCTCTTTCGCGACCCGCTCCATCCCTACACCAAGGCGCTGCTCTCGGCCATCCCGATCCCCGATCCAACGGTCAAGCGCGAGCGCATGATCCTGCAAGGCGATGTGCCGTCGCCGGTCAACCCACCCAGCGGCTGCCGCTTTCACACCCGTTGCCCGTTCGCGGTGGACATTTGCAAGACGGTCGAGCCGCCCCTCGAGGAGCTGAAGCCCGGCCACATGGTGGCCTGCCACGTGGCGAAGGAGCAGGTAGCGGAGCAAAAGCGCGCGATGGGCCCCGGCACGGCCGTTGCGACGCCCACATCATAGCCCGCCGATGCCCACCTCGGAGCGCTGAGAACCTCGGGTTCTCGGAGAACCTGAGGTTCTATCGTTTCCTTCCGCCGCTACAACTCCGCCATGAAGCGGATGCTCGCCTCGATGCCTTTCTCGTAGCAGGCGACGGCAAATCGCTCGTTGGGCGAGTGAATGTTGTCTTCCGGCAGGCCAAACCCCAGCAGCGCGATGGGCTTGCCGAGCAGCGTCTGGAAGTCATGCACCACGGGGATCGAACCACCCTCCAGCTCGTAGAACGGTGGGTTGCCGTAGGTGGCCTCGGCGGCGCGCACCGCAGCCTGAATCTCGGGCGCATCGAGTGACACCAGCGACGCCGGCGCTCCCCGGCTGTCGCTGAACGTGACCTCGGCACCTGCCGGCGCGGCAGCGCGCATCGCATCTTGCACCAAGCGGATCACCTTCGCTGGGTCTTGGTTGGGAACCAGCCGGCAGGTGATCTTGGCGTGCGCCGTCGCCGGGATGATCGTCTTGCTGCCGGGGCCGGTGTATCCGCTCCACATGCCGTTGACCTCAAGCGTCGGGCGCGCTCCCTTGCGCTCATTGACCGTGAACCCCGGCTCGCCCCAGGCCTGCGATGCGCCGGTCTCACGCATCACCTCGGCTTCGCCATACGGGATGCGCGCAAGCGCCGCGCGTTCCTCGGCGCCGAGCGCGCGCACATCGTCGTAGAAGCCGGGCACGGTCACGCGCCCTTGTGCGTCCTTGAGCGAGGCCAGGATGTGCGCCAGCGCAAACGCCGGGTTCTGCACGTTGCCCCCGTAGTGCCCGGAGTGCACATCGCGATCCAGGCAGCGCACCTGCACCTCGAACCCTGCCAGCCCGCGCAATCCATAGGTCAGCACGGGCTGCGTTAGGCTGAACAGCGTGCCATCGCTGATCATCACGCAATCGCAGGCCAGTAGCTCGCGATGCGCCGCGATAAATGTGCTGAGGTGGGGACTGCCGATCTCCTCCTCGCCTTCGATCAGTAATTTGACGTTGACTGGCAGTGTGCCCTCGGCGCGCAAATACGATGCGACAGCTTTCACATGCGCCAGGTGCTGGCCTTTGTTGTCATTCGCGCCGCGCGCGTAGATGTAGCCGTCGCGAATTGCCGGCTTGAACGGTTCGCTTTGCCATAGCTCGAACGGCTCGGCCGGTTGCACATCGTAGTGGCCGTAGATCAGCACCGTAGGGCGATGATGATCTTGGCCGGACCATTCGGCATACACGACCGGATGTCCGCCGGTCGCCATCACATCGGCGCGCAGGCCGGCATCGCGCAGATGCTCCGACAGCCACAACGCCGCCATCTTCACGTCGCGCGCGTGGTCGGGTTGCGCGCTCACGCTGGGAATGGCAAGATACTCCAGCAGATCCTCGAGATATTCGTCGCGATGCTCGCGCGCGTAATCCAAAACTCGATTGAGCATAGCCTGAATTTCCCTCAGCGGCGCAGATCGTGATGCGACCTGCGCCACAGCCATTCACGGTTTGACGCCGGTGACCAGGTCGTAGTCCACCAGCCACGGCTGCGGCTGCACGTCTCGCAGGCCCAGCTCGTGCAGCCATGCGGCGAACGCTTGCGTGGGCAGCGTGCGGCCGGGCAGCTTCCATGCGTCCGGCCCGATGCGGTTGCTCACCATCAGCAAACCGCCGGGCTTGAGCACGCGCACCATCTCGCGCACCGCGGCACGCCAGTCGCGCATGAACTCCAAAGCCTCCAGGCAGGTCACCACGTCGAATGCGTCGGCGTCGAACGGCAGGCGCTGCGCATCATGTCGCATGAAGGCGACGCGGCCGGCATGCGCAACCAGCTTTGTCTGCGCCCGATGGAGCATGCGCCTGGAGAGATCAAGCGCGACGATGCGCCCGCGAAAGCGCCACTGCGAGAGCAACGCATCCGGCAGCCGGCCGGTGCCCGTGGCCACATCCAGCACCAGCGGGCAAGATATACCCGATGCGCTCAGGTGTTTCATGATGGGCATAGCCAACATGAGCGCATCGCCGGTCTTGTCGAACTGCTTCACGCGGTCGTAATGTGGGGCAAACCAATCGTAGAGCAGCGCCACGACGCGCGGGCCCAAATACGCGCCCTCGGCCACGACGAGCTGCCAATACAGCGCTAGGCCGATGCACCCAACGACGACGGCGCCCACGAGGATGTAAACCCAGATCGGCATGGTTGGAGTTGACTTGCACATTGTAAATCTCGTCGTATACCTTGCCTCGCCGTCACGATGGCTGAATGGAAGATCGCCCCGCGCGCGCCCGACGATTACTTTGCTGCACTGAGCGATCTGCACCCGCTGACCGCGCAGGTGCTATACACGCGCGGTTTGACCGACCCCGATGCTGCACGCGCCTTTCTGCTCGGCACATACGCGCCTGTAGATCCGTTTGCCCTCCGGGATATGCCGCGCGCCGTCGAGCGCATCTTCACGGCCATCGCCAACGGAGAGCGCATCGCCGTTTATGCCGACTACGACTGCGACGGCGTGACGGCCGGCGCGTTGCTGATCCGCACGCTGACCTCACTCGGTGCACAGGCACACGTTTACATCCCCGATCGCTTCGAGGAGGGCTATGGTTTGAACGCGCAGGCGCTCGACCGGCTGCAGGCAAGCGGCGTGAGCTTGGTCATCACGGTGGACTGCGGCGCGCGTGCCCATGCCGAAGCGCGCCACGCCCACGCCCTTGGCCTCGACCTCATCGTCACCGACCATCATGAGCCGGAAGACGATGCCATCCCCGACGCCTACGCCGTCGTTGACCCCAAGCGCCCCGACTGCGCCTATGGCTTCAGGCATCTCGCCGGCGTTGGCGTGGCTTTTCGCCTGGCGCAGGGCTTGCTGCGCCGCGCGCGCGGTGCCGGGCTGCCGCAGGGCGAGGTGACCGAGGCGTCGCTGCTCGACCTGGTCACGCTCGGCACCGTCGCCGACATCGTGCCGCTGGTTGGGGAGAATCGCGCGCTCGTCCGGGCCGGGCTGGAGCGCATAAACCGACGGCCGCGCGTCGGTGTGCAGGCGCTCATTCAGGCCGCCGGCCTCAAGCCGGGATCGGTGAACGCAAGCCGGATCGGCTTTGCCCTTGGGCCGCGCTTGAACGCCGCCGGTCGCCTAGAGCACGCACAGGCGGCCTATGACTTGCTCATGTGCGATGACCCCGCGCGAGCCGCCGAACTGGCCGGAGCATTGAACCGGCAGAACAGCGAGCGCCAGAGCGTGACGGCGGCCGTGGCCGAAAGCGCAGAGCGCCAGGTGATGGAGGCGCACGCGCGCAGCGGCGACGATGCTCCTGCGCCGCCGCTGCTGTTCGCCGCCTCGCCGGAGTATCACGCGGGCGTCATTGGGCTGGCAGCCGCGCGTCTGCTCGAGAAGTATCACCGTCCGGCCATCGTGGTGAGCATCAACGGCGAAGAAGCGCGCGGCTCCTGTCGCAGCGTCAACGGGTTCGACATCACCGCGGCGCTCGACGAGTGCGCCGACCTGCTGCTCAAGCACGGCGGCCACGAAGCGGCCGCCGGCTTCACCGCGCGCACCGATGCCCTGGATCCGCTGCGTCAGCGGCTGAGCACGATCGCGCGCCAACATCAACCGGCCGGCGGGTGGATGCGCATCATCCCAGCCGACGCCGAGTTGAATTTGGCCGAGGTGAACCATCGTGCGCTTGCCGAGTTACAGTTGCTCGAGCCGCACGGCCAGGGCAACCCAAAGCCAACCTTTGTGGTGCGCCGCGTGGTGGTGAGCGACCTGCGCCGTGTCGGCAAGGCAGAGAATGATGCGCCGCCACACCTCCAACTTCGCGTGACCGACGCGCGGCGCGTCACCTGGGACGCCATCGCCTGGCGCATGGGCGACCGGATACACGAGCTGGCTGCCGGCGCGCAAGTGGACCTGGCCTGCCAGTTCGACGTGAACGAATGGAACGGCGAGTCGCGCTTGCAGCTGGAGGTGCTGGACTTTCGCGCAGCGACTACGGGCTGATCAAGTAGTGCGCGCGGGTGAGGCACAACCGGGTAGGCCGCGGGATTAGAATGCGCGCTCTGAGCGCAGTGCGCGCCGTTGAGCTGGTATGCCTATCCACATCCTGCCCGATGCTCTGGTCGCTCGCATCGCTGCCGGCGAAGTCGTAGAACGCCCCGCGTCGGTGGTCAAAGAGCTGGTCGAGAACGCGATTGACGCCGGCGCGACCGACATCCGCATCGAGTGTGCCGAGGGCGGCAAACGGCTTATTCGCGTCACCGACAACGGCAGCGGCATCCCAGCCGCCGAAGCGGCCCTGGCCTTCGCGCACCACGCCACCAGCAAGCTCGCCCGCGCCGACGACCTGGCCGAGATCCACACGCTGGGCTTCCGCGGCGAGGCCTTGGCCAGCATTGCCTCGGTGAGTCAGGTGACATGTATCACCCGCCACGCCGATGAAGCCGGCGGGACGCTGCTGCGCTTCGACGGCGGGCGGCTGATCACCCAGGAACGCATCGGCCGCACGCCCGGCACCACGATGACGGTGGAGCACTTGTTCGCCCGCGTCCCGGCGCGCCTGAAGTTCCTCAAATCCACACAGACCGAACGGGGGCACATCGATGGCGTCGTCACGCGCTATGCGTTGGCTTACCCGCACATCCGATTCACGCTGGTTCATGATGGCCGGGTGAACTTTCAATCGTTGGGCACCGGCAACTTGCGCGATGTGCTCGTGGAGGTGTACGGCGCAGATGCAACGGCGCAGATGGTGGAGGTTGGGGATGCGGGGCACATGAGAGATTGGAGATTGGAGATTGCCTCAATCTCCAATCTCCAATTTCCAATCTCTGTTTATGGCTACGCCTCCTTACCCACGCTCGATCATGCCAATCGCAGCAAGATCACGCTGTTCGTGAACGGCCGGCCGGTGCAAGACGCCAAGCTCAGCTATGCCGTGGTGCAGGCGTATCACACGTTGCTGATGACCGGGCGCTATCCGGTCGCAGTCATCCTGGTGCGCGTTCCGCCGGCCGAGGTGGACGTCAATGTGCATCCGGCCAAAGCCGAAGTTCGCTTCCGCGACGCCGACGCCGTGTTCGGCGCCGTGCAGCGCGCCGTGCGACGCGCCTTGCTGGACAACATGACGCCTCCGGCACCGCCATCGCTGCTGAGCCAGTGGCCTAATGACCGTCAGGAGTCGGGCGCTACCGCCCTCGTCGCCACCGACGAGACGCCAAGCATCGTCGAGCCTACGGCCCAGCCGCCGCTGACCGGCAGCGAGGCGTGGGAGCGTGTCGGCATCGCCCGGCAAACCGGCGCGCTTGGCGGGCACGTGCCTGTCACCGATGCTGCCACTTCGAGCGCGCCCATGACCCAACCTTCGCCGCTTAGAACGCAGAACCTGCCGGCGCTGCGCATCCTCGGCCAACTCGCCGAGAGTTACATCCTGGCCGAGGGGCCGGAGGGCTTGTATCTGATAGACCAGCACGCAGCGCACGAGCGCGTGCTATGGGAGCGCCTGCTGGCGCAGCATGAACTCGGCTCGTTGCCGTCACAGACGTTGCTCGACCCTGTGCCGGTGACCGTCCCCGCCGAGAGCGCCTACCTGCTCGAAGGCCAGCGTGATATGTTGCGCGACCTAGGTTTCGAGATCGAACCCTTCGGCGGCAACACTTTCCTTGTGCGGGCCGTGCCGGCGTTGATGATCCAGGATGACATCGCCACGGCGCTGCGCCAGATCGTGGCCGATCTAGAGATGGGGGACGCTGCGCTGCGCAAAGACCTGGAGGCGCGCGTGCTGCGGCGCGTGTGCAAGCGCATGGCGATCAAGGCCGGGCGCGTGCTCTCGTTCGCCGAAATGCAGGCGCTGGTGCGTGACTTAGAGGCGTGCGAATCGCCGCGCACCTGCCCGCATGGTCGCCCGACCATGATCTACATCGGCCTGAAGCAGATCGAGAAAGAGTTTGGCCGGCTGGGGTGAATCAAAGCTCGCGCGGTGGCGGCGCAAGCGCATCGAACTCCGCCCAAAGCGCATCGGGAATGGACACATCAGCCAGCGCCAGGGTTTGCTTCATGCGTTCCGGCCTGCTCATACCGATAATGGTGGACGTGATGTGCGAATCCCACAGCGAGAACTGCAAGGCCGCCGCAGCCAGAGGCACGCCGTAGTACTCGCAAGCCGCTTCCATTTGGCCGGCGCGTTCCACCAGATCGGCATCGGCCTCACTATAGGCATAGCGCGGATAAGCGCTCGGTCCTTTGGCCAGAATGCCGCTGCCATAGGGTGCAGCGTTCAACACAGCGACGCCGCGGGCGTGCGCAAATGTGATTTGCCCAACGGGGCACAGCCGACACAGATCGGGGTGATCATCAGGCCGGTCTTGCCGGGCGGGCGCTTGACCAGCCTGCCTGCTTCGTCGAACCAGGGATTCATCATAGCGCATTAAGTTCGTCGTGCGTCGGCAAGTTCGCGACGCCTTTAAAATCCATTCATGGCGGGACGTGACCGGACTTTCCATGAGGAAGTATCCGACCTGCGAGCCGAAGTCATGGTGATCGGCGTGCTCGCACCTGCGCTGATCCTGAGCTGGGGAACGGCGTTCATCATCCTGTTCGTCTCGTTCCGCAGGCTCGAGTGGTCGCATATCGGATTCGCGCTCTTTCCCCTGGTGCTCGGTTTGATGTGCATCGTGCTCAAGCGACCGCCGACCCTACGCCTCAGCCGATGGGTCTGTGCAGTCGGCCTGGTTGCCTGGGCGATCTTCCTTTTGGCCAATTTGCGCCAGCCTAGTGCGCTGGGCTGGCTGGTGCTCGCCTGTGTGGTCTCGCTGTTCATCGCTGGCGCGGCGGCCGGCTGGGCCAGCGTGTGCGCCGCCGTCGCAGCGCTGATCTGGCTGGCGAACACGGATGAAGTCGCCTGGCTAAACGCGTCTCAGGCCCTGCTCGTCGGTTTGGCCATCGGATGTTCGGTCTGGTTAGCGCACAGCGTATCGCGCGTGCTGTTGCGCACGTTGTCATGGATGCAGCAAGGCTATGTCGAGGCGCGCGAACAGGCGCAACGATTGAGCGAGCGAAGCGCCGAGCTGGCGCTCGCGCTCAAGTCATTGCAACAAACCACGTTCGCGCTGGAGCAAGCCAACGAGCAGTTGCAAATCGCCATGCAGTATGCGGAGGACGCGCGGCGCTCGAAGCAGCGGTTCGCTGCCAACATCAGCCACGAACTGCGCACGCCGCTCAACTTGATCATCGGCTTTTCGGAAGTCTTACTCCACGCACCCGCGACCTACAAAGCGCGGAACATACCTGCTGGCATGTTGTCCGACATCAGCATCATTCACCGCAACGCCAAGCATTTGCTCAACTTGGTGAACGACATCCTCGACCTGAGCCAGATTGACGTGAACCGCATGACCATCGTGCGCGAGCCGGTGCAACTGGGCGACTTCATCGAGAGCGCCCTGGAAGACTTCCGCCAACTGATTCACGAGCGCGGCCTGACGCTGACACTGGAGATAGCCCCAGATTTGCCGACGGTGTATGCCGATCAAACGCGCATCCGCCAGGTGCTGTTGAACCTGGTGGCCAACGCACTCCGATTCACCCAGCGTGGCGGCATCACGATCCGTGCCGAGTTGCGCAGGCCGCATGACGTGCCGGCCGACGACTCGTCACCACCGACGAACGCATCGTCGCCGGAAGTCGTCATTTCCGTCGCCGATACTGGCATCGGCATCGCGCCACACGACCTGAAGCGCATCTTCGAGCCTTTCACGCAACTGGCAGGCCCATCTGACCGACCTCAGGGCGGCACCGGCCTTGGCCTGACCATCAGCAAGGAATTCGTCGAGCTGCATGGGGGACGCATGTGGGTGACCAGCGCAGTCGGTATGGGCAGCACGTTCAGCTTCTCGTTGCCGCTGCACCTCCCTGCACCAGAGGCGACGATGATCACCGCGCGCCGCTCGATCCGGCGCCATGCCATCGGCACGCTCGTTGTTATCGAGTCACGCTCCATCCTCGCGCGCATCCTCGAGCATCGCATCGAGGGCATGGCGATCGTGCACGCTGCATCATTAGCCGATCTGGCCGAACAGCGACTCGAAGCCGCCCCCGAGGCCGTCATCGTCAACCAGCCCATCGCTCCCGGAGAGATCGTAGACACGATGATGCGATTGGTGCCGGAATGGCGACGTACGCCGATCTTCCAATGCTTCGTGCCGGGGCCGGAGGACTATCTGCAGAATCCGCAGGTCTGCGGCTACATCGTCAAGCCGGTGACGCAGGAACAGTTCAACGAGGCAGTACAGCGTATTCTCGAGCGTCGCGCCCAATGTGACGGCAACGGCCTACTGAATGGGGGACGCAACCGCGTTGCGCGCATCCTCCTGATCGAGGATGACGAAGATGCGCTGCGGCTCTTGGGTCGTATGCTGCGCGCCGTGCCATCGTCACTGATCCGGCCATTCGGGTTCGACGTGCTGCTGCCCATCGAAGTGCGCAGCGGCGAGCAGGCTCTCGAGGTGCTGAGGAGTGCCGATGCCGCATCGCTGGCCGGTCTCGTCCTCGATCTGAGCCTGGGTGCTGTGAACGGCTGGGACGTGCTGTGCGCCATGGGAGAGGACGAGCGGACGCAACGCCTGCCGGTGTGCATCGTCAGCGGCCAACAGATGCAGAACGATCCGCTGACCGCGTCGCATCTGACGCTGATCAAGCCAGGCGGGTTAACAGCGCGTGAACTCGTGCAAAGCATCACTGCTTTGCTGCCGATTGCGTCGCCAGGGCTACCTCCGCTCGCCGAGCGAGCGGCCGAGCCGGTGACGATGTGGCCCGCAGCGTCGTCAGCAGCTCCTCAGCCGTGAAGGGCTTCGGCAATACAGCCGTTGCGCCGAGGGCGCACGCCAGCTCGTCCTGGTGCAGCACCGAACTGATGATGATCGGGATGCGCGCCGTCTCGGGATGCGCCCTAAGCAGCGTGAGCAACTCCCAACCATCGCGCTGCGGCAGCATCACGTCGAGCAGGATACAGGCCGGTTGCAATGACGTCACGACACGCAGCGCCTCGTCAACGCTCGTCGCCGATACCAGGTCGAATTCCGCGCTGCCCTCCAGGTAACGCCCGACAAGCCGAATGGCGTCGGGGTCGTCATCAATCATCAGTACGCAGCGTTTGCTAGAGGTGTTCAGGCGCAGCGTCAGGCGCAACCTTGCGTCCGCTGGCTGAAGCTCAACGCGCACACCGGCCATCTCGGCCAAGCTTCGCACGGTGTTCAACTGTTCGGTGGCGTCGGCACTCGACGGCCGCTCCAGCTTCAGCATCAGTGCATCGTCCTCCGCGACGAGCTCGATGCGCAGCGTCGTGCCCTGGATGTCGCTCAGCAGCCAGGTCAGCGCGCTGATGATCAATTGGCGGATGACCATCGGGTCGCCATACAAAGCCGGCAGGCCGTCGGTGATAGCGACATTCACCGTGAGGTCTTGTCGTTCGAGCAAGGGTTCCAACAGCGCCAGCGATCTGCGCAACAGTTCTTCGCAGCGCAGGTAATCCTTGGGCGGCACCGGCGCGTGCCAAGGCGCAGCAGGGACGGCCGGCTGGGCTAGCTGAGACCATTCCTCGGTGAAGAGCAGCGCCGCGATGACGCGCACGCCTTTGGCTAGCTCGCGTCGGAGCTGCCGCACGCTGAGGTTGAGTTGTGCGGCCACCTCCGCCTGCGGCAGCCCCTGCACGTAAATCAGGTTCAGGACGTTATACCGTCGCCAGGCCGGCGCGTGAATGGACATGTCCGCTGGCGGACGGATGGACTCGATCGCGCGCAGCAAGCGCTGCTGAGCCTGCAGGGCGTTGGTAAATCGCGCCTGGGCGCTGATATGCCTGGCCAAAAAGTCCAGGTCGAAGAGGTTGGCCAGCGCCTTACGCGTCCATGTCACAGCATCGTCGCTCGCCAAATTCGTGTTCATCAGGTGAAATGTCCTCAGATAGTCCTAAATCTGTCCGCCAGCCGATTGACACAGGAATGGGTACAGACTACATTGACATGTGCAGCAGGCTTGCCTGCATTGTAGACAAGCGCAGTGCTCGCACGGGAGAGATTTTATCGGTTCCTCAGGAGGTATAGAAGATGAGTCCACGTAAGACGCTTACCCGACGACAATTCGTCCGTCTGACAGCCGGCGCATCGGCGCTGGCCGCTTACATGGCTGCCTGCCAGGCCGCGCCCCAGACGGCGCCACCCGCGCAACCGGCTGCTCCCGCCGCCGAAGAGAAGCCGACCGATGCCGCGCCTGCGCCGGCGAGCGAACCTATCACGCTGCAGCGCTATGCCTCGATGGAAAAAGATCACTTCCCGCTCTTCGAGGCGCAACGCAAGCAATTCAAAGAGAAGAACCCCAACGTCACCATCGAGGAAGTTGGCGTGCCGTGGAGCGAATACATCACTAAGGTTCGCGTGCTGCTGAACAGCGGCGAAGTCCCCGATATCTTCTGGTTCATGCGCTTTGGACAGTGGGACCCAGGCATCGAAGCGGCCACTTATATCAAAGAAGAGATCATCGCCGACGTCACCGACATCTTCGACACCAAAGCTGCCAAGACTTTCCAGAACATCGTGGACGCCGGCAAGGTGGATGGCAAGTTGGTCGGCATGCCCTTCGAGGTGTTCTCCGACGGCGTGAACTGGATGTATAACGAGAGCATCCTAAACAAGACCGGCCTGCAGCCACTGCCACAGAATCCGTCGTTCACCCAACTCAACGACTTTCTCACCGAGGCCAAGGACAAGGTTGGCAGCGACGAGTTTGCGATGGGACCCGGCTCCTGGCAGTTCTGGAGCGCGTTCATGGCGGCTAGCGCGAATCAACCGGGCTTCCATGGGATGGTCAACGAAGATGCCACCCAGTCCATCATCGCCAACGAAGCGAACGTCAAGACGGTCGTCATGCTGGCCAAGTTCTATCGCACGCACGTGCTGGCGCGCGGCGATGCCGCTCCGCCGCACCTCGACGGGATGCTCAGCGGCAAAGTGATGATCGCCCCGATGTCCACCTGGTCGCCTACGCAGATGAACACCGCAGCTTTCGAGTATGGATCGCACTCCGGGCCGCGCTACGAAGGTGTCGAGCCGCGCGTGGACGGCTACACAGGCATCAACTTCTGGACCTTCGCGCGCGACTCCAAGCATCCAAAAGAGGCGGCCGACTTCTGCTACTTCTGCGGTGCCCAAGAGGGCCTGGACATTTGGGCCGGCTCAGGCCGCTTCGCTCCGACGGATAAATACACCGTGGATGACTACGTCCGGTTCTCCAGGAATAACAATCAGCTCGGTGAACGCGAGAAAGGCTTCCGTGCGGCAGTCACCACCAACTTTGATGTCGTGAGGCATCTGAAGACATGGCCGGTGCCGCCCAAAGCTTATTGGGGACAGTTCCTGAGTAAGCTGAACGAGGTGTTGGAGGAGGTCGTCCAGGGCAAGACCGACGATGAAGCGCGCATCGCCGAGCTGCTGAAGGTGGCTCAGGAAGAGACGAACAAGGTGTTGGCGGGCACCGCGGCATAGCGGCATCGGCGATCGAACATTAGTGCGGGATTAGGCTTCTCAGACCCCAAGGCGCTGCAGGCGTCTTGGGTTTGAGGCCGTGAGCGAACCGGCGACGGCGCGATAAGCGCGCGTAAACTACGCTGGACGACGGATCGGTATGGCTGCAAGCACGGTGACGAAAAGGACGACTTCCAAATCCAGCCAATTGCTGCGCTGGCTGAGATCACCGAATCAACGTGAAGAAGCGCTCACCGGCTGGCTGTTCGTGCTGCCGGCAGTGATCGGTTTCATCATATTCGCCTATTTGAACTTTCGCGGCGTCGAGCTGAGCTTCACCAACTGGAGCTGGATCAGCCGCCGGCCGCCTGAACCAGTGGGCTGGACGAATTATCAGGCCATCCTGCAGCCGGGTAGCGATTTCCTCAAAGGCCTAGGCCGCACGTTGATCTACGTGTTGTTCGTGCCGGTCAGCATTGCCATCTCCTTCAGCATCGCGCTGCTGGCCAACCAGGCGGTGAAAGGACAAACGTTGTTCCGCGTGGTGTGTTACTTACCCGCGGTCACGGGCGCAGGGGTGCTCGTCGCGGTGTGGACTTTCCTGTTCAGTGTAGATGGGCCGGTGAACGGCTTTCTGCGCAGCATCGGCATCGCCAACCCACCACGCTGGAACACGCTCACCGAGTGGAAACAGGTCGCCATCCTCCTGCTGTTGGCGTGGGGCGCTGCACCCGGAATGATTATCGCGCTGGCCGGCTTGCAGGCCATTCCCAAAGACTACTATGACGCGGCGAAGGTAGACGGTGCCAACGCCTGGCAAACCCTTGTGCGCATCACCTTGCCGTTGATGACGCCGACACTGTTCTTCCAATTGGTGCTCGGGGTGATTGGCGCTTGGCAGACATTCGATATCATCTACTTTTGGGCAACGCCCGGCACACAGAACGCCGACGTGAACTTGTGGACGGCATCGGTGCAGATCTACCAGTACGCCTTCGCCTACAACAAGCCCGGCATGGGAGCAGCGTCGGCCATCGTCCTTGGGCTGGTCATCCTGGTGTTTACTATCATCAACCTTGCCACTCAGCGGCGCTGGGTGAACTACGACCTGTCTTGATCATGGCTGCGACCGCTTCGACCTCCACCCCCACTTATGCCCGCTCGATCCTGGGTCGCAATCGCGAGACCTTCAAGCTGATCATCGTCTATGGGTTGATGATCCTGCTCACGGTCATCCTGGCCTACCCGTTCTACTATTTGGCCACAGCGTCGTTCAAGACGACGGAGGAACTCTTCCGCTATCCGCCGACGCTCATCCCCGAGAAGTGGACGCTCGACAATTTTCGAGGCGCGTTCGAGGTAGTGCCGCTCTTGCGCATGGCGCTGAACACGTTTGTGATTTGTCTGATCGCGGTGACCGGTTCGATCTTATCCAACTCGCTAGCGGCCTTTGCCATTGCCCGGCTGCGCTTTCCGCTCAGGAGCATTATCTTTGGCGCTATGCTGACCACGCTGATGATCCCTGGCTGGATCAGCCTCGTGCCGGCCTACATGTTCTGGCGCGACGTGGGTCGCTTCACGACCAACCTCATCGGCATCAATATCGGCGTGAACTCCATCGGCCCACTGGTCATCCCAAGCTTCTGGACATCGGCCTTCGCCGTGTTCCTGATGCGCCAATACTTCCTCACTATCCCAAAGGAGTTGGAAGAGGCAGCGCGGATAGATGGTGCCAGCTTCTTCCGCATCTACTGGTCCGTCTTTCTCCCCCTTTCTTTTCCAGTGCTGGCCGTCATCGGTATCGGCGCATTCATGGGGAGTTGGAACGATGTGCTCGGTCCCTTGATCTACCTGTCTAAGCCGGAGAGCCAGACCATCATGGTTGGCCTCTCATATTTCAACTCGCAGCACATGTCGGTGATCTACCGCGGCTCGCGCTTCGCGGCTGCGCTCGTGGCGGCCATTCCCGTCCTGACGCTGTACTTCTTCGCCAACAAGTATCTGATTCGCGGCATCGTGCTGGGTGGACTGAAGTGAGCCATGCTAAGAAGCTTCCGGCCACCGGCTCCGAGGGGCAATGGCTTCCTATCGAGGGAGCGCGTGGTCTTTCAGCCCGACGTGGCGGATAGGATGTGGGTCGGCGCGCGTCTGTTGGTGGACGCGCTGCGGCCGACGCTCGGGCCGAAAAGCCGCACAGTGCTGGCCGAGCGGAATGCGGGCCGTCATTTCTCGCCCGATGTGCTGAGCGATGGCGGGGTTGTTGCTCGTCGCATTATCGCCTTGTCCAACCCGGATGCCGACGTCGGTGCGATGTTGCTCCGGCACGCTTTGTGTCGAGTGCACGAGCGCGCCGGCGACGGCGTCGCGACGACAGCCGTGCTCTTCCAAGCCATCATGCAACGTGCGCGCTGCATCCTTGCGGCAGGCGGCAACCCTATGCGCCTGCGTGACGGCTTCCTGCAAGCCGCTCAGATCGTCGCCGAGGAATTGGGTCGTCAAGCTCAGCCGCTGCCCGAGGACGATCCGGCTGTGCTGCGGGCGTGGTTGCGTGCGCACTGCGACGATCTTGCTTTGGGCGAAATCATGGCAGCGATCACGACTTCCTTCCCGCCCGACGTGCACATCCATGTCGAAAACGGCGCCGGCACATGCATCGAGTACGAATTCATTCGCGGAGCACTCTGGCGTAGCGGCTGGCATGGTTCTCCGTTTGCGGCGAACGAATATGCTGCGAATCTCATGCTGCGGCTGCCCGGCGCATATGTCCTGGTTTCCGATCTCGACCTATCGGACGAAGCGCACATGGAGCCGCTCATTCGGACATTGGCGCGGTTGCGGCCGGCCCGCCTGCTCATCATCTGCCGCCATGTTTCATCTCGCATGCTGGCGCTGTTCGCGCAGGCGCGGCAGAAGGGCATCGGCGATGCAGCCTTTGTTAAACCGCCCCCAGTGAGCGGCCCTGACCGTGTAGCGGTGCTGACCGATGCGGCGATCTTGACCGGCGCGACGTTCATCCCCTACGTCGAAGCGCGAGAAAGCGCAGCACCTGTCCTTCGCCTGCCCGATCTGTGGCCCAGTTGTCTGGGGCGCGCCGGCGTCGCATGGGCCAGTGAGCATTTCTTTGGAATCGAGGATGGCTGCGGCGATCGCGCCGCGCAAGTCGCGCATCTGGCCCAGCTGGACGTCGCTTGGGAAGCTGAGGATGACCCTGCGCGCATACGCTTCTACCGCGATCGCATGGCCACCTTCGGGAGCGGCGTGGTGCGTTTGAAAGTGGGCGCTCACACCAACGCCGAGCGAGAGCATCGCAAGGCACAGGCCGAGCGCCTGGCCGGCTTGCTGTTGCAGGTAAGGCGATATGGAGTCGTCCCCGGCGCAGGTGTCGCACTGGTGCACTGTGAGCGATCGCTGCAACGAGCAGTGAGTCGGGCAAAGGAAGATGTGCGCTTGGGCATGGAATGTGTGTTCGGAGCGCTGTCTGCGCCCGCGCATGCGATTGCCAAGAACGCGGGGATGCACGGCGGGGCAACGGTGCAGTACGTCCGCAAGGCCAAGCGCGGGTGGGGTGTGGACGTGCTCACCGGGCAGCCGGTCAACCTCTATCGCGCCGGCATCCTTGACTCAGCGTATGCCTTACAGACGGCCGTGCTCACTGCCGCCAGCGCGGCGTCCACGTTCGTGACGACGGATGTCATCGTGCACCGCCGTCAGCGCGAAGCAGCTATCCGGCCGTGACGGATGTTGCCTCACATTCCGCATACCGATGACACGCGGGTGCAGCCAGCATTGAGCGCGGGTTGGGTCTGTATGCCCGCGACTTGCCCAAGGATGGCTCACGGATGCAGCCAGACGAACTTCATGTCGTCTATGCTCACCCAGCGCGTGCCACTCGGCTCGCCGGTGACGTCGTCGAGCATGACGTAGCCCTCTGTGCCGGCAGCGAAGTAATACGACCCCAGCTCCACCCAGCCATCGTGAATCGGTGCTTGATTGATGGCGTAGCTCGTCACGCCGTCGCGGTGTTTGATCGTGTAGCGCGCATTGGTCGTGTCGAGTCGTGCGGCGATCGGCCCACATGGCCAAGCGATGGCCGCGCGGTCGGGGATGAAGACGAACACGCGATAGGCGCCCTCGAACGGCAGATGCGGCCGCCAGATCACCTGGTTGGTGGACTCGCGTGGCGCAGCGACGTTCGGCGTCGCCAGGTGATGGCCGCCGCGTCCTTTGACGCCGACGGCCCAACCGCTGCGGCAGGTCGGCTCATCCTGGATCGGTGGCGACAACTCGACGTTGCGGCTGTCCACATAGATCTCCGGCGGCGTGCCGCTGGCTGCGCTCTGCGGGAAGTAGCCGACCCAGATCGTCCAGAAATCGCGGTTGCCGCGAAGGTGGCGCGTGTAGCGGTATAGCGCCAGCGTGGCCCGGTTGACCGGCGTGACGCCGTCAATTGTCTCCTGGCCCAGCCCCGGCCGGTCGAAGTTGCGCCGCAGCGTGCGCGCGCCGCACTCGACGTTGACGGCGAAGCCCTTGGTGCTGTCCCAGCCCGGCCCGCAGCCCATCGCCCAGTTCAATGCCCCTTCGCTTGGTGCGGGATCGGTCAGCAGCGCCATCTCCTTCTGCATCATCACCAGCAGCAAGCGCGGGTTGATCCCGAAGCGGATGGCGTTGTCGCAGATGATTTGAGCCGCCGTCCGGCCGTCTACAGCGTAACGCTTCAAAATGCCGCGCCGCGCGTTCAGGAACGCCTGAATCTGCTCACACGACATCGCGCCCGGGTCGTTGAACTCCTCGTCGGTGATGATGAAGGCCGGATCGAATGGCTCGACCAACGCGTGGGAATTGAGAATTGAGAATTGAGAAAGGTCAATACGCAGCACGCTACAATGACCAAGCGCAGAGACGCTAAACCCTTTCTCCATTCTTCACTCTTCTACCAACTGCCACATCAAGGCGTGCTAAATAAGGACAGGGCCTGGACGTTGTCTTTGATCCAACGCCAATCAACCAGCCTGCGAAGTGCGTCGGCGTCGTCAGCTAACGCATGCAATATCTGCTCGACTCGCTCGATTTTGGCCTCGATGGTGGCGTAGAGTTCGCCTTCAATGTGGTCACGTAGGTATTCGAAGATGCGCTCAACGGGATTCAGCTCCGGCGCATACGGCGGTTGGAAGATCACCGCACCACCAGTGCCAGTGCTAGTGCCAGCGATGGCCGTACGAACAGCCTTGGTCTTGTGAGCGGGCGCGTTGTCCCACACCACAGCATCCAAGCCGTCCGGATGTTGCTGCCAGGCGTGCACCGTCGCCAGCATGCTGTCTTGACGCAGGTTGGCCTGCCAACGCCAGCGCAGCTTGAGCCGGGTAACGGCTAATCCGAGCACCAGCCAGCGGTGGTCAAACCGCATCTGCTGCGGCTGCACCAGCTTCATGCCGACTGGACACCAGCGCCGGCGCACCTGACTATGTAAACCCACCCGCATCTCATCGCTCATGATGATCGCGCCGTCCAACCTGACGCCCGCTTGGGCCAGCTGGTAACACAGCCCCCTCTCTCCACGCCGTTTGGCGTGCTTCGTTCCGTTTGACATTGGCCGGGCGGGGCACCTTTTTGCGCAGTCCCAGCCGCGCGAACACCCCGCGCATGCCCCAGTAGGTGTATCGCACCTGGCATCGCGCTTGCACCCACGCCACGCCGTCGTGGATGCTCCGAATCTTGCCCGCGGCCGCCTCTTGCACTAGCGCGCCTTCCTGCTCTTCGCTTAGCCGCCCGCCCACATGCCGCTGCCCGCCCCAGCTATGCCCCGCGATCAATTCTGTCAATCCACCTTGGCGCAGCCATCGCACCCACGTATCGGCAGCCGTGCCACTGATTCCGCATGCTTTAGCGGCCGCGTCGGTGCTGGTGCCGCGTTTGAGTTCGTAGGCGAACTGGTAACGCCGGCGCTTCAGGCCATCCTTCTCCTGGCGATACAGGGCTTACAACTGCTCGACGCTCTCAGCGATCTCAATCGGTTGTCGCGGTCGTCCTGTTCTCATACGCCAAGTTGATTTAGCACACCTTGACTCCGCAAGCGGTATTCATTCTCAATTCTCGATTCGTTCAGCCCTGGAGCATGCCGAGCAACGTAGGTAGCAACTGCTTCTTGCGCGAGACCACGCCGGGCATGTCCCACACGCCGTCGGCCTTGCGCGAGAACGGCAGGCGCTCGAAGAAGCGCGCCTCGCCCACACCAGCCAGCAGGCTGTTGTTCTCGACGATGTCGGTGATCATCAGCGCGACGAAGTTCAGGCCGCGCTGCTCTTGCAACGCTTTCAGCGCGGCGCGAATCTCGTCCATGCGTGGCAGGATTGCGTTGAAGCTCGTCACCTCGACCTGAGCCACGCCGAACTTGACCGGGCCAGACTCGAAGAGCTTGAGGTCGGCCTGCACCATGTCTTGCGCCGAGCGGCCGCTCACATCGGCGCCGGCTTGCAATAAGGCGTCGGCGAATGCGTCCATCTGGCGTTCGGCGTCATCCATGCCGAAAGCGTGCCAGGCCAGCCAGGCCGCCGAGCCGCGATCACGCGCCGTCGTAGTCGGCGACTTGAAGGCCAGCGTATCGCTGAGCAGCCCCGACAACAGCATGCCGGCCACGTCCTTCGGTGGCGTCAGACGCGCGATCCGGATGCGTTCGGCGACCAACGTCGAGCACGAGCCGACGACGTCCACATGAAAGGAGATGGGCATGGTGGTGTTGATCGTGCCCAAGCGGTGGTGGTCGAGCACTTCTACCAGCTCGGCCTCGGCCAAGCCGTTCACCGCTTGCCCCGGCTCGTTGTGATCCACCAGCACCAACTTCATGCGCGGCGGGTGCAACATGTCGGCGCGCGTGCAAATGCCGGCGTATTTGCCGTCACCGTCCACCACCCAGAAGTCGTCGCGCTGGGTGCGCATCACGCGCTCGCGGTGGTCGCTGATGCGGTCGTTCAACGCGAACTTCGGCACGTCGGGATCGCACGCCTCGCCGCAGGGGATGGCGATCAGCTTGCCGAATACGGCGTAGGTCATATCCAGCCGCTGCGACAGATAGCCGAACACCGACTGGCCGGTGACCAGGCCGACCGGCGTGCCGTCCGCTTCGACGATCGGCGCAGCACGATGCGTCTTGGCTGAGAGCTGCCAGGCTGCCGAGAGCGGCGTATCCGGCGTGAGCGGGTCAATTCGATTGGCGATCGCCTCGAAGCGCGGCGACGCGTCTTCCAGCAGCATCGGCGTCGGCGCGCCGAAGAAGCCCAGCGCAAAGCGCGTCTGTGCGTTCATCGAGCCAGCGCGGGCGGCGACCGCCTCCAGCCCGTCGCGCTCGCGCAGCAGCCAGGCGTAGCCGATGGCCGATGCAACGGCGTCGGTGTCCGGGTTCTTGTGGCCTACGACGTAGATCATGCTTTTGTCATCCAAACCATCGGTATCCCGCATCGCTTAAGCAGTATCCCATAGTCATTTTATCCGGTGGGGTGTATAGGCTCACAGGGGGTAGCAGTCGAGTGGTATGGAAATTGCGCTATCATTTCGACGGCGCACGATGGCATTCACGGTCAACGATTACCGAGACCTGTACCGACTTCTGGAGGAACATCCGGAATGGCGGGCCGATCTGCGACGCATGTTGCTGGCGGACGACATTCTGGAATTGCCACGCATCACGCGCGAACTTGCTGAGTCGCAGCGCGCTACTGCTGCGAACATCGAACAACTCACGCAGCGGATAGATGCGCTCACTGTGCGCTTGGATCAGCTCACTCAGCGAGTGGATGACCTTACAGTGCGCCTGGATCAACTCACCGAGCGAGTGGATCAGCTCGCGGTGCGCATGGACCAGCTCACCCAGC
This sequence comes from Candidatus Roseilinea sp., assembly GCA_025998955.1. Taxonomy (NCBI): domain Bacteria; kingdom Bacillati; phylum Chloroflexota; class Candidatus Thermofontia; genus Candidatus Roseilinea; species Candidatus Roseilinea sp. The sequence goes on from AP024676.1 coordinate 2,133,753, forward strand.
GAGTGGATCAGCTCGCGGTGCGCATGGACCAGCTCACCCAGCGAGTAGATCAGCTCACCGAGCGGGTGGATCAGCTCGCAGTGCAGCTTGCGCAGCTCTCAATTGCGGTCAACGAACTGACCGCAAGCCACAAGGTGTTGACCGAACGCGTCGGTGATCTGATCGGCTGGCGAGTCGAAGCCAACTATCGCGAACGTCCTTACGCCTACTTCGGCTTGGCGATGCGAAAAGCACGAGCCATTCGCCTCGACGACATTCCCGAAGTGGAGCGCGCACGCGAGGACGGGCGAATCTCCAATCGCGACTGGCGCGATCTGCTGGCGCTCGACGTGTTGATCCAGGGACGCGTTGGCGTTGCCGAACGCGCGCGCGACGTGTATCTGGCGCTGGAAGCGTCATCCGTCATCAATCGCACCGATGTGGATCGCGCGTTCGAACGCGCCGAGATCCTCAGGGGGTTAGGGCTCCCGGCGATCCCTGCCGTCGGAGGGAACGAAATCACACCCGATGCCGAGGCGCTCGCCCGCCAACGGGGCGTCGCCGTCTCCACAGCCGGCGCACTGACCTACTGGCCAGAAGAGCTGGGATGAGTAGGCAGCGTCGCCGAAAAGAGCTTGGGGCGCCTCACGCGCTTGGCGCTGATTCAGTGTGCGTCTCTACCGAGGATTGGTTCGGTCGCTCGCGTCGTTGCGCCCCCTTGCGCATTCAACCGGCATGAGCGCCTGAGACGTTGCCGGAGCCTGCTCGCGCCGCCTGCGCCACCACGCAACGGATCTCGCCGTAGTCAATCGTGTCGGGCAGCAGCGCCTTGATCGGCGCCAAGCGTTCCGTCGAGCCGATCTGGGCGATGGCGCGACGAATCTCGGCTTCGGCAGATTCGCTGACCACGCGGCCCAACTCCAGCCGGCCGGACGCGATGAGCTGCGCAGCATGCATGTAGACCGTGCTCAAGCTCAGGCCGCGCTGCGCCGCCACCTCCCGGACGCTCATGCCGGCGTCGAACAGCTGCGCCGTTACGTCCACCGAATTCTGTTTCTCCGACTGCGCTTCGGGCTGCAGGCGCGGGGCTGAGTACGTTTTGAATTGTGGATGTGGCTCGCCGCGCGCCTCGCGCACGTGAAAGTCGCAACATGGCCAAGCGCGCACTTCGCTCGTATCGCCGAAGTGTTCGATGAGCATCTGTTGCCGGCAGCGCGTGGTCGTCTCGGCATAGGCAATCATCTTGTCGAGCTGCGCGCGTTTGTGCGCCCGCCAGCGATGGATGTCGGCCTCGATCCGGCGCAGTGCCTCGTCGGTCAATTCGCCCACGGCGAAGTGCATGATCTGGGCATCCTCGCGCGATGTCTCCAGCGCACAGACGCGTTCCAGGTGCGAGAGGCCGACGCGCAGCTTCACCTCGAACAGGCGCGTCGCACGATAGAGATCATCGAACGACAACCGTGCCAAGCCGTCTTTCGCGCGCGAGGCGATCGCCTCGTGCAAGCGCATCAGCTCGTTGCGCGAGGGCGCGTCGTTCTCGATGAACCACTCCTGAAGGTTGCGATCCTGGGGCGCGTAGAGCAGCACGCACTGCGCCGGCTTGCCATCACGCCCGGCACGGCCGGCCTCCTGGTAATACGCCTCGAGCGTGCCGGGGACGTTGTAGTGCACTACGAACCGCACATCGGGGCGATCCACGCCCATGCCGAATGCGTTCGTAGCGATCATGATGGCGTCTTCCTGGGCGATAAAGGCATCCTGCGCGAGCGTGCGCTGGCTGCGCTCCATGCCACCGTGATAGACGCAGATCGGCAAGCTGTGCTCCGCTTCGAGCGTCGCGGCCAGCTCCTCAGCTTCGCGGCGCGTGCCGACGTAGATGATGCCTGCACCGCGCACCGCGCTCAGCACTTTGCGAATGGCGCGATATTTCGATTGCAGATCCGGCGTGAAGCGGACGTGAAAGACGAGGTTCGGCCGCGCGAAGCCGGTGATCACGCGCTCGACCGAGGGCAGGCCGAGCTGGCCGACGATGTCGTCCTGCACTTCGGGCGTGGCGGTCGCGGTGAGCGCCACGGTGACCGGATCGTGCAGCGCTCTGCGCATGGCGCCAATGCGCAAGTAATCGGGGCGGAAATCGTGCCCCCACTGCGAGATGCAATGCGCCTCGTCCACGGCCAGCAGCGACACCCGCACGCGCTGCAGCGCATTGACGAACGCAGCGCTGCGCAAACGCTCCGGCGCGATATACACCAACCGCCACTCGCCACGTTCGAGCCCCTCGATGCGACGCTGCTGCTCCTGCGCGCTGAGTGAGCTATTGATGAAAGTTGCCGGGATGCCGATCGTGCGCAGGCGATCCACCTGGTCCTTCATCAGCGCGATGAGCGGCGAGATCACCAGCGCCGTGCCCGGCAACGCCATTGCGCAGAACTGGTAGATCAGCGACTTGCCACTGCCGGTGGGCATCACCACCAAGGTATTCCGCCCGGCCAGCACATGTTCGATCGCCGTCCGCTGCCCGTCACGAAAATCGGCCAAATCGAAGTGCTCGCGCAACAAGTGCAGCAATGCAGGTGCGTCGAACGGCGAAGCAGGCGAATCGAGCATCGTGCAGAAGTGTAACACCTACTTCCCGGCGCAAATCACCAGGTCACCAGGCAAGCACGAGGCACGCGGCAGACCGACATGGGGCTCAGCCGGCTGTAATGTTCGAGCGCTACGATGACCAGCAACGTCACGGAGGCGGGATATGCAAAAAATTCGTTCGTCTGAAATCACGCCGGAGCATGTATATCTCTCGCGGCGACGGTTCATGCGCCTAGGTGGGCTGGCGCTCGGTTCGGCAGCGCTGACGGCCTGCGGCGGCCAGCTCGGCGAGACGCTCGCCGGCCGGACGGCGCCTGCTGCGCCAGCCGAGCCAGCGGCTGCGCCGACTGGCGTCGCCGAGATCAAACGCGATGAACTTGGTGATCCGGCCAACACATTCGAGACGATCTCGACCTACAACAACTACTATGAGTTCACCGAAGACAAGGAAGGCGTCGCCCGGCTGGCAACGAATTTCAAGTCCGAGCCGTGGACGGTGACGGTGGGCGGCTTGGTGAGCAACCCGCGCACCTACGACATTGATGACCTGCGGCGCAAGTTCGACCAGGAAGAGCGCATCTACCGGCTGCGTTGCGTCGAGGGCTGGTCCATGGTCGTTCCCTGGATCGGCTTTCCCCTGCACAAACTGCTGAAAGAGGTGCAGCCGAAGGCCGAGGCGAAGTATGTGCGCTTCGAGTCGCTGCTCGATCCGAAGCAGTACCCCAACCAGGGGCCGTTCAGCCTCTATCCCTGGCCCTACACCGAAGGGCTGCGCCTGGACGAGGCGATGAACGACCTGACGCTGATGGTGACCGGCTTATACGGCAAGCCGTTGCCGAACTCGAACGGCGCACCGCTGCGCTTGGCCGTGCCGTGGAAGTACGGCTTCAAGAGCATCAAGGCCATCGTGAAGATCGAGCTGACGGCCGATCAACCGAAGACGCTGTGGAACACGCTCGCGCCGCACGAGTATGGCTTCTACTCGAACGTCAATCCGCAGCGCCCACACCCGCGCTGGTCGCAGGCCACCGAACGGCGCATCGGCGAACCCGGCCGACGCCCCACCCTGATGTTCAACGGCTATGCGGAGCAGGTCGCCGGGCTATATGCCGGCATGGATCTGCAAGCGAACTACTGAAATGAAGAATTGAGAATGAAGAATTAAGAAACGGCACTCTCTCAATTCTCAATTTCAATTCGCATGAGCTGGCTGAGGGCGAACTGGTTGCGAGTCGTGGTGCACATCGGCGCGCTCGCGCCGCTGGGCTTCATTATCCTGGACAACTATCGCTACAACCTCACCGCCAACCCGATCCAGGAGATCACCGTGCGCACCGGCAAAGCCGCGCTGGTCTTGCTCGTGTTGTCGCTGGCCTGCACGCCGCTGAACACGGCCTTCGGTTTTCGGCAGGCGCTCCGCGTGCGGCGTGCGCTGGGGCTATACGGCTTCATGTATGTCGTGCTGCACCTGGCCGTCTTCGCCGTGCTGGACTACGGGCTCGACCTGCGGCTGATCGGGCAAGCGATCGTCGAGAAGTACTACGTGATCGCCGGCTTCGTCGCCTTTCTTATCCTGATCCCGCTCGCGGTCACGTCCACGCGCGGCTGGATGGCGCGCCTGGGCAAACGCTGGAAGACGCTGCACAAGTGGGTCTACCTCGCCGTGCCGGTCGCCGTGGTGCACTTCGCGCTGCTGGTCAAATCGCTGGGCAGCCGGCCCGAGCCATTGATCTTCGGCGCAATTGTCATCATGCTACTGGCCCTGCGCATCCCAGCGGTGCGCAGGGCCAGTAGCACATTACGCTTCAAAAGCGCGTTACTGCGCTCGAAACGCGCACTAAGCCGTGCCGATTAGGCGCCGGCGTCATTGCACCGAGAACACCAAGAAGTCATCGAGCTGGACCTGCACATCCGTCGTCTCATTGGAAGAACCGCCGAAGATCAACTTGCCGCGCGGGATCTTGTTGCTCTCGACCACATCAATCAGCGTGCCGTTCACGTAGAGCAACAGATTCTTGCCCACCCGACCCAGCGTATAGCGGTTCCAACCGGAGGGCGAGATGTAAACCGAGTTGTTCGGCGCGATCAGGTCTTCCGACCATTGGCCCTTCTCGGCCAAACGCAGAGAATATTCCTGTTTGGCGGGATTCACGCGGAACCAGATCAGGTTCTTGTTATCCAGGGCGAACCCGAGGCCGCACTCGGCATCTTCACCGTCGGCGCGGCATACCACCTCTCCGATGAACTGACCCGACAACTGGCGCGAGTAGGTCTGCCAGGCGATCCAGTTGTCCTGCTTGATCAGGATGTTCATGATCCCATCGGTCAGGGTGTAGTCGGCGGCATCGGTGGAACCAAGCGGCCACTTGTTCTTGTTGTCGGTGAAGTCGTCCTTGAACAGCTCCTTGGCATTCTGCGGCCAGCTCGCCCAGCGCGGGTAGATCGTCCAGGTCTGCTCACCCTCCAGTTGCACGCTGAACACGGCGGACAGGAAGTTGCCCTCTTCGTCGAGCGCGCGGACGTCATAGATGCCGGCAGGGATGCCCTCGATCGTCGTGCTCCGCCCCGGCGCTACAGGCTTGCTCAGCACGTTCTTGCCCCATTCCGTTGCATCCGGCGTGACGATGTTGACGCCGCTGATGGTCTTGCCCGATTCGTTCACGATCTCCAGCGTGGCGCTGGGAGTGTCTTGTGAACCCTCCGTCGTCGTGGTCGTCTGTGTGGACACCTTGCTGACCACCTTGAGCGGGCGGCCGTTAATCTGGCCTTCGAGCAGTTCACCGGTGGAAGGACGCAGCACCTTGATGGTCATCTTGTCGGTGGGGCGGCGGCTGCGGATGATCGAGCAGAACTCGCGCATGGTGCCGTTCTCGGCCAGCGGTTTGCCCTCCATCTCGACCAGCAGGTCGCCCGGTTTGATCTCGGCGTCGTCGGCCGGCGAGCCGGACTGCACGGCCTGCACCCAGATGCCGCCGAATTTCTGCCCGCCCAGCTCCAAGATGTCGGCCAGTGGGTTGATGCCGATGCTGTCCACATCCTTCTCTCTCATCAATTGCTTGATGATGGGCAGCGCTTCGTCGCGCGCGATGGCGAAGTATTGCCGGGCCTTGTCGAAGCCGGCGAAGTGCACGGCGACGACTTTGCCGTCTGCCGTCACGATCGGACCGCCGGAGTTGCCCGGGTTGGTCGCCGCGCTGTGCTCGATCACCTGCTTGACGAACGACCAGCGCGTGTCGCCGTTGGCCTTGGCCTTGGAGATGATGCCATCTTCGATGTCCAGCTCGGGGTTGCCGAGCGGGAAGCCGACGGCGTAGATCGGCAGGCCGGCCTTCAGCGTACCCGTAAACCACTCGAGATACTCAAAGCCTTCACCATCTATGTCTATTACGGCCAGATCGGAGCACTCCGAGCGGCCCAGCACCTTGGCGTTGCGCGGTTCCTTTTCGCCATCCAGGTAAACCTCCAGGATTGCCGCACCGGCGACCACGTGGTTGTTCGTCACCGCCAACCCAGACGGGTCAATGATGAAGGCTGTGCCGGTCCAGTTGTCCGCAACCTGCGCTGCAGTTTGCGGGTCATAGAACGAGCCTTGCGCCAAGACAAAGGCGACCGCCTTTCTCACATCGTCGAGCGACGATACCTGAGCCGGCGAGGCAGCATTCACCCTTGCCGGCTGTTGAACGCCAAGGCACAACGCTGCCGCCAGCGCCCCGTTGGCAAAAATCGAAGCAATGCGTCTGGAGATCATCGAAACGTCCCCTCCTCTTGAGCTCTCAAAACCTAGATTCTCGGGTGCGCGGCCAGCGTTGAGTTCGAGGGAAATCCAATACCAGCTACGCGCCTATCAAGGGTATTATGCGATTGTTGTCTAACACAGTGTAAGACCGCAAGCCGAATTCGGCAAATGCAACACTTGCAATGCTGGCCAGCGACTCAAGGTCGTAGGCCACGCAGGGCGAAGTCGGCTGCAGCAGACGAGACCACCGGTCGCCAAGGGGCAGCTTTGCCGGGCACGGCGCGATTTCCAAATTGCTGTGTAATCCGATGAGTCAAACGCCCAACGCCCGGTCTAGCGCCTCGCTCGTGACGCGCACCGCCTCTTCCACCGGCATGGCACGAATCGCTTCGTTGAACGGTTCGACGGTAATCGGGCCGTCGTAGCCGATCTTGCGCAGCGCGGCGAGAAATCCTTTGATGTCAATCACGCCGCTGGCGCCCACCATCTGGCGCTCGCCATCTATCTGCTCATCGGGGCCGCGGCCGGCCGTCGCGTCGTTGACGTGCACGTAGACGACTTCCTGCGAGTCGAGGCGCTCAAGGTCGCGCACCGATGCGTGGGCGGTATACCAATGGAAGCAGTCCAGCAACAAGCCGACGTTATGTGTTTGCGCGCCCACGGCGGCGGCGAGCGCGCGCATCCCGTCCATGGTATGAACGAAGTCGTATTTGAACCTGGCCCGCAGGGTGGCCGGCCCGATGAACTCCATGCCGAGGCGCAGCCCGTACTCTGCCAGCACGGCGGCCACACGCTGCAGTCGTGCAACGACGAAGTCCCAGTGCCGGTAGAAGTCGAGCGTGTTCGAGCCGGGCAGAATCCACGTCACGCAGCGCGTGCATCCCAAAGCTGCGGCTAAGCGCGCTTCCTCGGCCAGCCGTATCAGGCTTCCCTCGAACGCCGCATCGTTGTCGCCCTCTCGCCACTTGGCGCTCAAGCCGATCGCGCCGGGGCGCAGCCCGGTCTGGGCGAACCATTCCTTGGCCGCCGGCAGCGACTGTGCCTCGGCCATTTTCATCAAGTAGCCCACATCCAGATCCACGCCGGCGAAGCCGTATTGCTTGGCCAGCGCACACGTCCGATCGAACGAAATCACATGCCCCAGCGCTCCGGTGTTGAGGTTCTTGAACATATGTGGAGTTTAGCGCGAGGCCGGATTCTCTCAAGTCCGAGGTAGAGGTATACAATCATCTTGTTAATGCAACTTTGTGAAAATCGAGAGGCACGCTTGCCATTTCCGTGCAGTGCGCCTATGCAATAGGCGTGATTCTGATCGCTATGGAATACAAGGATTACTACAAGACGCTCGGTGTAGACCGAAACGCCGACCCGGAGACGATCAAGAAGGCGTTTCGCAAACTGGCGCGCCAGTATCATCCGGATGCCAACAAAGGCGACAAGAAGGCCGAGGAGAAGTTCAAGGAGATCAACGAGGCCTACGAGGTATTGAGCGATCCGGAGAAGCGCAAGCTATACGACCGGATGGGCGCCAGCTATCGCGAGTATCAGCGCGCGGGCGGAAATCCGCGCGACTACGACTGGAGCCAGTGGGCGAACGGCGGCGACTTCTTCGGATTCGGCCAGGGCGCGCGTCGTGTATACGAGCAGGACATTGACCTAGGCGAGTTCATCCGCCAGATGTTCAGCGGCGGGCAGACGGTGAGTCAGCCGCGCGACTTCCAGCAGGGCGTGGAGATCACGCTGGAGGAGGCCTATCACGGCACGACGCGGCTGGTGCAGAAGTCCGGCCAACCCGACCTCGAAGTGAAGATCCCGCCCGGCGTGAAGACCGGCTCACGCGTGCGCGTGCGCGGCCAGGGTGGCAAGAACGCGCGCGGCCAGGCCGGCGACCTATATCTCGTCATCGAGGTCAAACCTCACCCGGTCTACGAGCGCAAGGACGACGACTTGTATCGCGACGTGCAGGTAGATGCGTTTACCGCGATGCTCGGCGGCGAAGTGCAGGTGGACACCCTCGCCGGGCCGATCGCGGTGAAGATACCGGCCGGCACGTCGTCCGGCAAGCTCATTCGCGTGCGCGGGCGCGGCATGCCCAAGCTGAACAAGCCGGGCGAATACGGCGACCTCTACCTGCGCGTCTCGATTACCGTGCCCACCGATTTGACCGACGCCGAAAGAGAACAACTGGCGAAGATCGCTCAGCGCCGACCCAGCCGCTGACTTAGTTCGCAGACGTCGCTGCGTCGGTCAGCCAACTCGCTTGGCCATCACCACCCGGTCGCGCAGCATTGGCCTGAAACCCAGCGCCTTGTAGGCCGGCGCCGATGCGCGCAAGTGTCCCCCACTGCCGAACTCGACGTCGAGCGTAGGCGGCGCATCGGCCACGGAATCGAGCACCGCCTTCAACACCTGCATCTCGCGCGACGTATTCCACACAGCCCGATCCAGCCAGAGCGTTACGACACGATGCGCCGGCTCACCCCGCAAATGCGCGACGCCTACCTCATCCGGCGGGCTCACCAGTAGATACAGTTGGCCGTCGTTCAACGATGAGGTGGTCCATGACAGCAGATCGGATTGCACAAGATCGCTGCACCAGCCATCACCCTGAGTCGCTGCTACGCCGATCCAATAGCGAAGCTGCGCGTCGGCTTCGCGGTCGGCCAACGGTTCGACGCGCGCGCGTTCGGCGCGAATAGGCAGCGCATGACCGCGTTGGCGGCGCATGAACTGCGGGCGATAGCGCCGATAACCGCACGCTAACGCGCAACGCGTCGCCGGCAGGTTGTCCGAAGGCACGGTCATCCACACCCAGCGCAAGCCGGCCTGGCGCGCCATGTCTTCTGCCGCTTCGAGCATCGTGCGCGCCAGGCCACGCCGGCGCAAGTCCGGCGCGACGGCCAACAGGCGGATGCGCGCTCCCACGCTGCCGCGCTCGATCAACATCAGACCTGCCGGCTCGAAATTGAGCATGCACAGGTAGGTCGAGCCGGCCACCGGGAAGACCACGCCAGCCAAGGCCTCGCGCCCCAGCGGGCGATCCATCCACTCGCCGAGCGATGCATCCAACGCACCGACGTCGCCGGCGTCGAGCTGTGCCAACAAGCGCCTCAACTCCAGCATTTTGGCCGGGACGACTTGCGAACCGAGCGTAGGCATGCGCGCTTCGAATCTATCACAGCCCTGCGAGAGGCCGGTTTTTAGCTTGCGTTACGCTCTGAGTGGCCCATGACTTTGAGTCGCCAGGCAGGAATAATGATGCGGTCTCAGCCGCCGCCCGGCGACTAAAGTCGCGGGCTACACGATGCCAAGTCCCTGCAGGACTGATTTTGAGCCTGCGAAGCAGGCTTCGCTGTGCGTAGCCCGCAGCTTTAGCTGCAGGGCAGCTCTTGCCGGCGACTAAAGTCGCGGGCTACACGATGCCAAGTCCCTGCAGGACTGATTTGAGCCTGCGAAGCAGGCTTCGCTGTGCGTAGCCCGCAGCTTTAGGGCAGTGCACAGCATGTGCGAGCGTAAACGGAAATGTTTCAACTACTGAGTCTATTGCAGGACGGGAGTGTAGGGAAAGGCGGTTTCCGCGAACTTATCCACAGCAAATCCACAATTTCGTGATTTAATGGGCTACCTATGGACAAGAACGTCGCGCGCATCTTCGAATCGCTGCTCGTCGTCGTCGTGCTCATCGCCATAGGTCTGGGGGTCACATGGACAGGCGATCTTCCGACTGCCACAGCGCCGGGCCAACTGCCTGGGCCAGGGTCGCTTCCGCTGCCGGGCCAGCCGGCGACGCGCCCCGGGGACGCGTTCTTCGCTCCAACGCCCGAAACAACGCCGCCCAACGCCGACCTTGTGCCAGCGCTCAGCGCGACGCCCTTTCCGCTCGAACCCGAGACCACCTCGACGCCCGGCAGCATCAATGCACCTACGGTTGCTACGCCGGTGGCCGTGAATTTACAGGTGGATGAAAGCGCGCTCACCGCCGAAGACGCTCCGCTGCTGCAGCAAGCACCGGGCACGATCAACATCTTGTTGCTGGGCAGCGACGCCTCGGCGGATAGCCACTACGCGCGCACCGACACGGTCATCGTCGCCAGCATTGACCCGCGCTATCCTTCGGTCAGCCTGCTGTCGTTCCCACGCGACTTACAGGTGCGCCTGCCGGACGGGGCGCAAGATCGCATCAACACGGTCATGCAGCGCGGTTATCTGAGCAACCATCCCGGCGGCGGGCCGGCGTACTTAGCCCTCGTCCTGCGCAAGAACTTCGGCATCAAGATTGACCATTTCGTGCGCGTGGACTTCGCCGGCCTGATCAAGGCCGTGGATACGCTGGGCGGCATAGATGTCCTGGTCGAGTGCGAATTGCACGATACCTTCCCCGACAAGGACTCGCCGATCGGCAAGACCGACCTCGACCTGTATCCCGGCAAAGTGACGCTGAACGGCAAGCAGGCGCTGTGGTATGCGCGCTCGCGCTGGAGCACGACCGACTTCGACCGCGCGCGACGCCAACAAAAGGTGTTGCGCGCGCTGTTCCGCAAGGCGCGCGACGGCAACATGTTGCAGAACGCGCTCGGGCTCTACGGCGAGTTCCGCAACAGCGTCGAAACCGACCTCGGGCCGACCGATCTCATTCCTTTCATAGACATCGCCCGTCGGTTGAGCAACGATGACATCAAGAGCCGGGTGATCACCTGGCCGATCGTCCGCTCGTATCAACGCGCCGACGGCGCCTCGGTGCTGATTCCGACCGACAAGACCATCCCGTTCATCGCCGAGGCGCTGGCTCCGCCGGCCGGCAACCAGGCGCAAATTCGACCCGCCGTGGAGGTCTACAACGGCTCCTCGAAGCCGGATATGGAACTCGTCGCCGCCGAACGGCTGGCGTGGGAGGGATTTCAGGTGATCGCATTGGGCCAGATCGAAGGCGACCGGTTCCCGCAGACGCAGATCATTGACTACAGCACGACGCGCAAAGGTTCGCCCATCGCCCGGTTGCAGGACATCTTCCGCGTGCAACAACGCAACGTGATCGGCCAGCCGGATCCGAGCAGCCCGTCGGCAGCGCGCATCATCCTGGGCGAGGATTACGACTCCTGCCCGAACACGGCCAACATCGCCGGCGATGTGAAGCTGGAGCCGGCGGGTGAGCAGATCATCGTGACGCCGGCGCCGTAATTTGCAGCGCACGCCGGCTGATCAGGGGATAGGAGTAATCGTCGGCTCAGGCGTAGGCGTCGGCGTGTCGGTTGGGGTGAGTGTGACCGTCGGTGTGGGTGTGTCGAACGTAGGCAGCGGAACGGGTGTCGGTGTGTCGGTGGGCAGCGCCAGCGTCGGCGTGGCGGTGGGTGTGTCGGTGGGCGTAGCCGTGGGCGTAGGCGTGTCGGTTGCCGGCGGAACGGCGAAGGTCGGCGTGGGTGCCGGCACGTTGGGCGTGGTCGTCGGCGATTGTGTCGGCGGCACGAACTGGGTAGGCAACTCGGCGAGCGTCGGCGTAGCGGGGCGCGTCTCGGTCGCCGGCTGACCCGGTGTGGCTGTCAGCGCGACGATCGGATTTTGCCCTGGCTGCTGCAGGATGAAGAGCGCAGCGAAACCGAGCAAATAGCATGGGATGGTCAGCAGAATGATGCCGATGAGCACGCTGTAAGCGACGCGATTTCGACGCGGTGCGTTGGGGACATCCCGCATGCGACCTGCATTGTAGTATCATCGCGCGACGACACTGACGGATTGACGATGTTTCAGCCAGTTTCGACTCAGATTGACTTTCCGGCTCAAGAACGCGACGTGCTCGCGTTTTGGGCGCGCACCCGAGCCTTCGACCGCCTGCGCGAGCTGCGCGCCACATCCGACAAACGCTTCTCCTTCATAGACGGCCCGATCACCGCCAACAACCCGATGGGCGTGCACCACGCCTGGGGCCGCACCTACAAGGATCTGTGGCAGCGCTACTTCGCTATGAAAGGTTACAACCAGCGCTGGCAAAACGGTTTCGACTGCCAGGGGTTGTGGGTCGAGGTCAACGTCGAGAAGGACATGGGCTTCAAGTCGAAGCGCGATATCGAGACGTTCGGCATGGAGCGCTTCATCCGCCTGTGCAAGCAGCGCGTGCTCAACAGCGCCGCCATGCAGACCGAACAGTCCATCCGGCTGGGCTACTGGATGGATTGGAACGACCCCGACGAGCTGCGCCGGCTGGCCCAGAAGATCGTCGAGAATCCACAGCAGGTCATCACCCTCGAGCGCAACGGCCAGCAGATCACCGGCAGCGTCGAGCAGATCGTCGGCCAACTCGGCCTGCCGGAATTGGGCGGCTCATACTTCACCTTCAGCGACGAGAACAACTACCAGATCTGGAGCTTCCTGAAGAAATGCCACGAGAACGGCTGGATCTACCGCGGCGAAGATGTGATCCCCTGGTGTCCACGCTGCGCCACCGGCATCAGCCAGCATGAGATTGACACCGAAGGCTACAAGGATCGCGAAGACCCGGCCATCACCGTGCGCATGAAGCTCAAGTCGTTCGACGTGAGCAAGGCCATTTGGGCCAGCGAACGGGCGCGCGCCAAGTTCGACCACGCGCCGGGCAAGTTCTTGTTGGCCTGGACCACGACGCCTTGGACGCTACCCGCCAACGTCATGGCGTCAGTCGGGCCGAAGCTGACTTACGCCATCGTCCGGCAACTGCACAAGGATGGCGAACTCGCCGTTTATTTCCTCAGCAACAAGACGTTGAACATCTTGCGCGGCGAGTATGAGGTGCTGGGCGAGATCCAGGGCGAGCACATGGCCGGCTGGACATACGAAGGGCTTTTCGACGACCTGCCGGCGTTCATTGATGCGCACAAGCGCTGGCAAGACAAGCACGACGGTCGCGCCTTCGAACACGTCATCATCACCTGGGATGGCGTGGGCGAAGACGAGGGCACGGGCGTCGTGCACAACGCGCCCGGTGCCGGCCCGGAGGACTACCAACTCGGCAAGCAACACAGCATGCCGAAGATCGCCCCGCTGAACGAAGACGGCTACTTCCTGGACGGCTTCGGCGAACTGACCGGCAAGCATGCTCACGAAGTGCCCGACCTGGTCGAGGCGATGCTCAAGGCCAAGGGCTACTTCTACCGCCACGACAAATACGTGCACCGCTATGCCCACTGCTGGCGCTGCGGCACGCCGCTGGTTTACCGCATGGTGGACGAGTGGTACATCAGCATGGACGAGTTGCGCTATGCCATGATGGCCGTGTCGGAGCAGATCAACTGGATCCCCGCGTTCGGCAAAGAGCGTGAGCTGGACTGGCTGCGCAACATGCACGACTGGATGATCAGCAAGAAGCGCTACTGGGGGCTGGCGCTGCCGATCTGGGAGTATCCCGACGGCACGTTCGAGGTGATCGGCAGCTACGAAGAGCTGAAAGCCCGCGCCGTGGAGGGCTGGGAGGAATTCGACGGACACACGCCCCACCGGCCGCACATTGACAAAGTCAAGATCAAGCATCCGGTCACCGGCCTGATCGGCACGCGCGTGCCCGACGTCGGCAATCCCTGGCTCGACGCCGGCATCGTTGCCTACTCCACCCTGCGTTATCGCACCGACCGCGCCTATTGGCAGCAATGGTTTCCGGCCGATTTCATCACCGAGAGCTTCCCCGGCCAATTCCGCAACTGGTTCTACTCGTTGATCGCGATGAGCACGGTGTTGGAAGCGCACATGCCCACGCGCACCATCCTCGGCTACGCCACGCTGCTCGATGAGAAAGGCGAGCCGATGCACAAGAGCAAGGGCAACGCCATCGAGTTCAACGAAGCCGCGGACAAGGCCGGCGCCGACGTGATGCGTTGGCTCTACGCGCGCCAGCGCTATGATGACAACCTGCTCTTCGGCTACAACGCGCTCAACGAAGTCCGCCGCCAGGTCATCCTCCCGTTGTGGAACGTGTATGCGTTCTTCGTCACCTATGCCAACGCCGACGGCTGGCAACCGAAATTGAACATTGAAAATGAACAATTGAAAAGGTCGGAGGATCAGCGGGCCATTTTCAATTTTCAATTTTCAATTTCCAATTCTCTGGACAAGTGGATTTTGGCTCGGCTGGCCGAGACGACAAATGCCGTCAACGCCGCGCTCGACGCCTACGATGCGCGGCCGGCGGTGCTGGCCATCGAAAAGTTCATTGACGACCTGTCGAACTGGTACGTCCGGCGCTCGCGCGAGCGCTTCTGGGGCAGCCAGATGACGGCGGACAAAGAATCGGCTTACGCCACGCTCTACGAGGTACTCACCACGCTCGCCCGACTCATCGCGCCCATCATCCCCTTCATCAGCGAGGTGATGTGGCAGAACCTTCAGAACTCGGCGTTCAGCATGCGAAGTCCGGAAGATAACCAGCGGCTGTGCGAGTCTCAGCGCGCGTTCTCCGTGCACCACCAGCCCTACCCACAACCGCGCGCGCTGACGGAGGAGGAGCGCGCGTTGCTGCGCGAAGTGGCGCTGGCGCGCACCGTGGTCGCGCTTGGCCACAGCACCCGCGCCCAGTCGAAAGTGAAGGTGCGCCAGCCACTGCGCAAGGCGATGATCGTCGCCAACGACGAGGCGCGCCGGGCGATCCTCGCCCATTACGACGTGATCACCGACGAGTTGAACGTCAAGGCGCTGGAATTCGTCGAGCGCGAGGTCGAGCTGGTCAGCTATCGCGTGCTGCCGGACCTGAAGAAGCTGGGCAAGAAGTTGGGCGCCGACTTGCCGAAGGTACGCGCCGGCCTGGGACAGCTCGATCCATCGGCGGTCGCCGCTGCGGTGAAAGCCGGCCAACCCGTCGCGGTGAACGGTGTCTCGCTCCAGCCGGACGAGGTCATCGTCCAAGCCGTCCCGCGCGAAGGGTTGATCGTCGCCGGCGAGAACGGCATCGTCGTCGGCTTGGACACCACGCTCGACGATGCGTTGATCGCCGAAGGATTGGCGCGCGAAGTGGTGCGCCGCGTAAACGATCTGCGCAAGGCCGCCGGGCTAAACGTCTCCGACCGCATCCGCTTGGCCTACACGGCCAGCAACCGATTGCGGTGCGCCATCGCCGACTTCGCCGACTACATCAAGGCCGAAACGCTCAGTATCGAGCTGAGCGAGGGCCAACTGCCGGACGGCGTCAGCGCCAGCGATGCGTTCGACGGCGAACAGCTCACGATCTCGATCGAGAAAGCGTCAGGCTAGCTCCTCGGCATCCTCGAGGATGCCGAGTAGATTCACCCGAGGGGCACATGATTCAAGACACGCTGCAGCGACTTCACGGACAAACTCTACCGGCCATTGACGCTCGGTCAGGCGTTGAGTTGAGCGCCGAGCAGAGCCAAGCACTCGACGCAGTGCTGGCTGCACTGGATCAACCGGGGCTGCGCCGAGCGATCGGCCTCTTTGGCCCACACGGCAGCGGCAAGACCATGCTGCTGAACACGCTGGGCAAGGATGGCTTGCGCGCCCAGCGCACACCTCAGCACCGCAAGGTCGTATGCGCCTCGATCAACGCCGCCAACTTGCCGACCGACCTAGCGCCCTGGCAGCGCTTGATCTTTGGCGTGCTCGATAAGCTGGCCCAACAGCCCGGCGCGCCGGCTACCGTCCACGAACTCCGCGCCGAACTGGAAGAGGTGGTGCAGCACGAAGCGAACGACGACGCGAGCGCCACGCTTGCTGCAGCCGCGTTCGCCCACCATATGCGCGCCGCGTTCGCCGGATTGATCCACAGCACCATCACGCTCTCCAACGCGACGTTCGTGGTGGCGATAGACCATCTGGACAAAGCGACGCCGGAAGGCATCACTCAACTTCTGGAGGCCTCGAAGTACTTCCTCAACGCACAGAACTGCGCTACGCTGATCTGTGCCGATGAGGAGATGCTCATTCAGAAGCTGGGCAACGCAGACGCGCTGCAAGCTTGGCTTACGGCGCGAGTTGAATTGCGCGTGAGCGAGCAGCCGGCGCCTCGCGAAGCCGTCATCACTGTGCCGCCTCGGTTGCCACAGAAGCCACCCCGCCCTGTCGCCTCCGACATCCCCCACCCCTGCGTGCAACTCCTGACCGAAACGTTGGGGAATGATCGCTACGCGATCGAACGCGCCGGCGACTACTGGCGTTCGGCCATGCGCGCGCTGGCCAAACGCAACGCCGAGGGCTACCGCACCGACGTTTCGGGCGTGATGATCGCCAAGCTATGCGCGTTGCGTGTGCTTTCGCCCGGCTTGTTCGATGCCATCCGCCTGGATGCACCGGCGCTGACGCGGCTCGAACGCTGGGCGCGCATGCAAACGCCGGCCTACGAAAGCCGCGATGAATGGGCCAAAGCCCTGGCGCACGACCCGCGTTTAACCAAACTCTTCGCCACTCCACCGAGCTTCATCGGCGTGGAGACGCGCCACCTGGCGACGGCGCTGCGCTTGGTTCACACCGGCGACGAAGAACTGACTCGCCAAACGCAATCGCTCGCGGCTAAGCCGGTCGCTAGCGAAGTCAAGGGCACCGGGACGGCAGCGCCCGCGATCGCTGCGCCAACAAATCAGCCGATAGCACGGCCAATCGAGCCGAATCGCTCCCATCGGCGCAAGCGGCCTGCATCGGCAGCAGCCCCTGCGCCAATCTGGACGCTGACCTCGGTCGCTGCGGTTGTGTTCATCGTAGATCGTCTGGCCAAGATGGCCGTCCAATCGGTCGAGGGTTTCCAAACCGGCACAACCCTCTTCGGCCGGCTGGTGTATGTGCAACCGCCCCCAGAGGCCAGTCTGATGGACACCAGCTTGGCCATCGGCGTCGAACTGGTTGGCCTGGCGCTGTGCATCTTGATCGCAGCCTTTGCGGCGAAACAGGCCGACGGTGCACGGGCGAAGGCCTATGGGCTGATCGTCGGCGGGCTGGCCGCCAATCTGTTCGATCGTGTGACCTTTGGCGCGACGATGAACTACCTGCACCTCGCTAACCTGCCGGTGTTCAACCTGGCACACCTTGCGCTGCTGGCCGGCGCGGTGCTATTGACCTTTGCCGTCCTGACCGGCTCACCTCGCGACGCGCGCAGTCATGACGCAGGCGATTTAGCCCATGAGTGACGAAGCGCGCATTACCGAACCGAACGCGCCGGTGGAAGGGTCCGACCAGCCGGCTGTCGCCTCGTTCTTCCAGCGCTATGGGCTGCTGCTGTTGGTCGCGGGCATCACGCTGATCGCGGACATCATCACCAAGCGCATCGTCGAGGCCCAGATTCCGCTCTACACGTCTATCCCGGTCATCGGCCCATACCTGAGCTGGACGCATACGCAGAACACCGGCGCAGCGTTTAGCTTGTTTCAAAACGGTGGTGTGTTCTTCATTGTCGTCGCGCTGGTCGTGTCGGCGGTGATCTTGTATTATGCGCCTCGTCTGCCGGCCGGCGACTGGCTGTCACGGGTCGCGCTTGGATTGCAGCTCGGTGGCGCTGCAGGCAACTTGCTCGATCGCCTGCGCCAGGGCTACGTCACCGACTTCATCCACTTTCAAATCCCCGAAATCGGCTTCGACTGGCCGGTCTTCAACATCGCCGACAGCGCCATCGTCGTAGGTGTGATCCTGTTGATCGTAGCGAGCCTGATCCGGGATCACAAGGCGTAGCATATGGCAGCACACGAACGATCCGCAAGCGATTCTTCGCGCCTCTCGCCGGCACGTCCGCGCCGAGCGGTGCTGTGGGATATGGACGGCGTGCTGGTGGACTCGGCGGACTATCACTTCGCAGCCTGGCGCGAAGCGCTGGCGCGCGAGCGCTACGACATCAGCTACGACGAGTTTCGCGCCACCTTCGGCCAGCGCAACGACACCATCCTGCGCGGCATCTTCGGACAAGACCTGCCTGATGCAGAGTTGGATCGCATCGCGAATCTGAAAGAGGCGTTGTATCGCCAATTCGTACGCGAGCGCGGCATTGCGCCGCTTCCCGGCGTGCTGCGCTGGTTACGAGCGCTGCGCGCCGGCGGCTGGCGTCAGGCCGTCGCTTCAGCTGCGCCACGCGCCAACATAGACGCCATCCTCGCAGCCGTCGGTATCCGGCATTACTTCGACGCGATCACCTCCGGCGAAGACGTGACGCGCGGCAAACCCGATCCTCAGGTCTATCTCATCTCGGCGGAGCGCGTGGGCGCGCAGCCGGCGCACTGTATCGTGGTCGAAGACGCGCCGGCCGGCCTGGAAGGCGCGCGGCGCGCCGGCATGCGCTGCATTGGCATCACGTCCACCCACGATCACCTGGACGCCGACGTAGTGGTTGCCTCGCTGGATGAGCTGGACGACGGCACATTCGACCGGCTCATCGTGAACTGAGTGGCGATCACTCGCCGAACTCGAGTTCTTCTTCCACGCCGGCCGGACGCTCGTCGGGCGCCGGCCGCTCTTCCTCGGGAAGGTGTTCGATGACGATCTCGCCGAACAGGGTTTCTTGATAGCACCGCACGGCGTAACGCTTGAGCAGCTCGAGCAGCGCCAACAGCGTCACCACGATCTCGATCCGCGTGTTCACGCCTTCCAGCATCTCGGTGAAGGTCACCCGCCGGCGGGCTGTGACGGCGGACTGGATGCGATCCATGCAATCGGTCACCGTGAACGTCAGCCGGGAGACCATCGCGTCGGCAACCGGCGGCGGCAGCCAGCGATTCACGACGCGCTGCATAGCGTTGGCGAGCGCTTCCAGTGTGACGTTGTCCAGCGGCAGCTGCTTCGATCGCGGCCGGGGGATGGGCGGCGGCTGCACCGGATACGCGCGCAGCCCTTGCTGCTCACGCGCTTTCAGTATCTTCGCAGCGTGCTTGTAGAGTTGATAGGCGCGCAGTCGGTTCACCAGGTCGTCGGTCTCCTCCTGCTCTTCCGGCGAGAGGACGACTTGCGGCAACAGCGCGCGGCTCTTGATTAGGATCAGCCGAGCAGCCACCGAGAGGAAGTGCGCGATGGTGCGCGGGTCACGCCGGGGCATGCCGGCCAGGTAGGCAATGAACTGGTCGGCCACGGCTGCCAGCGACACGGCCGTGATCTCCAGCCGCCGCTCCTCGATCAACCGCAGCAGCACGTCGAGCGGGCCTTCGTAGACCGGCAGGTGAATCGAGAATGGAGCATTGCCCGGTGGCGTCGCTGTGCTCGGAGTTGCATCGTCGCCGAGAGGGCTCATGTGATGTAAGTCCGTCATCGCTCGTCCACTCCCTACGCCCCACTCCCAACCTCTGACTTCTGACTTCTGACTTCTGACCTCTGACCTCTGACCTCCGACCCTTCACCGCTCCACCGGCAACAACACCCAATAGTCGAACCCATTCATCTTGAAGTTGCGCGCCCAGTAGTAGTTGCGGAAGATCGCCTCTTTGACATCTTCGGGATAGAACAGCGCCCGGAAGATCACCGCGCCGAAAGCGCGCCGTTCGATCATGGCGATCATGTGCGACGTGTCGAGCATGCCGTTCTTGGACAGGTTGAGCAGTTGGGTCGGGTTGGTCACCACGTCCTTGCCGGCCAGCAACGTGGGCATGGCCTCCTCGCTCCACACCGGCCCCTCCACGTTGCGGATCACTTCTACCATCGCCCAGCCATTCGCAACATCGGCCGGGTCGAGCAGATGACCGAGCTGCGTGAAGCCGGCAGAGTCGTAGTACGGATACGGCGGATACGACGACGGCGCATCGGCCACGCCGATCACCCGTGCGATCGTCCCGAAGACGCGACCGCTCGTGGGCAAGTGCACGTTGAGCGCGGCCTGCAGGAAGAAGACCAGGGCCGCGAGAGACGTGGCGATCGCTGGGACGTATGGTGTGTTGCGTCTTGCGTCCTGCATCCTGAGCCTTGCGTCCCGCACATCTATCGCATGGTGCGCGCGCCGGT
Organism: Candidatus Roseilinea sp.; assembly: GCA_025998955.1. NCBI lineage: Bacteria > Bacillati > Chloroflexota > Candidatus Thermofontia > Candidatus Roseilinea > Candidatus Roseilinea sp. The sequence continues at coordinate 2,153,929 of AP024676.1, forward strand.
ACACCTGATACGTGATACGTGCGAGGAACGCCGCTGTGCACACACACGAGGCTGCAATCGCAGCGATCAGATAGGCCGGCCCGGCGCCCCATTTGCCGGTCAGCATGCCCATCGCGCTGCCGGTGACGAAATACAGCGACCAGATGGTGATCGGCCGGAGCGAACGCGCGCGCACCGCCCGGACGACGTCCCACGCTACGTAGAGCACGCTGCAGGCGACCAAGACGCCCTGCAAGCGCAACCACTGTCCGTAGGTTTGCCAGGTGACGGCGATGTCGTATTCGTTCACGTTGGCCAGCACCACGTTCAGCCAGAATTGACCGTTTGTCGCAGCGTTCAGCGCGAGCACGAGCGCACTGGTAACCAGCGCGCCGGCGACGAACGCCACCGCGAACCACTTCGGTCGGCGGATGAGCAGATACGCGAAGCCGGCGACCAGCGCGTCCACCGCCTGCAGCTTGGTAAAGCCGGCGATGAGGAGCAGCGCAACGCCGAGGGCGCAATATACGATCCGCCTTGCGCTTTGCGAGTCACGTCTTGCGTCGAAGGCGAGATCCAGGCAGGAGATGCCGGCGAACGCAAACATCACCATCGGCAGGTGTGCGCGTGCCAGCGGCCCGACTTGATACACGTAGTTCGCCGCGAAGAACGCCAGCGCGGCCAAAATTGGGACGATGAGATGCGAGAGATCGAAGAGCGGAGATTGGAGATTGGAGATTGGAAATTGGGGCTCTCTGCGCAATCTCCAATCTCCAATCTCTAATCTCTCCGATTGCCACAGCCGGCGCGCGGCGAAAAAGATCAACGCACCGATCACCAGCGACGAGGCAAACGCCAGGGCGCGTCCCACCCAAAGGTGTGGCCCGAACAGCGCCACCAGGGGCGCAAGCATCAGCCGGTAGACCGGCGGGTAGTTCGAGGAATAGAACGGGAATTGGGCGTTATCCAAGTAGATGCCTTCCCCGCGTGCCAGGCGGATGGCGTCGTAGAGTTCGAAGCCCTCACCCTGGTCATAGTCGAATGGGAAGCCGAACAGCGCGCGGGCATAGACCAAATAAACGACGAAATAGCCGACGAAGATCGCCACCGTCAACGCTAACGCAGCGACCGAAAGCGAAGAAAGCGCAAAGGTGATACGCGAGTGCTGCAGCGCGCGCGGCGGTGCAGTTGGCGGAGTGAGTTCTTCGACCACGATGCTGCCCGAATTTACCATGCGCTTGCCGCAAGTTCAACGTGCGAGCCTGTCGAACATGAAATTGATGCCGGCACATACGCTTCCGACGCCGAGGCACACCATCATCACACCGACGATGACCGCGGCGGTCCCGATATAGGCATGCATCCGATAGGTCACCGTTCTCCGGATGACACCACGTGCGCCGGCGACGATGAAATACGTGCCAATCAGGACGCTCAGAAGAGCGACAAGAACCACGAGCGCAGGACTAAAACGGTCTGCCATGTCGTCTTGGCTTTCGATCCGAGAAATTGTAACTTCGCCAATCGAGCCGAGCGGCGAAAGGCGAACCCTTGACAAACTGCGCTTGCCCGCTAGAATTTTGCGCCAGTTAACCGAATATAGCGCCATGAAGCCCTCGCCTCGGTGAAGCGTGGGCTTTCTTATTGACGAGGCCCGCGAAGCCCTCGACCGTTAAGTATGCGGTCGAGGGCTTCGGTGTTTTTCGGCGCTGGGTTGATCACATTGCGCACGAGCAATGCATGAATCACAGGAGGTGAGGCTAGAAGCGAAATTCAGCTTTTGAACAGCGCCCTGACGCGCGGCCATCGTTTGTTAGGATGGCGACTCGCATCCCGCCTGCCCGAAGGGGCAAATTTGACCTACCCCGTCGTCGGTCACGATTTCTGGTACTGCAATCACACAGTCATTCATTCACCGAAAGGAGAGACTTCGCAATGATGCATACGATGACCGCAACGACAAAGCGACTTTGGACCCGCCCCACCAATAAGCGGCTGAAGTATTTCGGCCTGCGCATGATCGGTCCGTCCGCGGCCGCACTCACCTTCCTGGTCGGCAGCCGGTTCGTCTTCGCACAGGAAGCCGACCCGACCGCCGAGGTGCTGCGCGGCGTGGACACGATGTGGGTGCTCGTGGCCGCCTTCCTGGTGTTCTTCATGCAAGCCGGCTTTGCGCTGGTCGAGGCTGGCCTCACCCGCGCCAAGAATGCCAGCAACATCATGATGAAAAACTTAATGGACTTCGTGATGGGCAGCCTGGCTTACTGGGCCATCGGCTACGGCCTGATGTTCGGCGCGGTGAGCAGTGGCCTCTTCGGCACGAGCAGCTTCTTCTTAGGCGCTACTGGCGACGACATCGGTAACGTGCCGTTGCTGGCTTTCTGGCTGTTCCAGCTCGTCTTTGCTGGGACGGCCGCCACGATTGTCTCGGGCGCCATGGCCGAGCGCACCAAGTTCAGCGGGTACCTGATCTACAGTGTAGTGATCTCGGCCATCATCTATCCGATCTTCGGCCATTGGGTGTGGGGCACAGGCTGGCTGTGGACGCTGGGCGACGCTACCGGTCTGGTGCCAGGTGGTGGCTTCCGCGACTTCGCCGGCTCGACGGTGGTGCACAGCGTAGGCGGCTGGGCGGCGCTGATGGGCACGTTGGCGCTGGGGCCGCGCCTGGGGCGCTTCAACCGCGATGGCTCGCCGAACGCAATTCCCGGTCACTCGGTCACGCTGTTCGGCTTGGGGGTGTTCATTCTGTGGCTGGGCTGGTTCGGCTTCAACCCCGGCAGCCAACTCGCCATCGCCGGCGGCAACGCTGACGCGGTCGCGCTGGTTGCTGCAAACACCAACCTGGCGGCAGCCGCCGGTGCAGCCGCGGCGGTGCTCTACGGCTATATCACCTCGAAGAAGGCCAACGTCGGCGCAGCGTTTAACGGCGTGCTCGCCGGCTTGGTGGCCATCACCGCGCCGTGTGCCTTCGTCACCCCGCTGGATTCGGTGATCATCGGTGCGGTCGGCGGCGTGTTGGTCATGGTCTTCGGCAAGGTGCTGGAAGCGTTGAAGATAGATGATCCTGTAGGCGCGATCCCGGTGCACCTGGTCAGCGGCGCGTGGGGCACATTGGCCATCGGATTGTTCGCTTCACTCAACGGCGTGACCGGCCTCTTCCATGGCGGCGGGCTGGGCCAGCTCATCATCCAGCTCATCGGCGTGATCGCCTGCGGCGTTTGGACGGCGGCGACGACCGGCGCGCTGTTCTTCGCCATCAAGAAGACCATCGGCCTGCGCGTCAGCGCCGAGGAGGAGATCCAGGGCCTGGACGCGATGGAGCATGGCACCATCGCCTACCCGCAGGACGTGGACTTCACGCCCGGCGCGCCCAGCCCCGCATCGAGCATCTACCGCCCGGGCGCGGCGCCGGCAACGACGGGCAAATAAACTTCTACTACCCAGCGACTCGAGGCCAGACTGCTGCATGCGGTCTGGCCTCTTTACTTCCCCAAGTTGTCCCTCACACAAGCGATCAATCGTTCCCCGTAGAGCGTGAGCCACGCATCCACGCGCGCCAGCGACTCCAGCCAGCTCGCTACGTCCACGTATGGGCTGAGGTTGGCGAGGAAGCGCCCGACCAAGTGCATCAGCACGTTTGCGTTGCGCAGCAGCACCATCGCCGGCAACAAGGCGATTTCTTCATCGCCAAGACGACCGGCACGCCCGTAGCCACGCGCCAGCGCAGCGACGCGCTCCCATTCCCGCCCACTGCCCATCACATCCCAGCACCACGTGTCCACAGCGATGGCGAAGTCCATGCCGCGCGGGTTGAACGCGCAGTTTTCAAAGTCCAGCACCCCGGTGACGCGCGGGCCTTCCATCAAGATATTGCCGGTGATGAAATCGCCATGGATGAGTTGCTGTGGCAAGGCGCGAATGCGCTTTTCGTGGGCGTAAATGCGCTCGAGCACGGCATCTACGCGCGCCACATCTGCCTTCGACGCCAGCGATCCTACGGCACGCATCGCCTCGAAGGGGTCGTGTACAAGCGGATGCACCTTCCCCAGTTCGATATACGGCCGGGGCGCGCCGGCGCCGCGCGATTCCACGCGCGCCAGCGCAGCATGCAGCACCGCCATCGCCTCGCCGGCGCCTTCGGCCTGACCCAGATCGTGGACGACGGGGTTCTCACCGCGGATGAACGGGATGAGCACCATCAGCCGCACGCTTTGTCCGTTGTCCACCAGCGCCCATAATTCGCCTCGGCGGGTAGGGATGGGCGCAGGCACAGCGAAGGGCAAACCTTGACCGGCGAGTTGCGCCAGCACAGCCATCTCGTGCTGAATGTATTTCGGGTTGGCGTGATTGCCGTAGACGCGCAACACGTACGGCAAGGGCACGCCGGCACTGTCGTACAGGCGATACAGGTAGTTGTTGTAGCCGCGCCCGAGCGGGCGAACGACGCAACCGGCCGGGACATCCCATATCCCGGACAGCTCGAGCGGTGCTACTTCTGCAGACACGCTGCCTCGCGAATGACAGGATGGGGATCGTCGGCGCGCTGCACCTTATAGCTCAGTCCGGGCCGTGTGGCGAACGCACCGACGTTGCCGGCTGCGTCCATGATCAAGATGCGCACCCAGTCGGCGCAGCGCATGTGATCTTCGGCGGTGGATTCGCCGAGCAGCGCCAACAACTGACGCACCACCTCGCGGCCGGCATCTTCCAACGACCATCCCAGGCGCATGAGCGTTACCGCTTGCGCCGCTGCGCTGATGCGCATAGCCGCCTCGCCCAGTCCCATGCAGGCCGCCGCGCCGTAGCGGTTATCGCAATAGTTGCCGGCGCCGATGATGGGCGAGTCCCCTACCCGACCGGGATATTTCCAGGCGATGCCCGAGGTGCTGACGGCGCTGCACATGTTGCCGGTGGCGTCACGGACGATCACGTTCATCGTGTCGCTGCCGCGGCGCTCGCGCAGCGCGCGTATCGTCAGCGTGATGGCATCGTCTTCTTCGTCTTCGACCACGGCGGCGATGCGCTGCTGCCACGCTGCCTGCGCCTCGGGCGAAAGCATATTGCGCCGCTCGGCGCCGATTTCGGTCGCAAAGCGCGCCGCGCCGTCGCCGACCAACAGGACGTGCGGCAAGTGCAGCATCACCTGTCGCGCTACGCTGATCGGATGGCGAAAGCCCTTCAGCGCCGCCACGGCGCCGGCGCGCAACGTCGCGCCGTCCATGAACGAAGCGTCCAGTTCCACTTCGCCCAGGATATTCGGCCAGCCGCTGTAGCCGACCGTGTGCTCGTTGGGATCGTCTTCGACCGCGCGGGCGATGGCCTCGGCGACATCACCGGCGCCTGCGCCGCGCCGCAGTTGCCGCATGCCGTCGGCGATGAATTCGTCGCGGATCTCGGCATTGGCTAAGATGACAGGTGCAGATGCCATGCCGAGGATTGTAGGCCATCCAGGGACATCCAACGGCGCGCGATGCGCACCGTTCAGGTTAACCAACCGCGCGCGCGGGCAATGTTGATCGCCTCGATGCGACCGTCGGCGCCGAGCTTAGAGAGCACGTTGCCGACGTGAAAGGCCGCCGTGCGCTGGCTCACGCCCAGGCAAGCGGCGATCTCTTTGTTGCGCAGGCCGCGCGACATTAAAACGAGCACCTCGCGTTCGCGTCGTGTGAGCCTCACTGGCGGCGGCGGCGCGCCGGCACGGTAAACGGCATCGCCGTCCTCTTCGATGAACCCGAGAGAGGAAGTAGCTAACTCGCGCTGCACCGCCAGGAGCAGTCGAGCGAGCGCGCGCAACGCTTCGGCGAGCGCGGGATCGCTTACGACAGCGCACAGCGCCTCAAGGCGCGCCAGCGCATCGTCCAGCGCCTCGTGGGGTGAAGCGAAGGCCGGCACAACCTCATCTTCAGGGCGCAGGATCATCCCATTCTTCAATGCTGCCATTCGGGTGGCGGCGAATCCAGCGGAGTAGGCGATCGGGCGGCGGACGACTGCGCCCGGACGGTGGCGGCCCTTCCTCGACCCACTCCTCGACAAACGGCGCCGGCGGCGGGAACGGATGCACATGCGGGGGAGGAGGAGGCGTGCCCCAGCGCGGTTCGGGCTGCTCGATCGGCTTGGCCGGCTCGGCCTGCTCACCTTCGGCCAGCGGGCGCTTGAAGATGTGAAAGGCGCCGCCGGCCGGCTGCGGCTGCACGCCGACCAATTCCCAGCCCTGCTCACCCAGGGCGTTCAGGTAGCGCCGCCCGAAGGCCGTCATGCGTTCGCCGTCCTGGATCAGCGTCTCTTCGCCTTCGATGGACACGCGCCCGCGGAAATCCACGAACGCAACTTTGTACTCGTAACGCGGTCTGCTCATGACCACGATGTTACGCATTCCGCAGCGCGGTGTGAACTGTCAAACCGGACAGGCATCAGCGTCGCTTGCGCGGGCCGGCCTTCTTGGGCTTCTTGATGGCGTAGGCTACCGACGGCTGAGCTGCCTGGTCAGCGATTGGGCGCGCCTCATCGCCATCGGGGCCATGATCGCGCATACGCCGGATCTTCTCCCACTCCGGCGTCTGGTCGTCTATGTCGTTGAGCAACTGGCGCAGCTCCAGGATTTGGTCACGCAGCATGGCCGCCTTCTCGAATTCCAGGTCTTTGGCCGCCTGGCGCATCTGCTCCTCCAGCTCGGCGATGAGCCGCCTCTGCTCGTCTTTCGGCAGCGACGCCAGGCGCAAGGCGAGCGGACCCGTTGCTTCCGGCGCCTTGCGCTTCGCGTCGTAGCCGGCTTTGCCTTCGGCGATCTTCACCCGATCGGTCAAGTCGCGAACTGCCTTGTAGATGGACTGCGGCTGGATGCCGTGCGCTTCGTTGTAGGCGATCTGTTTGGCGCGCCGGCGCTCAGTCTCCTCGATCGCCGTGCGCATCGAGTCGGTCACGGTGTCGGCATACATGATGACCTTGCCGTTGACATGGCGGGCCGCCCGGCCAATGGTCTGGATGAGCGAGGTGGCACTGCGCAGGAAGCCCTCTTTGTCCGCGTCGAGGATGGCCACCAGCGATACCTCCGGCAAGTCCAATCCTTCGCGCAGCAGGTTGATGCCGACCACCACGTCGTATTCGCCCAGGCGCAGATCACGCAGGATCTCGACGCGCTCCACCGTCTGAACTTCGCTATGCAGGTATTGCACCTTGATCCCCAACTCTTGGAGATAGCTCGTCAGGTCTTCGGCCATGCGCTTGGTGAGCGTGGTGACGAGCGTGCGCTCACCGCGCGCCACGCGCGCGCGGATCTCGCCGATCAGGTCATCCACCTGCCCGCGCACCGGCCGCACCTCGACGACCGGATCCACGATGCCGGTGGGCCGAATCACCTGATCCACGACGACGGCGCTGTGTTGCAGCTCGTATGGGCCAGGCGTGGCGCTGGTAAAGATGACCTGGCGGAAACGTTGCTCGAACTCCTCGAACTTGAGCGGCCGGTTGTCGAGCGCGCTGGGCAAACGAAAGCCGTAGTCCACCAGCACCTGCTTGCGCTCGCGGTCGCCGTTGTACATGCCGCGGATCTGCGGGATGGTCATGTGGCTCTCGTCAATCACCAGCAGGAAGTCGTCGGGGAAGTAATCCAGCAGGGTGAAGGGCGGCGTGCCGGGCGGCCGGCCGTCGAGCAGGCGCGAGTAGTTTTCGATGCCGCTGGTGAAGCCCACCTCGCGCAGCATCTCGATATCGTAGCGGGTGCGCTGTTCGATGCGCTGGGCCTCCAGATACTTCTCCTGCGACTTGAAGAAAGCGATCCGTTCTTCCAGCTCCTGTTCGATCTCGCGGATGGCGCGCTGCAACTTCTCCTGCGGCGTGATGTAGTGCTTGGCCGGGTAGATTTCGACGTCCGGCAATTCCTGGAGAATCTCGCCGGTGAGCGTGTCTATCTCGGTGATGCGCTCGACTTCGTCGCCAAAGAACTCGATGCGATAGGCGGTCTCGGCGTAGGCCGGCTGCACTTCCAGCGTGTCGCCGCGCACGCGGAAGCGCCCGCGCGTCAGGTTGGCGTCGTTGCGCTCGTATTGGATCGCCACCAGCATGCGCAGCACCACGTCGCGGCGGCGCACCTCGCCGCGCGCCAGCTTGACGACGAACCGTCCGTAGTCCTCCGGGTTGCCCACGCCGTAGATGCACGACACAGAGGCGACGATGATCACATCGCGCCGGCTCATCAGCGCGCTGGTGGCGGCCAAGCGCAGCCGGTCTATCTCATCGTTGATCGAGGCGTCCTTCTCGATGTACAGGTCGTAGCGCGGCACGTAGGCTTCGGGCTGGTAGTAGTCGTAGTAGCTGACGAAGTACTCGACGGCGTTCTCCGGGAAGAACTCCTTGAACTCGGCGTAGAGCTGCGCTGCGAGCGTTTTGTTGTGAGCGATGACGAGCGTCGGCCGCTGCACGCGCTCGATGACCTTTGCAATGGTGAAAGTCTTTCCCGTGCCCGTCGCCCCCAGCAGCGTGGTGTAGCGATTGCCGGCGTTCAGGCTGGCGACGAGGTCTTCGATCGCCTGCGGCTGATCGCCAGTCGGCTGGAAGGGAGAATGCACCTTGAACTCCGGCATCGGGCTTGTGCAAAAGCGGCGAATGCATTATAGAACGTGCGATCTACGATCGAGCTCACGACGTCGGCGAGCCATTTGCCTTTACGCGCGGGCTGTAATACATTGGGCGGGCTAAGCTATGCAATCCATCTGCTGCCTACCGGCCCGCACATCGCCGCAACGGCAGTCAAGTCAGGCACGCTTAGCGTAAACAAATAGGAACCCGGAGGTCACAACCATGAAGAGGAATCAAAAACTTACCCGTAGGCAAACCTTGAAGTTGCTCGGACTGGGCGCGGCCGGCGCCGCGATGGCCGCCTGCGCCGCACCGCCAGCCGCAGCGCCTGCTGCCCCCGCAGCTCCGGCAGAGAGCAAGCCCGCCGAACAACCCGCAGCCGGCGGCAAGCTCGAAATCTTCTCGTGGTGGACGAGCGGTGGTGAAGTCGAAGCGCTCGAGGCACTTTACAAGCTATATCGCGAGAAGTATCCAAACGTTGAGATCATTAATGCAGCGCTCGCTGGCGGCGCTGGTCAAGGCGGCAATATGAAAGCCGTGCTCGAAACGCGCATGATCGGCGGCGATCCGCCCGATAGCTTCCAGGTGCACCTCGGCCAAGAGTTGATCGGAAGCCATGTGAAGGCCGGTCGCATGGAGGAACTGTCCGAGCTATATGCGTCAGAAGGCTGGAACGACGTGTTTCCCAAAGGCCTAATCGAGCTGGCGTCGTACGAGGGCAAGCCTTACTCAGTACCGGTCAACATCCATCGCTCGAACGTGATGTGGTACAACGTCAAGCATCTGGCCGATGCAGGCATGGAGAAGCCGCCGGCGACCTGGGACGAGTGGTTCGCCTATGCGGAGAAGCTGAAGGCGAAGGGCATCGGCGCATTAGCCGTGGCCGGCGCAGACCCCAACTTCTCCGCGCACGTGTTCGAGAACATCTTGGTCGCCACACTTGGCCCTGAAAAGTATCTTGGCTTGTTCAACGGCCAAACTCGCTGGGATGACGCAGGCGTCAAGGAGGCGATGGGCCTGCTGTTAAAGTCGCATGAATTCGCGCAAGAGGGTTATCAGAGCGTCGCCTGGGGTGACATCAACGAAGTGGTGACCAGCGGCAAGGCCTCGACCATGATCATGGGCGACTGGACGCACGGCCTGTTCAAGTCCGCCGGCTTTACGGACTATCACTGGGCGCCGGCGCCTGATACGAATGGTGTGTTCGTCGCGCTATCCGATTCGTTCGGCCTACCCAAGAATGTGAAGAACCGCGAGAACGTCATCAACTGGTTGAAATTGTGCGGCAGCCGCGAAGGCCAAGACGCCTTCAATCCGATCAAGGGATCCATCCCCGCCCGTACCGATCCCGACCTGTCGAAGTATGATGACTACTTGAAAGAAACGATCGAGGCTTTCAAGACCAACATCATCGTCGGCAGCATCCAACACGGCGCGGCCGCCCCACAGGGGTTTGTGAACGACTACGACACCGTCGTCAGCACGCTACTGGCCAGCAAAGATATCGAAGCGGCAGCCAAACAGTTGGTTGACGCTGCAGGCGCAGCCGGCCTTAGCGGATGAACCGCGCATAGACTGAACGCTTCATGACGCCTGGCAGGCAATCGTCTGTCAGGCGTCACTCGATATACCCGAATGGCTGTCAGCCCGACCACGCTCTCGACCACTGCCCCCAGGACATCGCGGCGACACATCAACCGCGACCTGTTGCTGGCGATCGTGGTGCTCACTCCCTCGATCGTCGCAGTTGCGATCTTCATCTATACCTTCATCGCATGGACGTTCTGGATCTCGACCGTCAATTGGAACACGTCGGTCATTGATTACACGTTCGTCGGATTGCGGAACTGGGAGCGCATGCTTAGCAGCTTCCGCTTTCAGATGAACTTGCGCAACCTGGCGTTATATGCACTCGGCTTTATGAGCCAGTGCATCATCATCGGATTTCTACTCGCGTCGCTCCTAGACCAGCACATCAAGGGCGAAGCGGTATTCCGCACGATTTTCATCTTCCCATTCGCAGTCTCCGCCGTCGTGACCGGTGTGGCCTGGCGCTGGCTAATGCGTCCAGAGACCGGCATCAACTTGCTGTTCGAGTCTGTTGGACTTGGCTTCCTCAAGTCGAAATGGTTTGCCGATCCGACTTGGGGTATCTTGTTCATCACCATCGCCTCGTCGTGGCAGTTTGCCGGCTACGTGATGGCGCTGTATCTGGCCGGTCTGCGCGGCATTCCCTTGGAGGTGAAAGAAGCTGCACAGATGGATGGATGCAACACCTGGGCGTTATACCGGCACATCATCATCCCGATGCTGGCGCCGGTCACATATACCTCTATCGTGCTCACCGGCATGGGTGCGATCCGCGTGTTCGACATCGTCACGGTAATCAGCGGCAGCGGCCAAGCGTTTTCGACGGATATGCTGGCTTATCACATGTTTGAGCAAATGTTCACGGCCAACCGCTTTTCGCTCAGCGCAGTGATCGGTGCATTCATGATCATTCTCTCGATCTTTTTAGTCGTGCCCTATCTGCTGAGTGTGCGCAAGGAGCAAGAGCGATGACACGGAACACGACCATCTCCTTCCAAACGATCTGGTCGCGCGGTGCGATCTACCTGCTGCTGATTGCCTTCGCGCTGTACTTTCTGATGCCGGTGTATGTGTTGGTGAATACCAGCTTCAAGCCCTATACCGAGGTGAGCATCCAGCGCATGTGGGAGCTGCCACAAGGTTTGTATCTGGGCAGCTTCGCCGAAGCGTGGTCGAAGGTCTCACCCAACTTTATCAACAGCCTATTGATCACTATCCCGGCAGCGATCATCTCGTCTTTCATCGGCTCGATCAACGGCTACATCTTCTCAAAGTGGCGCTTCAAGGGCAGCAATACGATCTTCCTGCTCTTTCTCATCGGCATGTTTCTGCCTTATCAGGGCGTGCTCATCCCGATGGTGCTGACATTGCGTTCAGTCGGGCTATATGGGACCATCCCCGGTCTGATCTTCATTCACTGTGTGTTCGGCATTCCGATCACCGCACTGATGTTCCGAAGCTACTATGCTAGTGTGCCGGACGATCTGGTAGACGCTGGCAAGATAGATGGTTGCGGCTTCTTCGGCATTTACCGTCATATTCTGCTACCGATCGCTGCGCCCGCTTTCGCCGTGGTACTGCTTTGGCAGTTCACTTCCATCTGGAATGACTTTATCATTGGCTTGGTCGTTTTGAGCAACCCTCGCCTTGCACCGGTCACCGTAGCTGTGCAGAACCTGGCCGGCAGTTTCACGACGGAGTGGAACATCCAGATGGCCGGCGCACTTATCGCTGCTGCACCAACGATCATTGTCTATCTGCTGCTAGGCAAGCTCTTCATGCGCGGCTTGTTGGCCGGCAGCGTGAAGGGTTAAGAGAGAGTGTAAGGGTGTTGCGTGTTGAGTTTTGCGCGTTCGCGCCCTGACGCGTAACTCTCGACTCCCCACTCACCGTTTACCATTCCCAGCTCATAGCTCACGACTCATCACTCACAGCTCTATGTCCCATCGCGTCCAAGATAAAGTCGTCATCGTCACCGGCGCGGCGCAGGGCATCGGTTTCGGCATCGCCGAAATGCTGGCCCAGGAAGGCGCACGCATCGTCATCGCCGATAAACAAGCAGAAAAGGGCGAAGCGGCCGCAGCGAAGATTTGTGCTGCCGGCGGCGAAGCCCTCTTCCAGCTCACCGACGTCACCCGCGAGGCCGATTGCGCCACGCTCGTGCAAACCGCCGTCCGGCGCCTCGGCAAACTCGACGGCCTGGTGAACAACGTCGGTTGGTTCCCGCGCGCCACACTCGAAGAGACCACCACCGAACTTTGGGAAGCGATCATGAACGTGAACGTGCGCAGCGCGTTCTACTGTTGCAAATATGCCATCCCGGCCATGCAACGCGCCGGCGGCGGCAGCATCGTCAACATCGGCTCGATCCATGGCCTACAGGCTTCATCCAACCTCATCGCCTACGGCGCGGCGAAGGGCGCGCTGCTCAACCTGACGCGCACCCTGGCCGGCGCATACGGCGCCGACCGCATCCGCTGCAATTACCTGATCCCCGGCTGGGTGATGAGCGAAGGCGAGATCGCACTGGCCGAGAGCCGCGGCGTGGACGTGAACGAACTACGCGCGCGGGGCGCGCAACAGCTCTTCGGCCGGCACCAAACGCCGCAAGACACCGCCTATGCCGTGGTCTATCTCATCTCCGACGAATCGTCCCAGGTGACCGGCAGCATCTTCCACATAGACGCCGGTATGTCCTCGCTGATCTTCAAAGAGCGCCATGCGGCGTGATGGAGGTCAGGGACCAGGGATCGGAGGACAGGGGTCAGGGCAGAAGTCAGAGGTCAGAAGTCAGAAGTCAGAAGTCAGAAATCAGAACTCAAAACTCAAAACTCATAGCTCATAGCTCATAGCTCATAGCTCATAGCTTACAGCTCACAGCTTCCATGCAACCTAATCCTTTGAGAACCATCTGGGCGCAGGGCAGCTACGTCGTGAACGGCTGGTGCGCCATCCCCAGCAGTTGGAGCGCCGAACTCATGGCGCGCGCCGGCTGGGACAGCGTCACGCTCGACCTGCAACACGGCCTGCTCGATTACACACACGCCCTGCCGATGCTGCAGGCCATCAACCTGGCCGGCGCCGTGCCCATGGCCCGCGTGCCGTGGAACGAGCCGGGCATCATCATGAAGCTGCTCGACGCCGGCGCGCTCGGGATCGTCTGTCCCATGATCAACACGCGCGACGAGTGCGAGCGCTTCGTCGGCGCCTGCCGCTATGCGCCGCGCGGCTACCGCAGCTTCGGCCCCACCCGCGCCCGCGTCACCTATGGCAGCAACTACGAGCAGGCAGCGGCGGACGACGTGCTCACCTTCGCGATGGTCGAAACGGCCGAGGCGCTCGCCAACGTCGAGGCCATCGTCAGCGTGCCCGGCCTCACCGGCGTGTATGTCGGCCCGGCCGATCTCAGCCTGAGCATGGGCAGTCCAGAACGCAGCGACCCGACCCGGCGCGAAGTCGTCGCGGCGCTCGACACAATCGTGGCTGCATGTCACAAACACAACGTGATCGCCGGCATCCACTGCGGCTCAACCGACTACGCGCTCAAGATGGTCGCCAAAGGCTTCCGGCTGGTCACCATCTCCTCCGATGGCAACTTACTGGCGGCGGCGGCTTCTGCCGCAGTGAAGGCGCTGCGCGGTGGACAGGCGAGCGAACGGCAAGCAGGCGGCATCTATTGAGATGGGGCGTCGGGAGTCAGGAGTCGGCGCAGACGAAAACGTAAAGCGCAAAAACGTAAAACGTAAGACGCAGGACGCGATACGCCACACCATGTTCAAAATCTGGCTCGATGACACGCTGTTGCCTTCGTGTGCGCATCTGCTGGAGGGGATCGCAGAGCCGATCGGTCCCTCCCCTACCCTAGCAGGTATCGAAGAAGCCGAGGCTTTTATTTGCCCCGGCAACGTGCGCTATGACGGCGCGCGCATGGACCGCGCACCCAAGCTCAAAGTGATCGCGCGCTTAGGCGTGGGCTACGACAACATTGACCTGGCCGCAGCAACCGCGCGGCGCATCCCGGTCGTCTATGCACCGGACGCACCGACCATCAGCACCGCCGAGCACGCCTGGGCGCTGATCATGACCGTAGCCAAGAAGGTCGTGCCGGCCAACGTCGCCTTGCACACCACCGGCTGGGGATCGTTCTGGGGTCATGAAGAGAACAAAGGGCTGGAGCTATACGCGCGCACGCTTGGCTTGATCGGACTGGGCCGCATCGGCAGCCGGGTCGCGCGCTACGGCCTCGCCTTCGACATGCGCGTGCTGGCATTCGATCCCTACATCCCGCCGGAGCGCGCACGGGACATGGGCATCACGCTCGCGCCTTCGTTGGAAGATGTGCTGCGTGAAGCCGACATCGTTTCCTTGCACGTGCCGGTCACGCCGGAGACGCGGCACTTCATGAACGCCGAGCGCTTCGCGCAGATGAAGCGCGGCGCGCTGTTCATCAACGTCGCGCGCGGCGCGCTGGTGGACGAACAGGCGCTGGCCGACGCGCTGCGCAGCGGCCAGGTGGGCGGCGCTGGACTGGACGTATTCGACGGCGAGCCGATCAGCCGATCGCACCCTTTGTTGGCTTTCGACAACGTGGTGGTCACGCCGCATGTGGCCAGCCGAACGGTTGCCGGCCATCATCGCATCTGGGAGACGACGCTCATGCAGGCGCTCCAGGTGCTGCGCGGAGAACGCCCGCCGCATTTGCTCAACCCGGAGATCTGGGAGACGCGCCGCCGCTGAGGATCAGCCTGCGGCTTCGGCCGGCAGCATGGCCTTCTTCATCGCGCCGGCGAGCACCGCGTAGGCTTCGATCCATGCCTCTTTGACCTCGGGGGTAAAGGCGTCGCCCAAGACTTGCTCCAGCGCCCAGATCAGCGCCGCGCCGAAGGTGTTGTAGTCGGGCGCGGTGACGCCGTAGCGATAGTGGCGCTGGCCAAGCGCCCTGATGCTCGGCTCGATGGTTTCCGGCCGGTCGAGCCCGCGCACGGCTAGGCCGATCACTGTCATGAGCATCAGCGCCTGCTTCTTCATGTCGCCCTTGAACAACTGGCGAACGCCTGGATCCATCTCGAACAGCCGGGTGTAGAACAAATCGCCCACTTCCTGCGCGATGGGTTCTACCTGCGCGAAGGTCTTCTGGACGAGCGCAATTCGTCGAGCATCCATAGCAATCTCCTGGCCCGCATGTGAGGGCCGCGGCAAATATAGAGGACGAAGCACCGAACTGCAACCCGGCATCAGAGGAGAATCCTCACTAGCCAAGCGACCAGGCAGCGCTCCGCTGACGATCGCTCAGTCGAGAGCTGCCAGCCACTCGGTCATCCAGCGGTCGGCATCTTCGAGGCAGGCTTCGCTGATCTGGTGGCCCATGGGATACTCGTGATAAGTCACCGATGCGCCAAGCGATTCGAACAGATCGCGCGTCGCACGGCCCATCTGCACCGGCACAACGTCATCGAACCAGCCGTGCGTAATCAGCACCGGTTTGCCGCTCAGCGTGACGCCGGGCGCGACCAGCTCGGCCGTCGCGAAGCCGCTCATCAACACTGCACCGGCGACGAGATCGGGGCGACGCAAGAGCACCCCCGCGCTCATCGTTGCGCCCTGGCTAAACCCCAGCAGCAGCGTGCGTCCGGGCAAAGCGCCGTAAGCGAGGGGGGCCTGCTCGACGAAGGCGACAGCCGGTTGAATTGCCGCGACGACCTCGGCCGGCTCAACCGAGATCCCTCTTTCGTCCCAGACAATGGGGAACCAGGCGTAACTGTCCGTGCCCAGCACGAGTGGCGCGCGAACACTGACCACGCTGAAGCGCGGATCGAGGTAAGGTGCCAAGCCCATCAAGTCGTCCTCGTTGCTGCCGTAGCCATGCAGCAGAATGAGCAGCGGCGCACGACCGTCCGGCGCCGGCCGGGGCGCGCGCCGGAAGCGATGGGGCAAGGAGAGCGGCAGGGCATCCATGTTTACGCTGCAGGTCGCTCGAGAGGTGATGCGAGCGATCCAGCCGGCGCTGCATCACCCTCGATCGGGTAACCGGCCGCGATCCACGCTTCCTTGCCGTCGCGGAATTCGCGCACGTTCGCGTAGCCTAGCTCGGTCAGCACGCGCACCGCCTTCGCCGACGAGCCGCAGCGCGCATTCTGGCAGTAAACCACGATCACCGCCTGCTTGTCTGCGAGCATCGCTTCGGCCATGCGCCGTAGGCCGAGGATGGGCAGATTGATCGCGCCGGGCAGATGGGCTTTGCGATAGGCATGCGGCGCCAACACTTCGACCAGCGTTAACGGCGCGCCGGCATCGAGCTGCCGTTTGAGTTCGTCCAATGTAATCACGCTCATGGATTTGCCGAAAGCTGAATTATTCTCGAAAAGCTGAGTGCCGGCAAAGGGGCAACCCGATGGGATCGCCGCCATCACGAACACGCCCCCTGCTAGGCCGAAAAGCGCAACTGGTGATAAAGTCGGCGGCGATGAGTACGCAAACGGAATTCGAAATTGAGCGTCCTACCCGGCCCGACGCGCAGGGCAAGTTCGGCCCCTACGGCGGGCGCTTCGTGCCTGAGACGCTGATGCCGGTATTGGACGACGTGATCGAGGCCTACGAGGAGTTACGCGATGATGCAGGCTTTCGCGCCGAATACGAGCATCTGCTCAAGACCTACGTTGGCCGGCCCTCACCGCTGACCTATGCGCAACGGCTGAGCGCACACCTGGGCGGCGCGCAAATCTACCTCAAACGTGAGGACTTGCTGCACACCGGCGCGCACAAGATCAACAACGCACTCGGGCAGGCGCTACTGGCCAAGCGGATGGGCAAGCGGCGCATCATCGCCGAGACCGGCGCCGGCCAGCACGGCGTGGCCACGGCGACTGCATGCGCGCTGCTCGGGCTGGAGTGCGTCATCTACATGGGCGTGGTAGATATGGCCCGCCAAGAGCCGAATGTGTTTCGCATGCGCCTGTTGGGCGCGGAAGTGCGCGGCGTAGAGAGCGGCACGAAGACGCTCAAAGACGCCGTGAACGAGGCCATCCGCGACTGGGTCGCGCACCCACACGACACTTATTACATCATCGGCAGCGCGCTGGGGCCGCACCCTTATCCGCTGATGTGCCGCGACTTCCAGAGCGTGATCGGCAAGGAAGCGCGCGCGCAAATCTTGGAGCAGGTTGGCCGGTTGCCCGATCAGGTCATTGCCTGCGTCGGCGGCGGCAGCAACGCCATCGGCATCTTCTACGGCTTTCTACACGACGCATCGGTAAAGCTCGTCGGGGTCGAGGCCGGCGGCTACGGCATCGAGACCGGCAAACACGCGGCGCGCTTCGCGCGAATTGAGAATGAAGAATTGAGAATGGAGAAATCCGACGATGGCAATGATTCTCAATTCTCAATGCTCAATTCTCAATTCCCACAGGGCAAGGTCGGCGTCTTTCAGGGTATGAAGACGGTCGTGCTGCAAAATGCCGATGGACAAATCGCCGAGACGCATTCCATCTCCGCCGGTCTGGACTACGCCGGCGTCGGGCCGGAACACGTTTACCTGCGCGACGTCGGCCGCGCCGAATACACGTTCGCAACGGACGACGAAGCGCTGGACGCCTTTCACGCGCTATGCAAGTTCGAGGGCATCATTCCGGCGCTGGAATCGTCGCACGCCGTCGCCGAGGCGATCAAGCGCGCGCCGCAGCTCCCGCGCAATCACATCTTGCTGATCAATCTGAGCGGCCGTGGCGATAAGGACCTGAACACCGTCATGAAGGCGACCCAGACGCGCAACACATGACGCAACACCTCTCAGCCCTTGCCGCAGAAGTGCAGTTCGCCCCAGTCTTGGATGCGGCCGTCGGAGAGCGTGGCGAATAAGCCGATCTTGTAGCCGCCGGGCGGCCAATCACGCCGGTTCAAGCGGAAGTTGTCCATCTTGAACGGCACCTGCTGGCGCAGGCCACGCGATCCCATCCCGCACTCGTCACCGCTGGGGTCAATTCGCAACTCCAGCGACTTGATGCCGTAGATGTGCCAGCGGATGACCATCTCGTCCGGGTCGGCGCTGGCATTCGGCACGAACTCGAACGGCACCGGCGTGCAGAACGTGTAGTCCGGCGCATTGTTCAACTTGGCCGCCCAGTGGGGGTTTGAGGGATTGCAATCGGGCTCGGCAGGTGGAGCCGACGTCGCCGTCGGCAACTCCGCCGAAGGTGCGGCCGGTGCAACGGTTGCAACGAGCGGCGCAGCTGCCGGTGAAGCAGGCGTAGGCGCAGGGGGCGCTTGAGCGACGCCTACGCCGTTCGCCGCATCGTTCGGCTGCACGAATTGCCCCGACACCCAGACCGTCCTTCCCTCTACGCTGACCTGCCACCATCGACCATCGCTGCTCTTGCCGATCACGCGGGCAGTCCGCCCCTGGTTCAACCGCCCGACCAAATCGTAGTTCGTGCCGGGTCCGGCGCGCAGGTTGACGAAGTCGTTCACTACGGTCACGCCGGGTGTTGTCGTGGGCGAGGGAGTGGGCACCGTGGTGGCTGCCGATGCTTCCACAGGAGAAGGCTCAAGCGTAGGTTCGAGGGTCGGCTCCGGCGTCGGAATCGCGGTCGGCGCTGCCGTCGGCTCAGGCGCTTCGACGCGCACTGCGACCACATCCGAGAGCGCGATGAGCTTGTCCGCGGCGTCGCGCGCTTCCAGATACAGCACATGGTTGCCGATCGCTTGCGGCGTCCATAGCATGGAGGCATCGGTGCTGCCAGGCTGAACTGGCAACGTCCCCATCCGCCGGCCGTTGACCCAGACGTGAACCTGAGCGAATTCTGTGCCGCTATATTCGACGCGCACCGGAATCTCGACGTTCATCGTCAGGCGCGCGCCTTGTGCCGGCTCGACAATCCGCAGCGAAGGGGGTGGTGCTGGCGTTGCCGGTATGCCGCACGCGGCCAACCCGATCGTAGTGGCCAGCGCGATCGCGACTAAGCTCGACTTATGGCCTCCTCGGCCCAGGTGCGACTTACTCACGGGGTTCGATTGTAGCGTGCAATAGAATAGCGACTCGATCACCGTGAACACCATTCAAGACCAAGACCTCGCCCTGCTCGTGGACATGCGCGACAAAGCGCACCTGGTGCGCGTGCGCGCTGGTCAGAAGTTCGAGACGCATCACGGCTTCATCCCCTACGACGCCATCATCGGCCAGCCGTGGGGCAGCATCGTCCACTCGTCGCTCGGCCACCCCTACATCATCGTCCAGCCCAGCACCGCCGACCTGATCACGCACATCAAGCGCAGCTCGCAGGTGATCTTTCCAAAGGACAGCGCCTACATCCTAATGCGCATGAACGCCAAGCCCGGCGCACGGGTGCTGGAGAGCGGCTGCGGCAGCGGCGGGCTGACCCTGGCGCTGGCGACCGCCGTCATGCCCACCGGCCATGTGTATTCGCAGGAGATCCGTGAGGACTTCATCGCTTTGGCCCGGCGCAACATAGATCGCGTCGGCCTTGCCCCATACGTCACGTTCATCCACGCCGACAGCACACAGGGCTTCAAAGTGGACGAGAAGATGGATGCCGTCTTCCTGGACATGCCCGAGCCGCAGACGTGTGTGCTGCAGGCGCGCGAGGTGCTGAAAGACGGTGGATTCTTCGGCTCGCTCGTACCGACCACCAACCAAGTCGTCAATCTGTTGCGCGCGCTGGAGGACTCGGCCTTCGGGCTGATTGACGTGGAGGAGATTCTGACGCGGCGCTACAAGCCGGTGGCCGACCGGCTGCGCCCACAGGATCGCATGGTTGCCCACACCGGCTTCCTCATCTTCGCGCGCGCCATCGTCAAGCCTTACAAACTGCCCGCGATTGCCCACGAGACAGACGACGACGAAGCAGTCTTCCCCGGCGAAGCCTGACCCGGCGCCATGGAGCTGCTGAGTGCGCTCGGGATCGAACCTGGTGACTGCGTCGCCGTGGCCGGCGCGGGAGGCAAGACCACGCTGTGCTGGCGACTCACCCAGGCGCTGGCGTCGCATGGTGCGCGCGTCATTTTCACGACGACGACGAAGATTTGGCAGCCGGCGAAGGGGACGTTCGACCGGCTGCACGTTGGGCCGATTGTAGACTTCGCGCCGTCGCTCGATACCCCAGCGGCATGGTGCACGGCGTGCTTGGCTTTGGCCGTCGAGGGCGCCGCCAACCCGGCACCCGTCGGCGACGCCGGCATGCCCACCACACAGACCAAACTCGTCGGCTTCACGCCCGCCGTGATCTGCGCCCTCAAGGCTTCGACCCAGGCGCTGCCCATCTCGATCCTTGTGGAAGCGGACGGCGCGCGCGGCCTGTGCATCAAGGCGCCGGGCGAGGACGAACCGGTGATCCCCGATTGCACCGATGTCGTTTGCGTGCTGGCCCACCTCGACGCCATCGGCCAACCGCTCGACGCGCGCGTAGCACATCGCGTCGAGCGGATTACCCAACTGACGCAGATGCCATCCGGCGCCGCCATTACGCCGGCGCTGATCGTCGCGCTGCTGTCGCACCCCGAAGGCGGGCTGAAGGGCATCCCGGACGGCGCGCGCAAAGTCGCCGTCCTTACTCAGCGCGACGAGCGTGAGCTACACCCCGACGCTCAGCGGATCATGGCAGCGCTGCGTGCGCGGGGCTTCGACAGAGCAGTCACGATCGCGCCGCGCGCGACACAGCCGGTCCTCTCGTGCGTTTAGCGCGCCTATCACAGCGCGCCGAGAAACTGCGCTGCTCGAAGAGGTCTGTTCCCCTGCACGCTGCCTACCCGGCCCAAAGACTAGCCAAGTGACCAGCCCGCCGACCGTCCGGCGGCGGAGTGCAATTCAGCCCAACTTCCTTTACGCTGCAGCGATAACCATGCCAGGTGCAACTCATTCAAAGGGAAGGGTTGTTGATGCTATGGAAGAGAGACCAGTAAATTCTCCTCAATCCCCCGAGCCGGACGGCGAGCACTCCGGCTTCCAACCCCGAGGCATTATCCTCTTCGTCTTTCTCATGTTGTTGGGATATGGCCTGTACTGGGCGTATCTGTGGTTCCTCACCGTGATCGAGCGCGGGGCAGGCGGCTGACCGACCCAGGAGCATCATCATGGAAATCAACAAACTCGAGCGCTATTGGCTGATCGCCGTTGGGATCACGCTGGGCGCATTCACGGCAGCGACCATCCTTGCAGTCACCGTGTTCGGCATTCGCCTGCCGGCGCCGGTGGAGCGCATAGATCCGCAGCGGCTGGAGCAGACCATCTTCGCGAACCCCGGCGTGCGCAAGATCGCCGACAACCGCTACGAAGCCGTCATCGTTGCGCGGTCGTGGGCGTTCGACGCCGGGCCGGAGGCCGGCAACCCGGCCGTGCTGCGCTTTCCGCGTGGCTCACAGGTCACCTTCTACGTGACCAGCAAAGACGTGATGCACGGCTTTCAGATCGAGAAACATACGTTGAACCTGGAGCTGGTTCCCGGTCAAATCGCGCGCGCCACAGCGAACTTCAATCGGCCGGGCACCTACCACATCATCTGCAACCACTACTGCGGCGCCGGCCATCAAGTGATGTACGGCGTCATCATCGTCGAGTAATTTACGCGTGAGGTATTCATGGCAAGTGTGACCTATCCCCAAACGTTCGAAACGCCGGCGACGCCGACCACGCTGAAGCTGGCGAAGCGCGAGCAAGCGATGATCGGCGCGCATATCATCGCGGCGCTGGTCGCGTTGATGTTCGGCATCTTCATGGGACCATTCCAAACGTTCCACCGGTCGCCGACCTTCGTGCAGTACTTCCCCACCATCCCGGTCTTCACGTTCTACTACCAGGCGGTGACGGCGCACGGGGTGATGAACGCCTTGTTCTTCACCACGTTCTTCATCATCGGCTTC
Source organism: Candidatus Roseilinea sp. (assembly GCA_025998955.1). Classification (NCBI taxonomy): domain Bacteria; kingdom Bacillati; phylum Chloroflexota; class Candidatus Thermofontia; genus Candidatus Roseilinea; species Candidatus Roseilinea sp. The sequence continues at coordinate 2,175,943 of AP024676.1, forward strand.
TGCTACTTCGTGGTTGAGCGTTCGTTGCAACGGCCGATCAAGTCCACGCCGATGGGCTGGGCGGCGTTCGCCTCGATGGCGCTTGGCCTGGTGTTCATGCTGTTCGTCCTGCTCACGATGCCGCAACAATCGGCGGTGCTCTACACCTTCTACCCGCCGATGATCGCGCCGGCCCTGTTCTACATCGGGCTGGTGCTGCTGGCGCTGGGATCGTGGCTGGCGTCGGCCAACATCTTCCTGACTTACCGCGACTGGAAGCGCGAGCACCCCAACGAGCGCGTGCCGCTCGCGGTGTTCGCCATCCTGGTGAACTTCATCGTGTGGTGCGTGGCGACGATCGGCGTGGCGCTCGAGATCGTGTTCATGCTGCTGCCGGCCTCGCTGGGCATCCTGAGAGTGACCGACCCGCAGTTAGCGCGCACGCTCTTCTGGTTCTTCGGCCACCCGCTGGTGTATTTCTGGCTGCTCCCGGCCTACGTGTCGTGGTACACCATGCTGCCGCGCCAGGCCGGCGGCAAGCTGTTCAGCGAACCGTTGGCGCGCGTGGCCTTCATCATGTTTGTGGTGTTCTCGGTGCCGGTCGGCGTGCATCACCAGTTCAGCGACCCGGGCATTAGCGCATCGTCGAAGGGCATCCAAACGCTGCTCACGCTCATCGTGAGCATCCCCAGCTTCATGACCGCTTTCAACGTCGGCGCGGCGCTGGAGAACGCGGCGCGCAACCGCGGCGCGAAGACGCTGTTCGACTGGCCGTTCAAGCAGAAGTGGAACGACCCGGTGGTGGCGGCGCAACTGTCCGGCATGTTGCTCTTCATCGCCGGCGGGTTCAGCGGCCTGATCAACGCCTCGGCGCAGCTCAACGCGACGATCCACAACACCTCGTGGGTGCCGGCGCACTTCCATCAGACGTTGGGCGGCGGCGTGACGCTGACGTATATCGGCATCCTGTATTGGCTGCTGCCGGCCATCCGCGGCCGCGCGCTGTTCAGCAAAAAGGCCGCGCTCGCGCAGGTGTTCACCTGGTTGATCGGCATGACGCTGTTCGGCCTGGCGATGGGCGAAGCGGGGCTGCAGGGCGTCCCGCGCCGGGCGCTCACCAGCCAGGCGCCGTATTTGACGCCCGCCGGCGCATTCTGGATGGATGTCACCGCCGTCTCCGGCGTCATCCTGCTGATTAGCTCGATCCTGCTCTACGTCAACATCATCGGCACGCTGTTCTTCTCGCGGCAACCGATGCCCGCCGCCGACGTGCCCATCGAGACGGTCAGCGGCGATCGCACGTCGCCGTTGTGGTTCGAGCGCTGGGGCATCTGGCTGGGCATCCTGGGCATCCTGTTGCTGATCTCCTACGGCCCGGTGATCGCCGAAGTGTTGGACTTCCAAGAAGGCTGGAACATCCTCCGCTTCATGCCGACCAGCAACGCGCCCATGCCCTAGATCGGCGCTGCGCGCGTCCAGCCCCTGAGGCCTGACCCCACAGGCCTCGGGGGCTGGATGGAGCGATCGAGCGTCGGCCCTCAAGGGGCGATTTGAATATGGCTTCGATTAGTCGCGTTCCCCCGATAACGGATCGTCCTTCGTCGTCCTCAATCCTGAAGCTCACGATCGCATCGGCGCTCGTCGGATTCGGTGCCGTGATGTCGTTCCTGGGCGCCGCCTACCTGCAGGATGTGAAGCTCCTGGCCGAGGCGCCGGCGGCCTTCTGGGCCTTCATCTGCGGTCAGCCGCTCGCCGACGCGATGGTTGCGCCACTCGTCTTGATCGCAGGCGCGGTGAGCGCAATTGTGGCCAGTGCGTTACTCCTGCGACCGGCAACTCGGCTGCGCGCAGCAACTGCGGGCCTGGTGCTGTTCAGCGCGCTGGCCGCCGCCGGCAGCGGCTACCTCTTCGGCGCGGCTAATCGAGCTGCCGTTCAGGCGCCGCAGGCCATCGCCTATCTGACCCCGCCGCGGCCGATGCCGGATTTCGCCCTGACGAACTACGACGGCGGTATCACTCGGTTGAGCGACTTGCGCGGCAAAACGGTGCTGCTCTTCTTCGGATATACGCATTGCCCCGACATCTGCCCGCTGGCGCTGAGTGATATGCGCAAAGTGAAGGCCGCGCTCGGCGAGGACGCCGAGAAGGCGGCGTTCGTGTTCATCAGCGTGGATGGGATGCGCGATACGCCAGAGGTGCTGCGGCGCTACGTGCGCGCGTTCGATCCGAGCTTCATCGGCCTGACCGGCCCGGAGCAACACGTGCGGTTGATCGCGCTGGAGTATGGGGCGCACTTCCGAGCAAACCGCGCGGGCGCATCGAAGACCTATACGGTGGATCACACCGCCGACACTTTCGTCATTGATGCGCAAGGACGCTGGCGACTGGCCTACGGGATGCGCACGCCAACCGACGTCGTCGTGCGAGAAGTGCGCCGGGTGATTCGCGGGTCGTAGCGCTCGCGGTCATCTGTCCTCCGTGCTGCACACCTGATCTACCATCTCGCGCGCCAGGCCGATGTAGCGGGTTGGGTCGAGCAAGCGAGCGAGATCATCCGACGCCAGGTGCGCGCGCACGAGTGGATGTTCGGCCAGCACCTCACGGAAGGGGCGCTTGGACTCGACGGCGCGCATCGCGCACTCATACACGACGTCGTGCGCTGTTTGGCGCCCGATATGTTCGCCCAGCGCGAACATCACCGCTTCACTCAGCATGAGGCCCTCAAGCGCGTCGAGGTTCTCCCGCATCCGTTCGGGGTATACGC